>JAIEPD010000032.1 GCA_019749935.1 Alphaproteobacteria bacterium
TTGGAGCAGTACCAAACGGTATCATATCCCCTTCATTAAAGTTGGATGGCTAGTCAGGTGCCGCAAATCAGAACTGGGCAGTTTTTTAGACAAACACGCCATTTGATTTCTTTTAGAATCTCTCTTAGAGAATTTTCAAGAGACAGGAGTTTGCAAGATAGAATGGTGCTAAAGAATGAAGCCTCAAACTTTTGGTAAAGGATTAAATTCCTTTCCATGCATCGCCAGGTAGTTTAGAAACCAATTCTTGATGAACAAGCTTATATTCAAAGGCAGGGTCGTGTTTATGCTCATCTCGCAACAGAGCACGCATATCAATTAGAAAATCTGAGCTATTGAGTTTTTCATGCATGTTTTTCTCGAACTCAGCTCTAGAAACAGACAGGCTATCTTGCTTCATGTAATGTTGAAAGCATTCGATAATTTGATCAGCATTAATGTCATTAATGAGACGTAAAGCCATAAAAAGGTCAAATAGATCCCTTCCTTTGAGCCGTTGATACAAAGCTCTTAACTTTGTTGCAAGAAGCTCTTCTATTTTATAGGTGGTGATCTGAGTTTGTCCTGAGTACCACTGGTTTTCCATAGAGAAAGGTATTTGAGTAAGGCCTAAAACTGTAAAATGCTCTCTTGAATTAATCTCAAGCTTAACGCGCATAGGTATTGTGGGCTCTTCAGCTTGGAATTTATAAATTAGGCTAACACGACCTTGATTTTGTTTTCGTTTGGGGTCTCCTAACCAAGGATCAATAATTGCTCTTAATGCATCTAGAATATCACCGATTGGTCCAGGATGGATTTGCACAAGATCAATATCTTCCGAATAACGAAGAGGTGGCTTAAAATAAAGCTTGTTTAAAGCTGTGCCTCCTCTAAAAGCTAATTTTTCTTGAAGAAAAGGCGAGGAGAAAATTTCGCATAGGATTCTTGAGAGAATAAGATCTTGTTCAACTTGGGCAGATGACACCCATGGAGCTTGGTCGTACCACTCAATAATAGCACTTTTTTCAATCATATATCTGGTTCTACTTTATCATTAATAATTAATTTCCAATTTTCATCTTTACTCAAAACAAGTCGCTGCTTGGAGAGTTTTAAAGGTATGTACTGCAGTTTTTTGCTTTTAATCCATTTTTTTAGTGGCTGAGCTAAAGCCTTTGAACCTACAACCTCTAAAAGATAACCTAATCTTTGAGAACAAGACAACGGCATTCCTTGGGTTGCTATTTCAACCAATTTGTCTGCGTTAAGAGATTCTTCCAGCTCTGATAATACGGTTGCAATATGATTGATTCCCCCACTCGCTTGAAGGTATCTAATCAGATCAAAGGCAGTTTGCTCAGGAGTTGCAAGACGAAGAGTACCAGTTGGTACTTTAAAAGAGTTTATTTTTGCTTTTTCTAAAAGTGCGCTTTTATAAAATTGAATTTTGGATCTTCCCACCTGAAGAGAATGCAGACTCTTATTAATAATGACCTGATAAATTTGAGGTGCCTGATGCGAGGCTCCATGATAAGAAGCTGCTGTTAATAGCCCTACATAATAAGAAATGCCCAGATGTTTCATTAAAGTATCTATGTACCATTCAGGTGGCAAGGAACTCATATTCTTATATTCAAGGGGGATAATCAGATACAAACCTTGAGTTAGGGAAGTTATACGCTGTTTTTGAGAAAGCCTTTTAATGCTGCTTCTAAAAGCATCATCTGTGCAATTAAGCGCTTTTAAAGCCTCAGTTTTTTCAAAAACATATTTGCCTCTTGCTTGTAAGAGATCGATATAAGTGGAGAGATGTTTGATTTCATAATTCATATATAAAATGTGTCATAAAATGACACAAATTTCAACATTAATTTTATTTATTGAAAGCTCATTTAAGGCAGTTTTAAGTTAACAACTAGCATTTTTATCTCTTTACAATACCATATGACACTTTCTCCCAATATATAGTTTGATCTTAAGTAACTCTCTTATTTTTATAAAAATATAACTTGTCGATGGGGTTAAAAATGGAAACAAAAACTTTGCTAAAAAATCTTGATAACATTAGATTTAAAAGTAAAAAATACAAGAAGTGTTTATGTCAATCGATTCCCTTAACACCGTTTTTAAAAAACTCTTCAATGACCAAAATTCTTTGCTTACACTAACGGAAGCCTCAGATTTGGTTGGTGAAGCTATCAAATGCTATGCTTTGCTTTTAAAAGATAAAAATCCTCCAAAAAATGACCCTAAACAGAAAGATCTTGCAAATTTTAAAGAGTATAAAAAGAAATTTAGGGCAGAAATAATACCGCTTCTGCATACAGCAACCTACCTTAAATCGACAGATAATGAGCCTGAAAAAATTTTATTTTGTCCAAAAGATAAGGAATATGATGGAGTTTTTTATTGGAAAGATAAAGAAGTACGCTTAGAACTAGTACGCGCTTTAGGAGGAGATAGTAGAGGTCACAATGAAGGTTTAGTGCAAGAGTTATTAGATAAAGTAGGGATAGCTCCTTTAGGACAATCTATAAAATATTCTGGAAATAAAAGTAAACGACAATTCGGCAGAAATGCCCCACGAGTTAATGTTAATCAGCATAAAATATATATTCCTGCTCGTTTGAAATTAGCTTTAAAAGAAAAAATAGAAAAAGCTAAAAAAAGTCAAAACATTCAAAAGTATAAGACCATTGGCTTATTATTACTGTTCCTTTGCATTGGCATGAAGATACATTTCATGAAGCGTGTGCAAGGTTTTGGAAGAGTGTATATAAAACTCAATCTCCCTTTAGCAGGGTTTTTGTAATTACTGAAGAGTTTATAAAAACTGGCGATATTTTTTCAATTAACTGTGAGGAACTTTTCTATGGTCTTCCTGCAAGAATTAAGAAAAGAAATTTGGTTCAGTCAATTTGGGATTCTTGGAATGACGAGCATATAATTCATTTTTTGCTAAGATTGCAAAATATGGAGTTTGATTCAGAAAGTGGACAAGAGCTTTATAATCTTCTACGTAAAGTACCTGATGATATATTAATTAAAAATTCCGATTACATTGCCAAATGGTTGCTGCAAGTTAGCCAAAATGTGAAAGAAGATAGTGAACCAAAATTCTTAGAATTGTTTGATAGACTTGTTAAATGTGCGTCTAAAACCTCTATCAAAGGACGATTAGATAGCTGTATAAATGAGGCATTTAACCATCCTATTGGTGAATTGACCCGATCAATTTTGTTTTTGTTAGACCGAAATCTAAAAATGAATAATCAAATTTCTCAAGAAATCCAATTACGCCTCACTGATCTTGTGGGAGGTTCCAACCAGAACCAATTAATAAGTTTAATTATTGCTGTTTTGAATATTGGATGGCTTTTCAAAATTGATAAAGAATGGGTAAAAACATATCTATTAAAACATTTTAAATGGATTCCATCGAATCAAGGATTTCAATATATTTGGCAAGCCTTTATTAAGGATATTTATTCAAAGAATCCAACTTTATCACATGAACTTTTTTCTGAGCTCAAGCACGATTTTCTGGAAGCAATTAAGCATCTGAATCAAAAAGAATCACATCAGAGTTTATGCTACATTTTAATTTATTTGCTTTTCCATGAAGATAGCTATTTTGATCAAAAAGACTTTTCTAAAGAGCTCCTTATAGAACTTGATATTGAAAAGCTAGAGCATATTTCATGTGCAATATTTCAACTTTTAGATTCAGCCGGAGAGAAAAGCCATAAATTGTGGGCAAGTAAGATAAATAGCTGGATTAAAACTAATTGGCCTCAGGATGAACAATTCGTGACATCTGGTATATCAGATAATTTTGTGAAAGCTGCAATTATAGCAAGAGAAGCATTTGGTGAAGCTGTAAAGACTTTATCTTTGCAAGGAATGTTAACAGTTTCAAATGATATTGGTTTTCTTTTATATACAATTAACCACTTATATTCGCCACTTTCAGAATTTTTTCCAGAGGAAAGTCTAGAGGTATTATATAGAGTATTGCCAAGAGAAAATATGGAAGGCCTTCTATCTTTCTATAAGCTTCGTGATATTAAGAAATGTTTAGAAATTATTACGACCTATCAGCCACGTTTGTTGGAAGATTTATGATACAAAGCAGTCAATGAACCAATCGAGGCTATTTTAAAGCAACCTAGATTAAATAAAAACACATTTTCTTAAAAAGAAACTGTAGTTCTTATTACGAAGAAATCGAAATAGGCATTATCGTTTTCACGAACCCCAAGTACTTTCTGCCATAAGGCAGAAAGACAAGAGAATACCAACTGTAGCTTTTGATAATTGATTGTAACAATTTTTCATCTTTACCTGCCTTTCTTTGTTTTTTAGTTTCCCAATCGTAAGATTTAAAGAATATTTTATAAAAAGTTTACTCAAAAAAATAAATGATAAGCTACAGTTTTCGATTTTAAAGTTAGAAGCAATATAGAATGTTTTCGAACTTAAGTGAAGTCACCTACAATAGACCGTTTTTAAACGGCATCAATCAATTTCAATTTTTATATTTTCTAAATCCAGAAAAAATAATGTTGTGTATCTGGCCTTTTGAGAAACAAGTTCTCCACCTAGTTGCTGAGATAAAGATCGGATGGGTCGAAGTAAATGAATCTCTCTATCATAATTGCTTGGTAGGTTTAAAAGTTCTGCCAGATCTTCAATGGATAATAGAGTTGGATAACGGCTTCCCATGCACCGATCTTTTAAAGCTTGTGTGAGCAATATATGGAGGATTTCACGCCTTTTATAAGCTTGTCTTGGCAGGATTTTTTTGTTTTCAAAGAAAACTTCGTTGTTAACGAATTTAAGCGTTAGGAAGCGTTTGTCTGATTGAATGGGAGAGAGTTGACTTTTACTCATTAGAAAACCTTATTTTTACTTTTGATTGTTGATCCTGTGTTCAGTGCTTTTTTGTAATTATTTATAAGATAGCGAACAATAATTAGATATACAAAATATATATTTAAGAAATTTCTAGATTAACAAGTTGAAAAAATTATATTTTTGCGATCAATAGGGGAATTATCGGATTGATGCTAATAAATAACGAAATTGTTGTTTAATAAGCCCTGTTAAAAATGAATCAAGCATTAAGCAAAATAGTTTAACACTCCTTAATGAAAAGGAACGCTGGTTTGTGATTACGCAAAATTTTTTATGCTTACGGTTTTAAGGCGCTAAAGCCGCATAAACTCTCACTTTTAAAATGCATGCTTGTTGTCAACAAAAGCATGCTTACGTGGAAGAGTTCATTTTATTTCTCAATAATAACCCCATAACAACACTGATCCTAACACCGCTGACTATAACAACGTTGAAGGGATCAATACTCTAAATTTGAGGAGAATACCATGAACCCAAAAAATACTTTCATCAATCCAAAAGAGGCTCTCAAGCCATCACCAGCAGCATCTTCATCATCAATAAATCCTTTCTCTTTACTTCCCACTTTTACTCTCTAGGGTGTCACCAGCCATGCAAATCATTAATAAATTTGTTTTAGACAAACACATCCAAGAACAACCTGAAACAAGAAATAGCCTTTTAGCTTGGTTGCATGAGGTTGAACGATATGAATGGAATACGTTTTCGGACGTTTTCAATCATTTTCCAAAAGCGGTTGCTTTGAAGGCGGGAAGGGAAGTGACCTTTGAAATCCAAAAAGACTCTTGTTATTTGCTTGCTGTGATTGATTATCCAACCCATGTTTTATCCATTTTGTCGATAGGGCCTTTAAAAGATGTCCTTGTTCCGCGTCTCGCAAAACATTTTCAAAAGGGAAGTTAATAAAAATAAAGGAAATACTGAAACACTAAGAAACTTTAAACCGATTTAAAAGATTTTTGTAAAGGAACAGGTCATGAAACAAACAATGAAGCGACTGAACAAGTTCAAAAAAATAGGCTTAGGGTTTCTCGTTGGAACCGGACTCAATCTTGCCTTAGCCGATATTGATATGAAACCCACGGTTGAAGAATACGATAAGCATGAATCAGGGATTGCTCGTCTCATCTTGGGTGGAGGAGGCGTGTGGAGTCTGGCTCGAACTTTTCAGTCGGGTGGATTTGCTCCTTTGGGTGTTTATGGAGGAGCTGCGATTGGCTATTACCTGATTCACAAAGCCAGACCGGAATGGTTCCCTTTATAGAGAAAGTGGAAAGATCCTTATGAGCCTTCAACAACACGTCATTTTAAATCACGTCGATACCCCGGTCCGATTCTTATTCTGGACAAAAGAAGAAGCTTTATTGATCTTAGCGCCTTTTATGCTCGGAAGTACTCTGGATTTTATTCTGTTAGGGTTCATTACAAGTCTTAGCAACTTTTATCTGATTCATCTTTATAAACGGTATTTTGGCAAAGGCCAATTGCAGGCGGTTCGGTATTGGTTTTTTCCAGTAAATCCAAATCGCCTTTCAAGTTTTCCACCCTCATACATTCGCGAATTTATAGGAGAGGGGGTCATAGAGAGATGAAATTTCAATTGCAAACAAAACGCTTAGGTCAGGCCCAGTTTCAAAGAAACTTTCTCTCCGGTTTGAGCTGTATTCTTTTAGGAACGTGTTTTGTCCTTTCTGTTGCCTTGTTTTTTAAAAAAGAACGTATCATTATTTGTCCGCCTGAACTTAAAAATAGCTACTGGGTTGAAGGCAATCAATTTTCTCCGTCCTATATTGAAGAAATGAGTCTTTTCTTTGCGCACCTTTTACTGGATGTTACCGAATCCAGTATTGGTTGGCAGGGATCTGTGATTCTGCGGTATGTGATTCCGGAAAGTTATGGTGCTGTTAAAGCCAAAATCCTGGATGATGAAAAACGTCTTAAAAACGAACAACTAAGCCTTCATTTTAAAGCCACCACCTTTAAGCTGGATGCCAGCCAATTATTGGCTGAAATCACGGGTGATTTGATCAGTTATGTCGGTTCTAAAAAGATTGCTCAAGTTCGAGAAACCTATCAACTGAAACTGCAAAATCGCTCCGGTCGTCTTTTGATTGAATCTTTTTCTTTATTGAAGACGGAGAAATCTCATGAGACTGCATAATAAACATAAAGTTCTCTCATATATTCAATGGGTGGGGGCAGTTTTAGCACTTTCTCTAGAGTCTCCTCAGGCAAGCCAAGTTTTAACCTTGTCTGAAAATAAAAGATTGGAAATTACGATTTCGCCTGATTCCATGAATCGAATTGCAGTTACCAATGATCGCATTGCTCAAGTCTTTGGCGATGAAGGGACTTTTGTCAGCCAAGCCGATGAGCATACAGGACAACTCTTTATTAAACCCAGTCCAGGAAATGGCACCAAGCCTCTCTCGATTACAGTCATCACTGAAAATGGCGTGACTCAAGATCTGATTCTTAAACCAACAGCAACAAGAGCAACCACAACTGTTTTCAACACGAGTGTTCTTAACTCGAGAGTTTTCAACACAAGTGTTGTCAAAAACACTGCAAGGCAAGGTGTTTTTAAAGACACCATAAACTCAAGCATTGAGCCTCTCCAAACAACACTGCCGTTTCAAGAAGAGCTTTTACTCATCATGAGACAGCTTGTTGGTGGACAACTGATGGAAATAGAAGGAGAGGTGAACTATAACCGTTCAATTCCAGAAGGTTACAAGCTTGAACACGTAAAATCCTATCAAGCGGGCCCTTATCGTGGACAAGTGTTTTCTGTTCAAAACACCACCTCAACGGCCATTGAACTGTTAGAAAAATCCTTCTACCAAGCGGGTGATTTCGCTTTAAGTTTTGAAAAGCAGGTTCTTCTACCAGGAGAAAAAACACAGCTTTTTGTGGTGAGGTCTTCATGAAGACGATGATTGAGCTTTTCAAACGTCGCCAGCAAATTTTGCTCTTAAGTGTTATCGGAGTTCTGATGGTTATTATTGTTGTTTTAGCGTGGGTTATAAAAGGAGAGTCAAAAAAATCCCCTTCAGAAGCAAAGCTTGATCACAAAACTTCCCTAACAACGGGCACTGGCCGGATTAATCCTCAAGAAGTTTGGGTCCATAAATTTACCAATAAAGCAGAACTGACCCATAAACGCTTAGAAGTTGTTGAACAGATGTTGGATAAGCTTTTAAAAATGAATGGGTCTTTACCACTTCATCAATCACCCTCTCATCAAGCCTCCAATCATCCAGCATCTTCTTACACATCCAAAGCTTTAGGAAATCATGTGAGTGAAAACCAAAAACCCTTTCCAACAGAAGCTGAAACTTTAAGATCAGAGCTGGATCAAGTGAAGAAAGAGGAAGGAAGCTCTTCTCAAGTTACCTCTTATCAAAAAGATCAGGTTTTTCCTCAGCCTCCAATTGTTGAACCATCTGCTTCTTTGGTTTCTGGCAAAAGAGGAGGCAATCTTGCGCTCCCTTCTCAATTTCAATCAAAAGCGGTCCAGAAGGTAACGATTAGACTTCATAATTCAAAAGCCAATACCCTTCTTAAAACCACCGATAACACCATTCCAGCCGGTGCTTTTGCGAAAGCGATTCTTTTAGGGGGCGTGGATGCCAGTACTTCAATCCAATCCGCCAGTGATCCAAGACCTGTTCTGTTAAGAATCACCGATCCCGGGACCCTTCCTCGCAGGTTTAAATCAGATCTTAAAGGGTGTCATGTCTTAGCGGCGAGTTACGGCGATATCTCCAGTGAACGAGTGTTTATGCGCCTTGAAAAACTCACCTGTGTTGAAAGAAAAACAGGGGAAGTGGTTGAAATGACAGTTCAAGGTTATGTTGCAGGGGAAGATGGCAGAGCGGGTCTTAGGGGGTCTGTTGTTGATAGAGCTGGAGAAAGCATGAGAAATGCTCTTGTGGGAGGGTTTTTTAGTGGCATGGGGAGCTTTTTAAGTCAAGCCCATAATCCTATAACCTTTTCGCCGATGAATGGCTTGGCTCAAACCAATCCTTTAACGAATGAAGCAATACTCAAACAAGGAGCTGCCAAAGGTACCAGTAACGCCCTTGAAAAATACGCCGATTTTTATATAAAGCGCGCCGAACAACTGCAACCGGTGATACAAGTTGCAGCCGGCAGACCCGTGGATATTGTCTTTAGCCAAGGCCTTGCTTTTGGAGATAGCGCCATCCGCCAAGCCGTTGGCAAAATCAATGATCAAAAACGTCACCAGCAAATTCAAACGGTAGAAGAAAATCCTACCTCTGTGCAGGCTTGGATCCCGCCTGAATCAACCTCACCTCAAAATCTTTCTCAGGGAGGCTCTTAATGAAATCATTTGCAATGAAACCCCTTGCAAGGGAACAAATTGGTCATCATTCAGTAAACAAACCCTCTATTGTTAAACCTTTCCTTCCTTTTTTATCGGTTTTAATGCTGCTTTCAGGATGTTCAACAACTTCTGAAGTGTTTGAGTGTGAAGCTGGCAAAGGCATTGGCTGTAAATCGATCAGTGAAGTCAACAAGATGGTCGACACTGGGAAATTAGCACATAACGAAGAACCCAACTCTCTTAAGGCTGTTGCTCCTGTTTTTGCCCACAATAACATGAACACTGAAAGCAATCCTGTTAAGGCCCATGAAATTGTCTTATCCGATCTAACAACGGTGAGTCGGGTCCAAGAAACCCCTTTACGAATTTGGATAGCCCCCTTTCAAGATGAACAAGGAAACCTACATGAAGGCAGTGTTGTTCACACCGTGATCCGCCCTGGTTACTGGCAATTAACCCCCAATGGTGAGGGGGTTAAACATGCTGAGTGATTTCGGAAAAAAGATTCTCTCTTTCTTTGGCGATTCGGAACAAAGCGCTGGGGGAAGTTCTTATTACAACGAAGCTTTAAAAGGATTGTCTCAGTTTTATACCTTGTCAGCCTTTTTACCTTATGAGAGCTATGATGAAACAACACAGCTCTTTTTTAATCAAGATAGTGTTGGTTTTGTGATTGAAACGCTTCCTTTGGTGGGGGCTTCTGAAGAAATGCAACGTGAGGTCAGTGGACTCTTTCAACATGTGCTTCCTGAAGAAAGCAGTCTGCAAATCATTTTATGGGCAGATCCTCATATTGGTGATTTTTGTGATACTTGGCAAAAGGCTCGGTTGGGGCGTAATCCTGTCATTGAAAACCTAGCACAAAAACGATCAACGTTTTTAAAACAGCAAGCTTTTTATTCTAAGCAGAGTCCTTATACTTTACGAACTTTTCGGTGCTTTTTAGCCTATACGCAAGCGAGTAAGGGTAAGAGCCTTAATTCTGTTATTTTGGCTGAGGTTAACAGAATCAAAAACCAAATCCAAACTACTTTGGAAATGCTCGGGCTTCCGGTTTGTATCTGGCAACCAGAGCATTTATTACAAACAGTGAATGGGTTGTTTAATTTAGATCCTTCTCGAGTTAATTTAGAAAAGGTACGTTGGAACAAACTGCAATATTTAAAGGAACAAATTACAAGTCCAACCACGCATCTCATGGTCAGAAGTGATGGGTTGTCTCTGAATGCGCATCAGGTGCAAGTTAGAGCTTACCAAGTGCGTCACTATCCAGATGTTTGGTCCTTACATGCTATGGGGCAATTGATTGGGGATGAAGATCGAGACTTTGCGCAAATTCCTTGCCCTTTTCTGATTCATTATGGCATCCATACTCCAAAACAAGACAAACCCAAAACAAAGGTTTTAGCAAAATCAACTTATGTGGAAAGACAAGCGTATTCTCCTATCGGCAAATATCTTCCCTCGATTCAAAGAGAAGCCGATGAACTTGGGTTTGTTCGAACGCAATTAGGAAAGGGAGAGAGGATTGTTCAAACCCAATTTAATGTCATCCTCTTTGCCCATGAAAATCTTTTACCAACCGCAGAGCAAATTCTTTTTAACTTGTACCAAAGTAAAGAATGGCGGTTAGAATCGACTACCTTTTTACATCTCCCTACATTCTTAAGTTGTTTACCAATGATGTGGGGAGAAAAGGGGATTAAAAGCTTACTGAGTTTAGGACGTCTTAAAACAACCCTCTCAACAGAATCTGCCAATCTATTACCTCTTCAAGGAGAATGGCAGGGAACAAAAAGTCCAGGCATGATCTTAAGTGGTAGAAAAGGCCAGATCTTTACCTTCTGTCCTTTTGATAACAATGCTGGAAACTATAACGTTTCTGTGGTGGGACGATCCGGTTCTGGCAAATCTGTCTTTATGCAAGAGCTAATGACTTCAACGTTAGGTCTTGGCGGCAAAGTGTTTGTGATGGATGTCGGGCGCAGTTTTGAAAAGACTTGTTCTTTACTTGAGGGGCAGTTTATTGAATTTAAACCCAAAAGTCCTTTATCCACCAATTCGCTTTGTTTAAATCCCTTTTCAACGATATCACCGCATGATGAAGAAGCGGCTCAAGATGCTCTTGCGATGCTTAAATCCGTCATTATGCTGATGGCAGCTCCCACCCAAGGGGTTGATGATGTCGGCGCTGCTTTGATTGAACAAGCCATGCGAGAAACATGGAAAATATATGGACAACACTGCACGATCACCCATATAGCCGATTGGTTATTAGGACATTCTCATAAAAAAGCTCAAGATTTAGGAACCATGCTCTCTCCTTATACTCAAAACGGAGTTTATGGTCGATTTTTTAATGGTCCAGCAACGGTGAATTTGGATAAGCCTTTGGTTGTGGTGGAGTTAGAAGAACTGAAAGAACGTCAAGACCTTCAAGCGGTTGTTGTGCAAATGATGATTATTAACATTACCAACCGTATGTTTTTAGGAGATCGCAAAACACCCTTTCATATCGTCTTTGATGAAGCGTGGGACATGCTCCGCTCGAATCAAAGTGGTGTCTTTATTGAAACCTTAGCGAGACGTCTTCGGAAATACTATGGCTCTTTAATCGTTGGCACGCAAAGCATTAATGATTTTTTTGTAAACCCTGCTGCTCAAGCGGCTTTTGATAATTCAGATTGGATGTGCCTTTTGTCGCAAAAGAAAGAATCCATTGAACAGCTTAAAAAAAGTGGGAGGATTGCCTTGACACCCCTTATGGAAGCCCAACTAAGTTCTGTTAAAACCAAGCATGGGTCTTATGCAGAAATTATGATTTACAGTTCCAATGGTTATGCTGTGGGAAGGCTTATCTTAGATCCTTATTCAGGACTTCTTTATTCAACTAAAGCTGAAGAATATGCTGCCGTGCAAGCTTTACGTGCTCAAGGCTTAAGTGTTTCTGATGCTATTGAACAATTACTCAAAAACCAAGAAGAGAGGAGCCAAAAAGAGAGGAAATAAGAATGGAGATAAGAGTAAGAGAGGAACCAAGAAGAAAGGAAAAGTGTATGAAGAAAACCATTATTCAAACCACAACGATTGTATTGATTCTGTTCGAGTTGACGATTTTAAGCATCTTTCTCTTTTTAAGACCGAAATACGCCTTTGGCACAATAGATACAAACGTTTTAATTGCAAAACAATCACAAATCCTTGCCAAGCACTATCCCCATCCCCAAGGAAAAGTCAGTCACCATCTCCTGCAACAGGGTGCTGACGAGATTAAAGAGAAGGTTGCAACCTTTGCCAAAGAGAATAACCTTGTCTTGATTGCCAAGGGAGCGATTTGGGGAGGGGCTCTTCCCGATTATACAGAAAAAATCTTTCATCTCTTAAATGCCAACACCAACCCGTTAGAGCAAGAGTCTTGAATGGAGGTGGACATACTATGATCAAAGGCTTCTGTTATCTCTTCATCATAAACATCGCTTTCCTGCCCACGGCACAGGCTGAGCTTTTGAATGATTATGGCGTTGTTGGCAATACGTTTGAGATCCTGGAAGAAGATTTATTAGAGGTTATAGAAAGGAGGCTTCAAAGGATCGAGGAAGAAGGAGGTATCCAAAACCACCAAAACAAAATAGCGCTAGGGATTCAAGAAAAGATTAAAAGGCCAAAACCTGTTGAAGAAATTCACCACACAAAAGAACCAAGATCGTTCGCCTATGATCCTAGTATCATCGTTCCCTATGATCTAAAAGACCACGAGGGTCAAATCTTTCATGGTAAAGGGACTAAAGTTAATCCTTTGGATTATCAGTCCCTTACAAAATCCCTTCTCTTTATTGATGGGGATGATGAAGCTCAGGTGAATTGGGCAAAAGAGCAAGAACCTAACAGTCAAATTATTCTAACGAGCGGCTCTCCTTTTGAGTTGATGGAGAAGCGAGATCGACCTGTTTATTTTGATCAAGAAGGAGTTCTCACTAAAAAGCTTGGTATCTTTCAGGTCCCAGCTAAAGTTACTCAACAAGGAAAGCATCTGTTGATTGAGGAAATCAATCTTTACAAGGAAGGAGATTGATATGATTAAAGGAGGTAAAACTCTTTCTTTTACAGGGCAACTTTTGCGAAGTGTTGGTTGTTCTTTGCAGAATTGTTTTCATCAGAAGAAAGAGAAAACCCATCTAGAAAATAAGATAACAATGAGAATCAGAGCTGTTGTTTCTGAAGCAACCATGATGAATCTAAAAAGTTCAAAAAAGCGATCTTCCCCATCCCAAGGAGAACTTTGTAAAAATTTAGAAGAAAACCATATCCAGACCTGCGGGATACACACGCTTAAAAGAAAGATAGTAAGAGAAGCAAGCAGTGCAACACATAAAAAATCAGCAGAACAAGAAATCATAAAACCTTCTTTATTTATTAAAGGATTATCCTTTATAAGGCCTTTTGTCTTTTATAGCATTCTGCTTTTATTTTCTCTAGGGGTTGCAGAGGCAAACTGCCAAGGCCGGTTTGTCAATCCTTTAACCGATATTTGTTGGTCTTGTTTGTTTCCCATGACCATTGGGGGCGCCAATGTAAGTGGAGGAGGCTTTGAGGATACACCGAATCCTTCAGGGTTTACTTGCTTATGTCCAAGGCCCCCTTTAAATCTCCCAACCCCAGGCGTTCCGATTTCTTTTTGGGAACCGGCTCGTCTCGTTGATGTGACTCGAACACCTTATTGCCTGATTAATATGGGTGGGATTCAATTGGCAGGAGGTAACCGGATGCAAGGACGAGGCAGTGTTGCTGCTAAGGGTCATTCTGGGGGATTAAGGAGAAGTTTTTATCAAGTTCATTGGTATGTGTATCCTGTTATTTATTGGCTTGAACTCTTAACGGATTTTGCTTGTCTAGAAAGAGCAAGCTTTGATGTTGCCTATTTAACGGAATTGGATCCTTTATGGAATGACGAAGAAACTGGCTTTATTCTCAATCCTGAAGCTGTTTTGTTTGGTAATCCCATTGCTCAGGCCGCTTGTGCAGCAGATTGTGCCCTGGCTTCCAGCGGGTTTCCCAATGATGCCTTGTTTTGGTGTGGCGGATGTCAGGGGTCTTTGTATCCATTCTCTGGATCCATACCGGCTCATGTCGGAGGGGTGCAGGCAAGCTTGCTGGCTACGATGAAACTGATGGGCAAATTACATCGTCAATTGATGCTCCATGGCACGATGGGTAAAGAAGGCCAGTGCCAAAGGTATCCCATGCCGATTATTAAAAAAACTCAATACAAAACCCAGATGGTCTATCCCTTTCCAACAATTGGTCCCTCCACTGGAAGAGGAGGATGCCATCCTTTGGGACGCAGTGAAACTTTATGGGCATCAGGCAAAGAATTTCCTTATCAGGGAGAGGATTTTGGCTATTTGATTTGGAGGAAAAGATCGTGCTGCGTCATGTGATGTACTTTTTTCTTTTCTTATCAATGTTCTCCTTAGCAAAGGCGGAAGACCATAAGGTTTGGGCTTTGCAACAGCAAGGGCAAAGTCAGGCCTTAATCAAATATTATGAGAAAGAGGCTTTAGATCTTAAAAACCAAGCGCCTTCCCCTTTTAAAGCAAAAGGATGTTCGTCTCAAAACACTATAAGCTGTCTAAAAGAGAAAGAGTCAAAGCAACCGATAGAAACAAATCAAGCAAACACTGACTCTACGATTTACATCTTTGTTTCCTTGAGCATCCCCAAAGAGTCCTTAAAGGCTTTAGCGGTGGAGGCTAAAAAGCATAAGGCTGTGTTTGTGATTCGAGGGCTTATTGACAACAGTTTTTTGAAAACGGCAACTTTTGTAAAAGAATTAGGCGAAAGTGTTGTTTTAGATCCGCTCTTGTTCAGAGAGTATAACGTTGTCGTTGTGCCGACTTTTATAGAAGCACACCAGGCCGGTTATAAAAAGATCAGTGGCAATATCACCCTTGCTTATGCCCTTGAAAAATTTAAAGAGGGCCATATTAAATGAAACTGTTTTCTTATCTTTTTTGTTCCTATCTATTTCTAATTGGTTTATTAACATTCCCAGTCTGTATGCCTATGGAAAGTTCCCATTCTTTGGGGCAACAGTTAGCTGGATCTCTGCAAAGTTCTGTGCAAGGAGCCGCTCGAGGAACAGCTGCATCGATGATTCCAGGTTTTGCAACCGATCGGCCAAAGGAAAGTTCTTTTAATGCGGCAACGATTGGTGATGCTGCGTTAGCTGAAACCCATACTTCAGAGGCAGGACAATTTTTAAAAACAGCAACAGCGACAAGGAAAAGATTTGTTTTGGATCCTGATACGGATCCTCTGCTTAGAAATGGCGATGAAGTCCTCAAGGACCCTCACACGATTTTAGATGTTAAAATGGAAGTTGGAGCAGAAGAAAAAGGAGCTTCTGTTCTTGTGCTTTGTGAAGAAGCGGGGGACAGTATCGAACAAGCTTGCCATCATAACCTTACCCTAGAACTCAGCATAACGCCTGGATATGTCACAGAATCATGGGTTTGTGGTGGGTATGATGTTCCTTGGTATGCGGATCATGGAGGATCTGCAAACCCTTGTTATGGAAAACCCAAAAGATATATGAGACATTCTCATGGCCCAAACAATCCTGGGTGTCTCAGAGGCCATAAACCGTGTGCCAAAGATTATCAATGTCATGAACACCCTGAAATCATCACCCTTACCAAAGAAGAATGGCGTGATGATTGTGCGGCTTTGGAAGATTTAACCGATAAAGGGATTTGTCAGTATGTGAATAAGGTCTGTTCTGATGGACCTTCGACAAAAATGATTCAAGATCGTCCTATGACAAGAGACTGTTGGCAATTCAGACAAACGTACCGGTGTAAAAGATCCAGTAAAAACACCTGCTCAGCGCTTCGAGCCCAAGGGTGTCTTCAAAAAGCTTCCCGTTGTAAGGAGTTTGTAAGCGGGGTTTGTGTGGTTTGGGAGCAAACCTATGAATGCTCTTCTTCTAAACGATCTTTAAAAAACATAAGAGCAGGGGTTGGCTCTCCTTTTTGTATTACCGGCAATTGCACCAACACAAGTTATGAAGCGAATGGGGAAATGCTAGAAGTCATGGCTAAACTATCCGTTTTTAAAGAAATGCAAAATGACATACGAAGTGGCAGCTTTGAAATCTTTAAGGGAACCGACAAAAGATGTAGCCGCAACTGCATTGATTTTAAAGATTGCTGTCAGAACATGAAAGGGTGGGGAACCTCTCTTCATTTGGCTTCTTGCAGCATTGAGGAAAAACTACTTGCTCAGCTGAAAGATAAAAACCTTTGCCATCAGGTCGGAACCTATTGTGCCAAAAAGGTTTTAGGGATTTGTGTTTCAAAGAAAACGAGTTACTGCTGTTTTGGTAATAAGCTTTTAAGGCTTATCCATCAGCAAGGAAGATCACAACTGGGAATTGGCTGGGGAACAGCAGAAATACCAGTCTGTCGAGGATTACGACCAGAAGAACTCAGTCGCATTGATTTTAGCCGTCTTGATCTTAGCGAAGTGTTTGAGGAGATTATTGCCTCTTACAAAGCCCCCAATGCAGCCCATCTTCAAACTGTTACGGCTGAAAGACTCAAAGACAACTTAAGACATATTCAGGCTGGAACTAAAAAACAACCCTTACATACAGGAGAAGCCGGTGGTTTATAAAAGCTCTCTTTTTGGTTTGCTTTTGAACTTGCAGCTCTTGGCAACATCTCTTCACGCAGGCTTTTTTAACGAACAAGCTCAAGGCTGGCATTGGTACGAAGCCTTACCTTTAGAAGACTTTTTAGAAGATAACAAACCAGAAGAAAAAGCTTCTTCCTCTTCTTCTAATACTCCTTTAAAACCCAAAACCTCAACAGAACTTGTTAAGGCCTATAGACAAGAACTGGAGAGAAGATTAACAGAAGCTTGGATAAAGCCGACGCCTCAAAACTTAAAAGCTTATCAAGACATGCAAAAAGATATGATGGCACGCTCTGAAAAATTTTCAAATACATGGATGCAAGTTGTCTATGAAAACCCTTCTTTGGATCACACCTTGATTGCTCCCGTCAATCAAAAAGCCCGCCATGTTTATCTTGATGAAGAAAAAAAACACAATAAGGAAACAATAAAGGCTTTGTCAGAAAGGTATGGCTTGTTTTTCTTCTTTAGAGGCGATTGTCCTTACTGCCATCAGTTTGCTCCGATTGTAAAGACCTTTTCAGAAACGTATGGCTGGGAAGTGATTGCGATTAGTCAAGATGGTGAGCCTTTAGAAGAGTTTCCAGAATCGCAACCGGATAATGGATTATTTGCTGCTTGGAAGATTGAGGTTTTGCCCTCTCTTTATGCCGTGAATCCAAATACAGGTCATGTCTTGCCGATAGCAATTGGTCTGACTTCTTTGGATCAAATGGAAGTGAGGATTATGAGCTTAGTTCAAAAGATGCCAGGAGGAAGTCAATGAAGTTTTTTATTTTTAACTTTGTTCTTGTTTCCTTAGCTATCTCTTCCTCTTCATGCCATGCCGGTATTGGCGAAGACATGATGCGGTTTTTTAAAGAAGCGGGTATGGCAAGTAATGTTACAACACCCGCTTATTATAAAGATCAAACAGCTGGGTATTATTCAGGAGGAAGTCTTGTCACCCGAAATGCGGTTCGAAACGCTCAGCCAGCAACAGTGCAAATGCCTGGATTTAGAGCGGGGTGTGGCGGTATTGATCTTTGGATGGGTGGGTTTTCTCATATTGGTGCCAGTCAACTGATTGATATGCTCCGAAACATAGGGTCCAGTGCTTCTTCTTATGCCTTTATGCTGGCAGTGCAAACCGTCAGTCCTCAGATTTATAACATCTTAAATGAACTGAATGCTTTGGCTACCAAAATTAATCAAACCAACATCAATAGTTGTGAAACAGCAGCGACCATGCTTGGAGGATTATGGCCTAAAAGTGATCAAGCGAGTAAACATTTATGTCAAGCCATGGGGTCTAACTTAGGATCGTTTTCTGATTGGGCTGCGGCCAGACAAGGATGTGGGGCTAAAGGAGATCGGGACCGTATTCTTGGCGCAAAAGGGTCTGATCCTAGGTATAAGGATATGTTTGTAGGCGAATTCAATTTAGCTTGGAAAGCTATTCAATCCAATGCCTTCTTAAGTTCTGAACGGGATTTAGCTCAACTGTTTTTAACTCTTGTGGGCTCCATCATTGCTAGAAAAAATGGAGATGACTATGAAGTCCTTACCCTTCCTGGACATGCCGATAGAGATGATGTGATTAATGGACTTTTAAATGGAGGAGATACACCCATTTATACTTGTGATAGCGAACATTGTCTCAATCCAGTTTTAAGGAAGGTTGCCCTACCAGAAGCTCATGCTTTTTTAAAGAAAGTTCATAAAGTATTAGAATCGCTGATTCAAAAAATATATGAAGATACTGAGCCAACTGCAGAAGAGAAAGATTTTCTAAATTCAACAAGACTGCCTGTTTATAAAATTCTCAATGTCACCACTGCTTATCGAAAGGGCTACGCTCCTATTGATGTGCATCAATATGCCGATTTGATTGCTCTCGACATTCTTTATAAATACATCCTTGAGGTGATTGATATTGTTCATGACAGTGTAGCTCAGTTAAAGGCTGTTCAAGTAGATGATAGCCATCTCGAGCGTTTCTTAAATTACCTCAGATTAGCCAGAGAGCGAATAACCATAAGGCGTAACAGCGCCTTTCAATATATGGATAGTATTCTCTCTTTTATTCAAGCCACACAACTTATTGAAAAACAACTCCATGTGATGCTGGGCAATGTCGCTAATGAAACGAACTGGATGTAGGGGAGAGTCAAATTGAGTATGAGCAGAAAGAGAAATAGAGGTAAAGGCAGAAACAGAAGTAGATAAAAAGTAAAGATATAAGGAGGCAACGGATGACTTATCAAGTGATTACATATGGCGATCCAGAAATCTTAAAAGGGGTCTTTGATGCCATTGCCATGTGTTTGAATTCTCACACCGGAAGTCTCTTTAAGCCTTTATTACGATTAGGTCTAGGTGTTGGGAGTCTTTGGGCTTTGGCTTATTCCATCTGGGGCGATTATATGAAAGCCCTCTCGGGGTGGCTTATTCCTTTATTTATGATTACCTGTCTTTTATTGGTTCCTCAGGCCAGAGTGTTTATTAAAAACCCAGCTTTTGTGACATCTCACCAAGTCGATCATGTGCCCTTTGGTTTAGGGATGTCAGCCAGTTTGATCAGTCGCATTGGTCATAGCATAACAGAAAATATAGAAATGATCTTTACAACGGTGGATGATTTAAAATATCACAAAGCAGGTTTTCTCTTTGCATCAAACTTAGTTCAGCAAGCCAAAACCTTTCATATTACCAATGAAGATCTAGCCTCTAACATGAGGGAGTTTGTCGGACATTGTGTGGTTTATGATGCCATGCTGGGCAGAAAATATACAATGGAAGATTTAAGAAACTCTGATGATATTTGGACATTAGTCTCTACTCAAGCCTCTCCGGTTCGCTCTTTTGTTTGGAAAGATCCTCATAATCTTGGTGAACCCAGTGCCCGGCCAGAGATTATCACCTGTAGAGAAGGCGTCACACGTTTTAATCGTTTGTGGGGACTAGAGCTTGACCGAACAGCCACGCTTTTTGGTCAAAAGATCTTTGGTAAAAACGCCTTTATTAATCCAAAGATAGCCCTTTTACAGCATATGCAGAGTTCGTATGCTTTTTTGGTAAATTCTTCTAAGTCAGCTCTTGAAATTTTAAAGCAGCAAATGATGATTTATGCGGTTGTGGATGGGATAGAGCAAAAGTCCGTTGCTCTTGGTAATACGCCTAACTTTGCGGCACGAAGAGCTTACTTACAACAACGCTCCACTTATGAAACTCTAGGGGCTATGGCCGGAGAAACTTTACCCACCATGAAAGCAGTCTTAGAAGCCATTGTTTATTCTGCCTTTATGTTCATCGTTCCTTTGTCCGTTTTACCGTTTGGATGGCGATTCTTAAGTTCCTGGGGACAAACCCTTCTGTGGCTACAAATGTGGGCGCCTCTTTATGCAATATTACATTACTTAATACTAATGACGGCAAGATCAAAATCTTTAGCGGCTCTGTCTATTTCCAGTGAGGCAGGGGTCACCCTTGCAAGCTCTGTTGGGCTTGTCAATGCGAATGCGGATCTTGCAGCTATGGCTGGGTATCTTGCCATCAGTATTCCTTTTTTAGCGGTTGCTCTTGTGAAAGGGGTTGGATCTTTTGTGCATATGGCCTCTCACTTAGGCGCTGTGAGCCAAGGGGCTGCCAGTATGGCAGCAGGAGAAGCAGTTTCTGGTAACTATAGTTTTGGCAATATCTCTGAGGGTAACCGACAGATAGCCAATACCCATATGCTGAGTCACAGTACGGCAGCAAGCTACAAAGCAGGGATGTTTAGCCAAAGTGATGGGCGCACAGATATGGTGACAACGGCTGATGGCCAGCAGATTGTGAATGTTGGCAGTTCAAGTGTTCCTGTTTCCGTCAATAAAGCAGAAACAGAAAGTGCGGTCTTAACAGAGCAATCCAGTCGATCTTACCAAAAAGCTTTACAGCAATCGGAAAGCTCAGCAATGCATTATGGAGAGACTTTACGAGGTCTTGAAGAAGTCTCTCGCCAAACTGGACATAGCGAAAATTTATCCGATCAAACCAGCCATGGAAAATCTATAGAGCAAAGTAGTGCTGTTTCTAAAGTCGGTCAAATCGTTAGAGATTTTGCAAAGAATCATAATGTATCAGAAGAACAAGCCGCAAGTCTTATCGGGCAAGCTTCTATAGGAGGCGGAAAAGGTTTTGGTATAGAAGGTTCTCTCTCGGCTTCTATTGATGGCAAGGCTTATGATCAAAAAACTATCTCTGAAGCTTATAAGATAGGGCAAGATGAACAATTCCAAAAACTCACAAGAGAGGCAGTTCAGGCTATCCAAAACCAAAGCTATACCCAAAATGATGAAGATTCAAGACGAAGAAATAACAGTATTAGCAGTTCTTGGGAGAGTGCTCAAAGTCTGAGGGCAGAGGCCTCTAAGAGTTTTAGGGAATCAGAAGATCTTCAAAAGCAAGCGGCTTGGATTCAAAGCAATGCCTCTACGATCAACACAAACTTTACGCAACAAGCCCTTGAAGGCGTTGCTAACATGCCAGCAGATAATGCAAGAGGCCGGATTGGTATGCAAGGTGTTGCCCATATGGCAGCTCATAATCCTGAACTCTTGCAAAAGTATGTGAGTCATTGGGCATCGAACCATGGAATTAATGTGTCTGCCTCTCCAGACCTTAAACCTATAGAAAGTGCTCTTGATTTAGAGAGATCTTACAGGGCAGAAAGGCGTTATTTACAAGAACAGACACCATCTCATGAGTTTGGCAATTATCAACTTCAAACACCTTCAAAAGTACAAGATATAAATTCTTTAGAAACAAGACAGGAAAGCTCAACTCCTGACAAGAGAGGAATATCTTATCCAGAAATGAATGAGCCCTTCTTAACAGGGAAAAGAGGAGCAAGTCTCGATACCATTGCAAAACCTTCTGTCTTACAAGAACAATCTAGTTTGCCTATGAGGGAGGAAAGTCTTGTGCACTCAAAAGCTTATCCTGACGAGAAAGGGCCGGTCATCAAACAACCTCTCTTGAATGATTCCAGTAGTTATCTATCAAGAATAGAAGCTCAAAACCAGGAGCAAACTTTTATAGACGGAGGAGACAACAATCAAATCAGGCTCAGAACAGAAAGGATGAGTTTCAATAATAATATTCCCAATGTTAGTGGACCAAACGAAGGAAGCTCAAGCAATAATAGGACTACCACTTCTGGGCAAGAAATCTCTCAAGAACCTTTTCAAAGAGCTTCTACAAGATTAACCAACGAAGAAGCTCAAACAGCTCATAAAACGCCTACTTCAAGACTTGTTTCAAGCCCTGGTGAAATGAACCCAAAAAATGAAAACCTTGTAAAGACTGATCTTCTAGATAAAAAGCCATTGGGCCTGGATTCCGAAAAGATTGAAAAATTGAAAACCGAAGTCAGTGCAATGCAAAAGACAGGCGCAAAGTCCATAGAAATGGCAGAAAAGCAACATGAACAACAAAACCAAGGAATAGAGAAAGAGTTTCATAAAAAAGGTAAGAAAAACCTTTTAAGAGTTGCAACAAAAGTGGAACTGAAGAATCTTGCTGATACAGCTTTGGGAATGCCTTACGAGGGAGCCAAATCGCTTGTTAAAAAGTTAACAGGTGAATCTCAAAAGAAACCTTAATGATACGTTGAAAGGCAAGAAGAAATGGGAGGAGGTGATATAGGTGTTACAATGGTGTTTAGAGGTTCATAAATTGGTTTGCGAAAACCTAAAACACCACTTTGTTCCGCAAAACAATTATTCATATCGATTAACGAAGAGGAGCTTTTAAATGAATTATGATTAGAGAACGAAGATAAGCCGACTTGAAAAATTAATTTGTAAGTTGAAGGCAATTTAATACCAAGTTTTTTTGCAAAGAAAACATCAGTTAAAGCTGCGGGATAGTAGCCCATGAGAACAGAAACAAGGAAAACAATAGGAAGGGATGATGGAATTGAAACTAAACCAAGGGGACACAAAAGCATGGCTGGGATAATTCTAAAGAGACGAACCAAAGGAATCTTCTTTGCGTATGTCATCAGTTCTTCTGCATTCGGGCCGTATAGTTCAGAAGCATCTTCATCCCTAATATCAGCTTTAAAGATCTTTTCTCGACGAAGATACAAAATACTGTCAGTGATGATTCCAATGAATGGGAATAAAAGAAAATATACACCAAAGGCATTTTTAGCATCACGAGCAAGCAGCGCTAAAATAGAGCATATAAGAAGGCTTAATCCAGCTTTAAAAGCAAAAGCCAGTCTGGATGAATATGCAAGATATTTGACTTGCTTCGCTTTTGTCATTTTTTCTCTCCTTACCATGAACTATACCATAA
Organism: Alphaproteobacteria bacterium; assembly: GCA_019749935.1. GTDB lineage: Bacteria > Pseudomonadota > Alphaproteobacteria > Paracaedibacterales > CAIULA01 > CAIULA01. The sequence continues at coordinate 23,270 of JAIEPD010000032.1, forward strand.
AGAAGTTAATTCTCTATGAAAATCTAAGGCTTTTGCCTCAAAACAGAAAAAACAAACATTTAAAAGTTATTAATTAATATGAAATTGATAATTTTTAAGTTGTTACTGAACTAAATGCGAATTCAGGTATTTAAAGGGGTGTTGAATATAAATAACAAGTAAAAAGATACAAGGGAGGAGAACATCATGAAACTTTCAGGCAGCTTCACGCAAGGCGGACAAACTCAACTTCACAAACTCCATATGGTTCGCCAAGTCCTATGGGCAACCTTTAAGACGTCTTTGGTTATTGGCATCTTATGGTTTTGTTTTTTGATCTATAAAGATTTTGGTTGGAAGGAATTCTATGCCTTAATCGTTTATTATGGGGCTTGTCTCAGAGATGATCTCTCACTTTTACCTCATGGATTTTTTGATCGGGTTGATTTTCCTTTTCAAGGCGGAGAGTTTTACAACGTGAGTTGCTCTTGGTTGGCAAGAGCCCCCTCCATCCGGCACTTTGTAACATTCCTTCAGGGGAGGTTGTTAGAAAAGCTATTTTATGCAGTTTTGATGATGCTTCTATCTTTTGCTTCTTTGTCTTGGTTTTGGATGAGAAGAGGAAAGCACCGTCAGCAAAAGAAAATACTTCAAGGGACTACAATTGTTAAACCTCGAGTTCTTAAAAAACTCATCAAAAGAAGAGAGCGGTCTGATTTAACTTTAGGGGATGTTCCTTTACTTAAAAACAGAGAAACAGAGCATATGATGATTGTGGGAACTACAGGAACTGGTAAAAGCAATTGCCTTCATCATCTTCTTGGGCAAATACGCGCTCGAGGGGATAGAGCGGTTATTATTGATACAACGGGCTCTTTGGTTTCAAGATTTTATGAAGAAGATCGTGATAAACTTTTAAATCCTCTTGATAAAAGAAGCTTAAATTGGGATTTATGGAGTGAGTGCAAGGAACCTTACCATTATACAGAATTAGCCCAAAGCCTTATTCCAGAAAGTGGCTCTGATCCTATATGGTGGACTTCGGCGAGGAGACTATTTGTAACAACAGCTCAGAAATTACAGATCAAGAACCAACGATCCATTAAAAAATTGATTAAATACTCTCTTATTGATCCTTTGTCTAAGGTAGCTTCTTTTTATGAAGGTACACAAGTCTCTAGTTTTATGAACAGTGCCGCCGATAAAACAGCCCTCAGTGTCCGCTCCACATTAGGAATGTATACTGAAGCGTTTGCGTATTTAGAATCTGACCAACAACACCCCTTTTCGATTAGAAGTTGGGTCAGGAATGAATTAAAAAGAGAGGAACCAAAAGGAGAAGAAAATACAAATAATAATAATCATCATCTTCATCATAATCATCCCAATGCAGGGGATTGGCTTTTCCTAAGTAGTACAACAGAACAACGGGAATTGTTGGCCCCCTTACTGTCAACGTGGTTAAGCATTGCTTATAAAGCTTTAATGGGACTAGAAGAATCGTATACTAGGAGACTATGGTTTATTGTGGATGAGTTACCCTCTTTAAATGTACTGCCAAACTTACCCAAAGCACTCGCAGAAATTCGTAAATATGGAGGCTGTTTTGTGATCGGTCTTCAAAACTTACCTCAATTAGAAGAGATGTATGGCATGAACTTAACCCGCTCCATGGCTGGTTTATGTGGAACAAAAGTCGTGTTTCGAACCTCGGATGCGCCAACCGCAAAAAAGTTATCTGAATTTTTTGGAGAACAGGAGATTTTAGAACCGGCAGAAAGCATTTCCTTTGGCGCTCATCAAATGCGCGATGGGGTTAACTTAGCAGAACACAGACGGTTTCAAGCAACAATTCCTTATACGAATCTCTTGAATTTAAATAACCTTGAAGCTTATTTACAGTTGCCTGGAAATTACCCCTTAACCAAAATAGCCTTTGATTATCTGATTATGGAAAACAAAGCTTCTGGTTATGACCCAAGAACTCCCACAGAAACAGAAGAAAACTTAAGTTTTTTGATCAACGCTCTCGCTCAAGGGAAAGGCAGCGTTGTTGATCCAACGATATCTGCTGTTGATGCTCTTGCCGAGTCCTCTCAACAGTCTGAGTCATTGCTTTTTCAAAGGCAGGATCTAACTTTGAGGGAGAAAGAAGAGATTGATCTAGACTTTTCTCAATAGCGCGTTGATCTAATGAGGGTGTTAATTCGTTGGTGGTTTTTTCCAGAGGCAAAGTCTTAAAACTGTCTTGGTGCAAAGACTTATTCTTTTCTAGGATAGAATGAGCCACTTCAATTAAATTTTCTTTGTTGGGCGCATAATTAGAAATTTGAAACAGATGCAGTGCTTGTTCTCCTAAACCTTGGAGTTGATTTTGGGAGAGACCTGAAAAGGTTTTCTGGTAATTTTCAATTAATTTCGGTAATTGCTCTTGATAGGCTTGTTCAAGCCCAATGGCTTTAGGAATGCAAGATTGTTCAAAAGCTAAAGAAGCATGATCTTTCCCTTTAAACCATAAATGAGAAGCCATAGTAGCAATTGTAAAGATTTTATCAATAGACCAAGAATTGGATTCAGAGTCAATTGATACATCTTTTAAATGGGATTGAATGTAACACGATTTAATCAACAGTTCTGTTTCTTTGCCCTCATTCATATTCATTTTTTGAATGTCCATGGATTTGAGATAAGAAAACGTATGGGCAACCAGGTTACAATACTGTTTGTCTGAAAGGGATTCTGGAATGTCAAGGTCATAGTGAGTTAAAGTCTCCTTGATAATAGAGAGTTGTTTATTCGTTAAAGAAATCTCTGAAAGGGTATGAGGTTTTTCAGGAGGAGATTTCTCAATAGGAGGCAAATCTACAACTAACCGAGGAGATGAAGGAAGGGAGGAAAGAGAAGAAGAGAGATCTTCTTTTTCGAGACCAGTCTTTTGTCCCAAATTGCCAAACATCCAATCTTTAGCTTGCGTCCAAGTTTTGTAGGTGAACTCTTTAATCGATTCCCAGGAGATATAAGATAAAGAAGAGGCACTTAAATCGCGCCTTTGCATAAAGGCCCGTTGATCCTCTGCTGTTATTTCCATCCCCTGATTTTTATCAAGGATATAATCTAAAGCATTTTCTTTAGGCGCTTCTTTAGAAAGAGCTTGAAACAAATCTTCCTTGGTTGGAATACTATTGCTATCCACATAAACTTGGACATCTTCTTTGTGCCTTGTAAGGGCTACATAAGTTAAGTGTTTGTTTAAAGAGGGGCTCGCATACACAAATGTTTTATCCACCGTTGTTCCTTGGGATTTATGGATAGTGGTGGCATAGCCATGATCGATGTGATTGTAGTTACCCATATCAAAGGTGAGAGATGATTGATCTTCTTTTTGAACACTGATTAACTCTTCTTGGATATCTATAATTTTAGCCAACTGGCCATTTCTGACATTTAACCCATAATCATTTCTTGAGAAAATAATTTGATCGCCAATGGCAAACTCTCTTTCCTCGCTGATGATCTTAGGTTTAAAGGGATGATGATTCGGTGAGTCTGTTTGGTCTTGATCTAAAGTTTCAAGATTCAGGGGTCTTGAGATAGTAAACCTGTAATTCGTATCATCCAGAAAACCTTCTTTTTGCATCCTCAATCTGGCTAAATGATTAAGCTCTTTCACATCTTGATTGGTGTGGGCCAGAATCAAAGATGTAGAGACAGGATGGTGAGGGGAAGCCAATTTTTCTTCGGTATTTTTTCTTACATGATCTATCCAATCTTCAATTAGTTGATCTTTAGCCTCTAGACTGTAATGAATACTGTTGTTCTGATGATAAACTTCTAGGGCTTTTTCTGTTTGATGGGTTGCTAAATGCTGACTCGCTTCTTTTTGCCAATCAACTTTTTGCCGTACAATAGTTGAAAGTTCAGCAAAGCCAACAGCTTCCATAATAGCCCGTGTGGGAGCACCTGCTTCAATGGGAGGTAATTGCTCAGGGTCTCCCACGAGAACAAGTTTAAAGCCTTGTTCTTTCGATTCTTTTAACAGAAAATGCAGCCTTTGACTATCAACCATCCCGGCTTCATCAAGAATAAGAACGGTGTTTTTGTTAAGCTGCTCTCGATCTCGTCTCCATTCTTGTTCCCATTTATGAAGGGTTTTGGAAGCAATGCCGATACTTTGTAAATTAGAAGCGGCTTTTCCTGTTGGTGCTGCTCCCACAACTCTATAGCCTGACTCTTGCCAAATTTCTTGGGCAATATCTAAGCAGGTGGTCTTACCGGCACCAGCATACCCAACAATGACTTTGAGTTGTCCCTCCGAGACCATATGCTCAATGGCGTGAACCTGATCTTTGGATAATCCTCCATGCTCTTTAAGCTTTTCATTGCCTTTATTTAAAGATAATTCGATTGAGGAAAGAGAAGGAGGGCAAGAGGGATGATTTAAAGCGCTATCTCTTGCCATTTCAACAATTTGTTTTTCAACGCGAATCATATCTTTGGTTGTGAGTTTTAGAGCTTCTCCTTGATCATTGGCACTCAACGTTACCAATTGTTCTGAGACTTCTATTTGTCCAAGAATTAATTGAAATTCTTTAGCATCATCAATATAACGATTTACCACTTTTGCAATGTCTTGTCTTGTGAAGGTGGATTGATAGCGCGTAATATAATCTAAAACTAGGGAAGGATTCTCTCGAATGAGTTCTTTATTTTTTTCTTGAACGGCTTTCATCTCGAGAAAGCGATCTACGTACTCACCTCTATACCCCATCTCCTTAACAGATTTACCAAGTTTGGGTTGGGGAATAAGCTCAATCCCTTGATCTTCATAACTTCGGTGATCGATTCTAATATCAAGCCCTGCTTTTGCTAAGTGAACATTGGCATAATCAGCCCATTTCTCTCGCCAGTGACAAAGTAAAATCTTAGAGTTCCATTCAACCACTTTAGGACCAAAAACCATCTCAGCAGAAGCCCTTTCTAAACCAATATAAGATTTAAGTTTTTGCAGAATGGTTGCATCTCTCTCTACGGCTTCTCGTAAGGTGAGCATCACATGGACATGGGGTTTTTCAATTTTTTCCTTTTCATCAAAATGATTATGCACACACCAATCGGCAATCATGCCTTTGGATGTAAAGTTATCTTTAATAAACTCTCTGGCTAATTCCAATCTTTGTTCAATATTTAATTCATGAGGAAGAGAGAATTCAATATCTCGGTAGACTTGAGCATCAACCCGTTTTTCAAACTGTTCAACGGCATTCCAAAGTTTTTCTGAATTCTTATGAACATCGCCTACCCGTAATTCTTGTACCCATTGAGGGGAATTTTCTGGAATGGAGAGCTCACAGTGTTCAACATCTTGATGGGTTGCATTGGTAAAAACCTTACCAGATCTCTCATCCATCATGCTTTGTCCATGGCGATAGGTTGCTCCTGCCACTGCGTTTCTTCCAGTTGCTCTTGAATGAACTTTTACTGAAAAATGATATATCGCCATAATGACTGTATTGTAACAAGCAGAATTGGTAAATTCAAGCTAGGTTGTGAGCAACCTATAAGCGCGCATAAATCGATTTTTGCAAAATCTCATTATGACTCTAGGACTTAAGTTTCCCTCCTTCGTCACTCAACTTAAGAAGCTTATGCTTTTTTTATGTCTTGCCACTTTCCATATTGATATACAGGAAATATATTGCTATAAGTTATTTATAGAACAAGGTTGGATACAAGGAACCTTTATTACAGATAGGAACTGAAAGCATGACAACAATCATAGGCAAAGTTTCTGAAATTGATCTAAAAATTAAAGCTCTTCAAGAAAAAAAGAAACATCTAGAAGAGAGGAATTTACACGATTTAGCAAAAGTGATTAAGAAGCTAAATGCAGATTCTCTACCTATAGACATCCTCATAGGGTCACTTCTTGAAACAATAGAAGTTTTCCAACAAAAAAAGGATAGTACCAAAAATTGGCAAACCAAAGGAAAGGATTTTTTAGAAGCTGATAAAAAGAACAACACCAGGAGAAACTTAACTCTTCCCTTTCGAAAGTCTCAACAAAACAAACAGTCAATTATCGAAGCTCACGAAAAGGATTTATAGATTGCAGTTTCAATATTCAAGGCAAATGAGCCAGCAAAGAGCTGCTAGAACGAAATCAATGATCCAGCTTGCTGGTCTTTTGGTGAAATCCGGAATTATTAAAAAGCTGGGAATTGAAATAGGTGCTGATTTACAAAAAGATGAACATCAAAAGAAAAAAGCTTACACTTTGCTCGGAATGTTTATAACACAGCTTTCTGTTCCAACTGAAATTGAAAAAATGAAAGAAACAGAAAATTTAGGAAAACAATTTTTATCTCAAAAACAAAATGACGAAATGGAACAAATCTCCAAGTTATAATTAAAAATGCTGTTGCCATGTAAAGGATGAGTTTGTTTTGAGGTAGCGTTTACATGAAATTCAATCTTCTGTATTTATTAATTGATCAAGACGGCTGCCATTTTTTATCAAGGGTAGAACTTTTGCATCCGTTTGAAGCTAAAGCTTCCCTCTTAACAAAAAAACATTTAATACTGTCTTTTTTCTCGTCAACAATAAACCCAAAATTCTAAGTTTTAAAAACGCAATCATTTTTATGAAAGAGGAATTCTATGAGACCCTTTTTCTAAGGCTCCTTGTCCCAATTTTACTTTAACTGAGGCTGAGTATGTATTTGATGTGAGAGAGATCGCATCTATAAAATTTATCGGATAGACCATGTTTCTGTGGCATTAATTATTACGACTGTATTCCTGAGGAGGCATGCCCAATTCTCGGGACTATTTTTGGAATAGCCTTTAGTGTATTAATCTACAGCAAGTCTTATTCTAACTGTCCCAGTTCAGGAAATTGAAAGGTGATTTTTTTAGCATATTTTTTCCATTCCTGATCACTTTCATGCATGAAACTTCCCGTTTTTCCGAGTCGACTGAATACTGAAGCAGCACGTGAAAAACGGCAGTACATAGTACTATCTTCATCTAACTTATGGAGGCTTTTACCCGATAATTTGTTAATACCTTCGTGAATAAAATCGAACCACTGCAAATTCTCCCAATTACCCCATCTTGAAAACACGCCAATGCTATCTTTGGATATTGGCCAATTACTAGTATGTATTGCATCTTGAAGATGGGATATTTCACCACTTGCAGATCTGGAAATCACAAATCTGGGAACGATCCATATTTCAATCTTACCGGTATAGTCATTTCTCCTATGATAACCGAACGATATAGTTAACCTTTTTTCAGCTTCTGTGCATCCATATTTATCTAACCTAACTGTCCCTTCTAATGTGTTCAAATCGATCCAATCTTTTATCGGTATCGATATTTCCTCTCCATCATCATTCTTGTATATCAACGAACCATTGATAAATCTTTTATAAATGTCTTCATGGCCTCTGGCTATTTCTGGAATATTGACGCATATTCTATTTTCGACCTCCGAAAGCCTCCTCTCTAGATTTTCAAGTCTATTATCCATTTGTTCAAATCTTTCATCTCCTGTACGAGCTATATTGCTCAAACGACGATTGATTAAATCTATTTGATCTTGATTATCTCCTGCATTTAAACAGGTTGCATAGGTAATTAACATAGTCGCTACAAAGGTTTTTATTTTTGACATTTTATTTTTCCCTCTGATTTTATTGCACACATAGAAACGCAGTTATCAAAAAAAAATCTATAATAAAACCTTTATCTAATAAGCGTAAATACAACACAGATACATTTTTTTATCTAAAACTTAAGTAAAATGAACTCATGCATCGTTTTATATTTTCTTCTTTTGGGAAACTCGATGGATCATTTCCCCAGGTACTTTTCCATTTTTCTAATAAACTTTGATCATTAGATAATTCATCAAGACTCTGAGTTGTTAAATAATAAGATGGATTCGAAGAAGATGGAGACGAGGTTAAATCCATATTCCAAGATCCTTTATTCCAAAATATTCCAATTGGAATTTCAGATCTCCAAAGTCCACTATTAATCAAGTATTTAAAATATTGAGCTGTGGTTTCAGGTGAGTTCTCTACAATGAAACGAGGAACTATCCATATTTCCATTTTAGTTACATTATCAGCTTTCTTTTCTTTTCGGTAACCTGTTTCAATGCTTATGTACTTTCCTGCATCTCCATAACGAGATAAATCAAATGTTCCTTCTAATGGGTTTAATAAATCTGAGAAAGGTATTTCTATCCTTCCTACATCGTTATCTGGATTTGGTTTATAGATCAATTTTCCTCTTTTAAGTTTTTCATAACCTGCAGGCATTTTTTGAAATGCTTGGAGAGAAGTTCTGTCTTGAGTGCTTGAATCAACAGGAGAAGTGGGTTGAGAGGTAACAGGAGTCGAATAGGTTGAGTTTGTCCCTGTATTTTTATTATCATCAGGATCTTCGCTTGAACAACAAAAAACAGGACAGCAAGGTTTAAAACAAAGCCGTGTTTGTATAAAACACTCTCTTATTGTCCCGGGGCACTCAAGACTACCAATCTGACAGCTACAACCAGAACAGCTACCATAGGTTTGATTAGAAAATCCAATAGCAATGATTATTAAAACTAAATCATAAAAAAACTTAATTTTAATGAATGGATGTAAAAAATATCTAGTACACATAGGAGTATGCCTAGTAAAATTAACTATGATATTAATTATTCATTTCTAATAAAAAGCAAGTTGAAAAATCAAAATATTTATACCTGCGATCTCTCAATGTAATAATAGGAGAAAAATATTAGCCATTTTGGAGATCTCCCAGGGACTCATCTAAATCAAAACGAATACTTTGGAAGCCATACAACCGGAAGATTAAAAGCTGTTATAGGGAGGAAAGGAGAGAAAATTTTCTTATTACTTTCTTGCTTTATAAAGTTTAGCCATCATCGTCTCCTTTTTTAAGAGGTTTTTTAGTCCTAGGGATACCTACTGATTTTCCTGATTTTGTTTTAAATAGACTTGGAAATTTTACGGGAAAAGCTAATCTATCAAGGGCAGGTGGGTTTTTTTATTTGCTTCATACCCTTATCTTTTCTGCTGAGAAAAAGCCAGGACTTGGTATGCTATTAAAGAGGCTTCTTTTTTTCTAAGTTTTATAAAAGTGATAGCAAGTCCTGTTAGTTCTAAGTACTGAAATAGGCTTTATGCAGCTTTCAGTTTTTTTCGTCTGCCACTTAATCCAAGTCCTGAAGTCTTGGCAATTTCACTGCGGCGTTTAGCATAAGCAGGGGAAACGGTTGGATAACTTTCAGGAAGACCCCATCTCTTTTTATATTCTGCAATACTCATATTATACACAGTCTTTAAATGACGTTTGAGCATTTGTAACTTTTTACCATCCTCTAAGCACACAATGTACTCATCAGTGACTGATTCTGAGATAGAAACAGCAGGTTTTAAGGGGCTATTGTGCCTAAGGCTTCTGGGATTATGGCTTGCCTCAGATAACATCTGGTGAATTTGCGCAATAATGGAGGGTATGCTTTCTAGTTCCACTGTATGATTTGAGACATAAGCGGACACTAAATCGGTCGTTAATTTAAATAATTGAGGGTCTTTAATAGTTTCAGTCATTAAACTTTATCCACACATAAACAATAGATTGAAAAATATTAACATATTTAAATTATATATAAAGCTATTTTACTTGAAAACATCAGAAAGTTTTCAAACGAATGACCTTAATAATTTACATAAATGAGATCTTGTTGGCGATTATGCTCTTTAAAAGAAAAGTAGCTAAACTCCTCTAACTCTTATAGTCCCATCTCTTGATAAGAAAATTTGAATGTCCCCATTTGTTTTAGTGGTATACAGAGGGAGGGTTGTGCTCATGACCAACCATTCAATCCCGTTGCTTTCCCGTATGACTATTTCAGAGCCTTCTTCGAGACAAAAATGTTCTTTTAGACCGGGAGAGTCTTTAATAAGTGCACCGATTGGATCTCCGCATTGTATAAAGTGAGGAGGGACTCGATGCCCTTTTGCTTTTAAAAGGGAAGCCATTAAGTAAAGTACACTGAAGCGAGGGTGAATGAAATCTCCACCTCTTTCACCAGCGCTAATAATAATCCCTTGAGCATCATT
>JAIEPD010000015.1 GCA_019749935.1 Alphaproteobacteria bacterium
GTGGGCTCTAAAAAGATCTCTCAACACCGAGAGACGTACAGATTTCATTTTCGCCATAACCAAGGACGTTTACTAATTGATTCCTTTGTATTGATTAAAACGGAGGCTAAAGAGTTATGAGAAAATTCATCTATTTATTCCTATTCTTAGCAAGTTCAAGCCTTTATGCAGCGCAAGTTTACAACCTAAGTGAAGGGAGCCGTATTCAGGCCAATATTTGCCCCACTGAAATGAATCGTATTGCAATTGAAGGTGATCGGATTGCTCAAGTCTTTGGCAGCGATGGAAAATTCACTTATCAAGTGGATGAAGAGACAGGACAGTTTTTTCTAAAGCCCTTATTTAACCAAGAAGGGTCTAACCAGGAAGGATCAATTCAAGAAGGAGGATTCCCCCATGTCCCTGTCAGCTTAACGCTAATTACGGAATCGGGACTCACTCAAGATCTTACACTATTTCCAAAAGAAAAAACATCAGCAACGATTCTCTTAAAGCCGTCGGTTATCAATTCTAAAACCGCAAGTTCACTTTCCTCATTTGAAGGGTTGAGCAGAGCTCTTCCTTATCAAGACGGCCTTATTCAAGCTTTGAGAGTTTTAGTCAGTGAAGGAGAAGGTATAACAGAAAAACAGGATAACCTTGAAACTCCCCACTTAAGATCCGCTGCATCCGGTTTAACGGCTCAGTTTGTACGGCAAGTAAAAGGACCTGGGTATCTAGCGCAAGTTTTTGAAATCAAAAACACCAATGCTGAAGAGGAAACCCTTCAAGAAAAGCAGTTTTTTCAAACAAATGATTTGGCTTTAGCGTTGAGCAAAACCACTCTTAGGCCTCAAGAGAAAGCGACTCTTTATGTCCTTCGAAGAGAGTGATTGAGGAAAGACTATGCTTGAAAGATTCTCTCTTCCCTTTGAAACGACCCTAAAGCGAAAACAGCTTCTCTTGTTGTTTGCTTTGGTTGGAGGCATGACCCTGATCGCGGTGAGCGTTTTGGTTATCCTGCTTAAAGCAGAAACAGTGCCTTTAGAGAAAAAATCAGAAAAGAAAACCGAAATTACCTCAGGGTCTAAGCGCGTTAAACCTCAAGAGGTGTGGGTTCAACGTTTAGAGTCGCAAATAGAGCTGTCTTTAAAGCGCATTGATGCTTTGGAAAAAGTGTTAGAGCAACTTTTGAATTTGAATGGTCAAAAGCCCTTGGAGCTTAAATCTGAGAATTCCTCTCAGATCAATGATCATGTTCGTATCCAAGGAAATGTCCAGGAAAATGCCCAAGGAAATGACAGTATTCAGGGTCTGCGCCAGCAACTGGCCTCTTCATTAGATACTGTAAAAGGTAAGGAGGGAGAGGGGGGGACGATGATGACTTTACCAATACCCCCCCAAAGCTACCTTCAAGGGAATCAAGAGACTTCCATCCAGCCTGTTAAAGTCTTAGGTCTTCAAAAAATAAGTCTCAAGCTGAACAACGCCAAGTCTCACTCAATTAAGAAAACTCAAGATAACACAATTCCTGCAGGTGCCTTTGCAAAAGCTGTTCTTCTAGGCGGCGTTGATGCCAGTACGGGAATTAGTGCGTCTTCAGATCCAAGGCCTGTTCTCTTAAGAGTTATGGACCCTGGAACCTTGCCTCGTAAGTTCCGTTCCGATCTTAAGGATTGTCATGTTTTAGCCTCGAGTTACGGCGATATTTCCAGTGAACGGGTTTTTATGCGCCTTGAAAAGCTCACCTGTACAGAGCGCAAAACAGGAGAAATTTCTGAAACGGTTGTCTCCGGTTACGTCGCCGGAGAAGATGGAAGGGCAGGGGTGAGAGGCGTTCTCGCTGACAGAGCCGGTGATATGATGAGAAACTCTCTTGTTGGCGGGTTTTTTGGAGGAATGGCTAAGTTTTTAACCCAAACCCAAAATCCGATGACTTTTACGCCTGTAGCTCCTTTTGGTCAAACCAATCCTTTATCGCACGAACAAATGCTGAAAGCGGGAGCAGGGCAGGGAGTCAGCTCAGCTCTTGAACGCTATGCTGATTTTTATATCAAACGAGCAGAGCAAATGCAGCCCGTCTTGCAAGTGGCAGCCGGAAGACAAGTCAATATTGTCTTTACTGAAGGAACCCCGTTTGGTGAGACCGCTTATAAAAATGCTTATAGCAAAGCGCGAGACCGTAAACGCCAAGACGTAGTCCGGGAAGCAGCCAATACAAATCCTCCTCTCCCTCATGAAGTGCCCTCATCCGATATGCAGGATTGGATTCCAAGTCAACATGAAGTGAAAAATAGATAAGGAAATCTTAATGAATAAAAACTTTATCGTTCCGTACCTTATCAGTTCATGCCTTGTTTTTTTATCAGCTTGTACCAGCAATAACGAGATCTTTGATTGTCCTGCTGGAAAAGGAATGGGTTGTAAATCGATTAGTGAAGTCAACCGAATGGTGGATCAGGGCCAGTTTGGAAGTTCAAGCGATCAAGAGACAGGATCCCTTAAAACCTTAGCGCCGATTGTTATGGTTCCTGAAGATATTCCCCAAACTTCAACGAGTGGAATAGAGCGTATACCGGAGCAAAACTTACGGCTTTGGATTGCGCCCTTCCAAGATGAAGCCGGCAACTTTCATGAAGAATCGGCCATTCACACCGTTGTTCGTCAAGGCCGCTGGAAATTACAGGGTTACGCGTAACAAGTTAATCATAACAACGTTATTCGTAACAAGTTACTCGTAACAAAGTTGATGATAAATTTTTAAAGGGGAAGAAAAATATGTTTGCAGCCTTGGGTGAGAAAGTTTTAGGGTTTTTTCAAGAGCGTCATACCTATGGCACTGAGCTTCCGTCTTTGCATCGGTCTTCTCTGCAGCAGTTTTTTAAACACCACCGTTTAGAAGAGCTTTTGCCTTATGAAAGCTTTGAGCCGAGCCAAGGGCTTTTTTACAATCGTTCTTCTCTTGGGTTTGTTTTGGAAACCGTGCCGCTTGTTGGTTGCACGGAAGAAATGCAACGAGAGGTGAGTGGGCTTTTTCAGCACACCCTTCCTGAAGGTTCTAACTTACAAGTCATGCTGTGGGCAGATCCTCATATTGGTTCAATTTTAGAAAAATGGGAGACACCAAGGCAATCAAAGCAAGAGACACTGGCTCTTTTGGCCAAAAAACGAACAGAGTTTTTAAAGGATCAGGTTTATAATAGCCAAAACTTTCCTTTTACGCTTCGAAACTTTCGCTGCATCTTAGCTTTTTCGCAAAAAGGACAGACCAAGAATCCTGTAGAGATTGAAAAGATCTTAAGCCTTAAAGAGCAGATCATGACAACCTTTAAGCTTTTGGGTCTTCCTGTATGGGCCTGGGATGCCGATGCGCTTTTAAGGTTTATGGATAGCTGGATCAATTTGAATCCAAATTCTGATGACCTAAAACCAAGTTCTCTGACTTGGAACCCCTATGATTCCCTATCCTCACAAATTCCAAGCTCTGAGACAGCATATCAAATTAACGAAAATGGCATTCTCTTTAATGAAGGAGAGATGACCACAAGGACCTATTCTGTTCGGCGATATCCCTTTCAATGGTCCCTTCATGCCATGAATGAACTGATTGGCGATCCGCTGCGGGATGCCCTACGGTTACCTTGTCCCTTTTTAATTCATTATGGCGTTCATATCCCAAAACAAGAGTCTTTAAAAACAAAATTGTTAAGCAAAGCATCTTATGTAGAACGGCAAGCCAATTCCCCCATTGGTAAACACATACCCGTCCTGGTTGCCGAAGCTGAAGAATTAGGGTTTGCTAGAATTCAGCTTTCCAAGGGTGAACGGATCGTCAAATCTAATCTTTCGATTATGTTGCAAGCGCCTAAAGCCACAATAAACCAAGCTGAGCAAATTCTCTTAAGTTTGTTTCGTTCAAAAGAATGGGAATTGCAAACTGATCAATATATTCAACTTCAAGCCTTTTTAAGCCATTTGCCAATGAATTGGGGAGAAGGGATGGTGGAGGACCTTTCCTATACCCAGCGCCTGAAAACAACGCTTTCTACAGAATCAGCGAACCTCTTACCCATTCAAGCCGAATGGAATGGTACATCCTCTCCTGGAATGCTTCTGGCAGGAAGACGGGGACAGCTTTTTACCTGGTCACCGTTTGATAATGATGCAGGAAACTATAACGTTTGTGTGGTGGGAAGATCAGGATCTGGAAAATCAGTCTTTATGCAAGAACTCATGACCTCAACATTAGGGATGGGCGGCAGGGTTTTTGTCCTTGATGTGGGCAGAAGCTTTGAGAAAACATGTCATCTTTTGGAAGGACAATTTATCGAATTTAAGTCAAAGAGTCCTTTATCCACCGATTCGCTTTGTATCAATCCGTTTACAACGATTCCAGTGGATGATGAAGAAAGCGCTTCTGATGCCCTTGCGATGTTGAAATCGGTTCTTAGTTTAATGGCAGCGCCTTCTAAAGGGACTGATGATATGGAAAGCGCTCTGATTGAACAAGCCCTGTTTGCTGTTTGGGGGGAATTTAAGAATGAAGCCACAATCTCTCATATCGCGACTTGGCTTTTAAAGCACGCGGATAAAAAAGCGAAGGATCTTGGAACCATGCTGTTTCCTTATACAGCAGAGGGGGTTTATGGACGGTTTTTTAATGGCACGGCCAATGTCAACTTTGACAATGGTTTGGTGGTGGTTGAGCTTGAAGAACTGAAAGAGCGCAAAGATCTGCAATCGGTTGTTGTCCAAATGGTGATTGTTCATATCACCAATCAGATGTTTTTAGGAGACCGGAAAACCCCTTTTAATATTGTGTTTGATGAAGCCTGGGACATGCTCAGAGGGAATCAAAGCGGGGTGTTTGTCGAAACTTTAGCCAGACGCCTTCGAAAATATAACGGATCGCTTGTGGTCGGCACACAAAGCGTGAATGACTTTTATGCCTCAACTGGAGCCTTAGCTGCCTTTGAGAACAGTGATTGGATGTGTCTTCTCTCGCAAAAGAAAGAATCCATTGAACAACTCAAAAAAACCAACCGCATTTCCATGAATGGACATATGGAATCGCAGCTTGCCTCCGTTAAGACCAAACACGGCGAATATGCAGAAGTAATGATTTATGGACCGCATGGATATGCAATCGGTCGTCTTCTCCTGGATCTTTTTTCACAAATTCTCTATTCCACTAAGGCGGATGAATATTCCGCTGTCAAATCTCTGGAAGTCCAAGGGTTAAAGCTTGTGGATGCCATTCATCACGTTGCCGAACAGAGAAAAGAAAGGATGCTTAAATGAATCGTCTTCGCTTTTTTATTCTTGTTGGTTTAGAGCTTTGTATTCTGCTTACCTATGTTTTAAAAGATTTTAAGGGTCCTAAACTGGGTGTTGTTCGTCTTGATCAATTGGCCAGAGAACAAGCCGAAAGCTTAGCTAAACAGGACCTTAAACCAGATTCTTTAACAAAAACAATTCAAAAGACAACTCAAACTCTCAATCAAGAGTTAAAAGCCTTTGCGGCTTATAAAAAAGTGGCCTTGTTTTCTGCGCAGGCTCTTAAGGGCGGGGCTGAGGATTTAACGGAAGAGTTTAAGGCTTATATGACTCAAAAGCAGAAAGAGCAAGCAGAATGAGTTTGATGTCTCCTTACAAGTCTCCTTTGAAGATTTTAGTGACAAAGTGCTTTTTGTATCAGGTTGGCATTTTAGGTCTTGGTCTTGTTGTTTGTTTTGAAGGAGTCACTCGTACAACTGGTTTAGCCTTAAATCAATCCGAGTCTTTGCCGCAAAAAGTGTTTTTAATCCTAAAAGGAAGAAAGATACACCGAGAAAACTATTTATCTTTTCAAAATAGTTGGTTCAAAGCACCCTTAATCAAGCAAGTTATCGGAATCGAAGGAGACAAAATTATCACCGATGAACAGGGAGAGATTTGGATTGCGCGTAAGGTGGGTAAACCTTTGTCTCATTCTAAGGACGGAAAAACCCTCCATTCCATAGCACCGGGAATTATTCCTTCCGGTTATGTTTTTGCTTATGCGCCTCATCCCAGAAGTTTTGATTCCAGGTATCAAGAAGTTGGCCTTGTCCAAGTTGATCAAACACTTGGCCGTGCCATTCCGTTGTTTTAAGAGCTTTGTATGAAATTAATATTATTTCTAATTTGTTTTCTGCTTCAATGTTTCACCTCTGAAGCTTTTTCTAAAGCAGAGCTGCAAAAAGATTTTGGGGTTGTTGGCGCCACCTTTGAAATTATGGAAGAAGACTTGTTAGAAGTTATTGAACAAAAATTAGAGAAGTTGAGTGAAGACGGCAGTTTGCAAAAACACCAACAAAAGATAGCTCTTGAGGTTCAAGAGAAAATCAAACGACCAAAACCAGTTGTAGGCATCCAGCATGCAAAGAAAGCAAGGGTTTTTACTTACGATCTAAGCCTGACTGTTCCTTATGATTTAAAAGACCATCAAGGCAAAATCTTTCATGCCAAAGACACAAAAGTAAATCCTTTAGACTTTAAATCTCTTAGCAAACCTTTGGTGTTTATTGATGGTAATTCCGGGCCACAGGTTGAGTGGGCAATTGGGCAAGAACCTCTTGCCCTTATTATCCTAACGAACGGTTCTCCTTTTGAGCTGATGGAAAAACTTGATCGGCCGGTTTATTTCGATCAAGAAGGGGTTCTTACCAAAAAACTTGGCATTCTTCAAGTTCCAGCCAAGGTCACTCAGCAAGAAAAACATCTTTTGATTGAAGAAGTCGTTCTTAAAGAGACAGGAGAGAAGTGATGCAGAATCAATTTATCTTCTCAATTTTTAGATTTGAGTCTTTTATTCAAGAAAAGAAACGAACGAGCTTTACAAAAAGGATAACGCTCAAGACAAAACAAAGAAGTCTTTTAAAAATCTTTGAAAGGCTCAAAGGTTTATCACTTCTAGAAAAACTAAGTTCAGACCTTCTTTCTCGTTGGGTTTTCCGACTCAAAAAACTGGCAGTCCCTAATAAAATTAAGACGATGAAAATGAGGCTATTTTCAAGGGCTAAATACTGGGAACTTGAGAAAAAAGATAACAAATTAAAAGTTCCTTTCATAAAAACTTTAAAGGGGTTTGTTCATCGCTTTCTTGTTTATAGCATAGTTTTATTGATGGCTATTCAAGAAATACAAGCCACCTGCCAAGGACGATTTGTGAATCCATTGACGGATATTTGTTGGTCGTGCTTGTTTCCAATGACAATCGGCGGGGCTAATGTCAGTGGGGGAGGTTTTGAAGATACACCCAACCCTTCAGGGTTTGTATGTATGTGCCCGAGGCCACCCTTAAATCTTTCAACTCCTGGAGTTCCGGTTTCATTTTGGGAACCAGCTAGGCTTGTGGATGTGACGCGTACCCCTTATTGTCTGATTAACATGGGTGGGATTCAAATGGCTGGCGGCAATCGGATGCAGGGGCGAGGGAGCGTTTCCGATAAAAGTCATTCAGGCGGTTTAAGGAGAAGTTTTTATCAAGTTCATTGGTACGTTTACCCCGTTATTTACTGGCTTGAATTATTGGTAGACTTTGCCTGCTTAGAACGTGCCAGTTTTGATGTGGCTTATCTAACCGAGCTTGATCCGCTTTGGAACGATGAAGAAACAGGCTTTATCTTAAACCCGGAAGCCGTTTTGTTTGGAGGTCCAATTGCTCAAGCTGCGTGTGCTGTTGATTGCGGCTTAGCCTCTATAGGATTTCCGAATGATGCGTTATTTTGGTGTGGAGGTTGTCAAGGGTCATTGTATCCGTTTTCCGGAACCATATCGGCGCATGTGGGCGGGGTTCAGGCCAGTCTTTTAGCAACGCAAAGGATGATGGCAAAATTGCATCGAGAGCTTCTTTTGCATGGATATATGGGAAGCGCCGGTCAATGTACCAAGTACCCCATGCCAATCATCAAAAAGACTCAATACAAAACGCAAATGGTTTATCCAATTCCTTCAACAGGGAGGGGAGGCTGCCATCCGCTTGGACGCAGTGAAACTTTATGGGCCTCAGGACGTGAGTTTCCCTATCAAGGAGAAGATTTTGGTTATCTGATTTGGAGGAAACGCAATTGCTGTGTAAGTTAGCGTTATTTTTTATCCTCGTTTCCTTATCAACTGACTCTTTCGTTGCAGCTGAAGACCACAAAGTTTGGGCTTTGCAGCAGCAAGAGAAAAGCCAAGAGCTTATAAAAAAATATGAAGAAGAAGCTTTAAGTTTAAAAAAGCAGAGTTTGACCATCAAAGAGAGCACTTCTTTCAAAGGATGCAGCGCTCATCAAAGTTTGGGTTGTTCAAAGTCCCCGAATCCAAAGCCTACAGAAGATAATCGAGAGAATTCCAGCACTTCTCTTTATATTTTTGTCTCCTTCAGTATGCCTAAAGAATCTCTCAAGGTTTTAGCGCTGGAAGTCAAACAGCAGAATGGTGTTCTTGTTATCAGAGGTCTTATTGATAATAGTTTTGTTAAAACAGCAAAGTTGTTCCAAGAGATGGGGGTTGAAACCCTTCTCGATCCAACTCTCTTCAAAGAATACGATATTCAGGTTGTTCCCACCTTTGTGCGAAAGCATACAAAAGGGTACTCAAAGATTGCTGGGAACATTTCTCTTGCTTACGCTTTAGATAAATTAAAGGGAGAAGATAAATGAGACACTTTTCTCCTTTTCTGCTTTGTCTTTTCATTACGCCTGTCTCAGCAGCTGATATGATAAGTGCTCATGCTTTGGGCGGGCAATTAGCAAAGGGATTGCAATCTAACGTTGAGGGATCTGCGAAAGGGACTACTCCCGGTACAGTGCCGGGTTATAGTTCAAGTGTTCCAAGAGAAGCTTCTTTAAACGCAGCAACCATAGGAGATGCTTCTTTAAGAGAGGCTCATATCTCTGAGGCCGGAAAGTTTTTAAAAGAAGCGGCTTCGACAAGGCAAAAGTTTGTTCTTGATCCTGATACAGACCCTCTTCTTCGAAATGGAGATGAGGTTTTAAAAGACCCTCATACGGTTTTAGATGTCAAAATGGAATCGGTAACAGAAACAAGGGAGGCTTCGGTAACTCTCACATGCGAAGAAGCAGGAGAGGCTATAGAGCGGACCTGTCATCATGTTTTTGTTATAGAGCTTAGTATAACACCCTGTTATGTGACCGAGAGCTGGGAGTGCGCCGGTTATGATCATCCTATCTACTCTGAAAGACAATGCGGGTCTGATTGTATTCGAAGGTGGGAACGCCGTGGACATGGACCTAATAATCCTGGGTGTCGAAATGGTATTAAACCTTGCGCTAGGAATTATCAGCGTACAGAACATCCAGAAATCATCACGGTTACCAAAGAAGAATGGAGCGATGATTGTGCGGCCCTTGAAGATTTAACCGATAAGGGAGTCTGCCAATATGGGAATAAAGTTTGTATTGATGGACCCTCCACAAAGATGATTCAAGATCGCCCCGTTACCAAAGACTGCTGGCAGTACCGTCAAACCTATCAGTGCAAGCGCCCCAGTAAAAACACATGTTCTGCCTTAAGGGCTAAAGGGTGTCTTCAAAAATCCTCAAGGTGTAAAGAAAGGGTGGGTGGTATCTGTGTGGTTTGGGAGCAAACCTATGAATGCCCATCCTCAAAGAAATCCTTAAAAAACATTAAAGCAGGGGCAGGATCTCCTTTTTGTATAACCGGCAACTGCGCAGATTCCAGCTATCAAGCCAATGGCGAGATGCTAGAAGTGATGGCGAAGCTCTCAATCTTTAAAGAAATGCAAAAAGACATTCGAAGCGGTAATTTTGAGATCTTTAAGGGAACGGATAAAAGATGCAGCCGCAATTGTATTGATTTTAAAGATTGCTGCCAGAATATGAAAGGATGGGGGACTTCTCTTCATTTGGCTTCTTGTAGCGCCGAAGAAAGGCTTCTGGCGCAGCTCAAAGATAAAAACTTGTGTCATCAAGTCGGAACCTACTGCGCTAAGAAAGTTTTGGGAATCTGTGTTTCTAAAAAGACCAGTTATTGCTGTTTTGGGAATAAACTTTTACGGCTCATCCAACAGCAAGGAAGAGCGCAACTGGGCATTAGTTGGGGATCTGCTGAAACTCCCTCTTGCCGGGGTCTTCGTCCTGAAGAATTGGGACGCATTGATTTTAGCCGCCTTGATCTCAGTGAAGTCTTTGAAGAAATTATTGCATCCTACAAAGCCCCAAACGTATCTAGTCTTCAAGCCGTAACCGCAGAAAGGTTTAAAGAAAATCTGAAACATATTCAAGCTGGAACCAGAAGACAACCCTTAACGACAGGAGAAGGTGGTGGTTTATAAAGGTTTTCTTTTAGTTCTGATTTTCTTGACAAATTCACTTCAAGCAGGTTTTTTTGACGGGCACGCTGAAGGATGGCACTGGTATCAAAATTTGCTTGTTTTAGAAGAAGAAAAAGAAGACGAGACGTTTGAAAAAACCGAACCTTTTGAGTCAGGCCCTAAACAGACAAGGAAAAATGATCCCAATGAATTGATGAAGGCCTATCGCGGGGAGATTGAAAGACGGCTGAATTTGGCTTTGATTAACCCAAGTCCTTTTAACGTGCAGCGGTATCAAGCGATTCAAAAGGATTTAATGAATCGGTCAGAACGGTTTTCTAAAATATGGCAAAGAACTCTTCTTGAAAATCCTGCTTTAGATCATTCCGTGGAGTTTCCAACATCTCAAGTGTCAAGGCATGTTTATCTGGATGAGCAGCGTAAAGAGAAGGCAGAAAAAATTAAAGCGCTTTCTGGGAGCTATGGCTTGTTTTTCTTTTATCGGGGAAATTGCCCTTACTGTCATGCCTTTGCCCCTATTGTGAAACGATTTGCAGAAACCTATCATTGGGATGTTTTGGCGATTAGTCTTGATGGCAGTTCAATGCTTGAGTTTCCTGATGCTAAAACAGATCAAGGACAAGCCGCGCAATTAGGCGTTGGAGTTGTTCCTTCCTTGTTTGCTGTCAATCCTCAAACAGGTCACATCCTTCCGATTAGTCATGGCATGACAACGCAAGATGAAATCGAAAACCACATCCTTGTTTTAACGGAGGCACCATGAAACATTCTCTTATTCTTATCATTTTTTTGTTTCTGAAAATCTCTCCTTTAAGTTTTGCAGGGGTGGGTGAAGATTTGACTAAATTCTTTAGCTCTATGGGAGGCGTTGCCAATGTCAGTAGAGGTGGTACTTACAAAGATCAATCGGCTGGATATTATACCGGCGGAAGTTTGTTTAGCCGCAATCAAATCCGAACGATTCAACCCATGACCGTTCAAATGCCAGGCTTTAGGGCCGGATGCGGGGGCATTGATTTATTTACAGGGGGGTTTTCTCATATCAGGTCTGCTGAACTCATTGGCGCTTTAAGAAACATTGGGGCCTCCATGGGATCGTATGCTTTTATGTTAGCGATTCAAACGGTAAGTCCTCAGATCTATAACATCTTAAATGAACTGAATGCGCTTGCGAATAAAATCAATCAAACCAACATTAATTCATGTGAAGCAGCAGCAACCATGGTGGGTGGTCTTTGGCCTAAATCAGATATCGCAAGTAAACATCTTTGCACAGCCATGGGATCGAACTTGGGCGCTTTATCCGATTGGGCCAGTGCAAGACAAAGTTGCGGCGCTGAAGGCAGACGAGAAGAACTCCTTCGAGGCAAGATGGGCGAAGAGCGTTACAAGAATATGCTGGTGGGGGAGTTTAATTTGGCTTGGAAAGCGATTCAAAGAAATGATTTTTTAGCAGCTGATAAAGCGCTTGCTGAGTTTTTCTTAAGCTTATCCGGCACCATTATTTCTCGCAAAAATGGTGAAAATTTCGAGATCATCACACTTCCCTCGCTTGCTGATCGGGAAGAACTTCTAACAGCTCTTCTGCACGGCGGAAATGCCAAGATTTATCGCTGTGATGGGGGAGATGCAGAAAATCGCTGCCTGAACCCCACCTTGACAGAAATTACGGTCGCAGAAGCCGATGCTTTAAGACAAAAGGTCAGTAAAGTTCTAGAGAGCATGGTTACAAAAATCTATGAAGATATAGCGCCAACAGAACCTGAAAAAGCTTTTCTCAATTCAACAAGACTTCCAGTTTATAAGATCTTAAATGTCTCTACAGCGTACCGCAAAGGACAAGCGCCTTTGGATATTCATCAAT
Source organism: Alphaproteobacteria bacterium (assembly GCA_019749935.1). Classification (GTDB taxonomy): domain Bacteria; phylum Pseudomonadota; class Alphaproteobacteria; order Paracaedibacterales; family CAIULA01; genus CAIULA01. The sequence goes on from JAIEPD010000015.1 coordinate 12,168, forward strand.
ACGCTGATTTGATCGCTCTTGATATTCTTTATCAATACATCAGTGAGGTTTTGGATGTGGTGAATGATGGGGTCACTCAACTTAAAGCCGTTCAAGTTGATGATTCTCACATTAAACGGTTTCAAGGCGGATTAACTTTAGCTAGAGAACGCATCACAGAGCGTCGCAACAGTGCTTTTCAGCATATGGACACCATCTTAAGTTTTGTTCAAAAGACGCAAATGATAGAACGTCAAATCCACAGCATGCTCGGAACCGTCGCTAATGAAACCAATTGGATGTAGGGAAGAATAAAAGTTGATATTTTTTAAGAGGACAGCATTACAAATTAATTCATTGAAATGTGTGTACAAAAACCGTACATTAATTATGTGAATTTATTAAAAAAGGAAAAGTATTATGCCAACTAGCAAGAAGAAAGACTTGAAGGTACAAAGAGTTAAAAAGGGAGAGCGCCTTGATCTTCGGTTAAGTTATAGTGAAAAAGAGCTTTTGAAGAGGGCTGCTGCCTTAAGACATGAAAAAGTCAGTGATTATGTTAGGGTCCTTATCTTAAATGAAGCAAAGCGCTTTATTGAAGAAAGAGAATCTATTCTTTTATCAGATTTAGATCGTGATCTTTTATTACACTCTCTTGATAACCCACCTATTCCTAATGAGGCTCTCAGAGCAGCTATGGGGGAGTATAGGAAAGGTGTGATTGGATGAAGTTTTTAACAGTTCTATTATCTTCTGATCATAAGCGTCTGGAGTTTGATTGTGGTAATCAGGTTCTGAACGGATATTTGCGCTCCTATGCTTTACAAGATATGAAACGACGAGTCAGTCGTGCCTACGTATCGATTTCATCAGAAAATTTTATCAAAGGGTTTTATACTTTAAGCGCCTCTTCATTTTGTTTTGAATCTATCCCGGAAAATTTAAGAAAGAAATTACCTCGTTATCCGTTACCAGCCGTTTTAATTGGCAGACTTGCAGTCGATCAAAAGTTTCAAAAGCAAGGGATGGGTAAGCATTTGCTTATGGATGCGCTTTATAGAATTGTATTAGCTGAAGAATCAATAGGCATTTATGCTGCTGTTGTTGAGGCAAAAGATGAACAAGCTCAAGCTTTTTATGAGAAGTTTGGATTTATTTCTTTTAAAGAACACCCTTTAAAACTATTTTTACCTCTTCCCACAATCAAACAAGCCCTTTTAAGAGACTAAAAATACAATTCATTCGTTCTGAATTATTCTCGCACTGTAGTGACAATCTGTTCCCCGGCATTTTGCAAATAATGTCTGTAAGATCCTCATTCGGTTTGTTTTCGAGCTTTCCAATTTTGTCAACACTGAGGGCAAAATCTTTAGAGAGAAGAGTATATGAAATTTTCCAGACAGTGTCTGGAAAATCTAATGAAGAATTTAAAGCAAAGGAATCAAAATGGATTATGCCATAACGACCTATGGGGGAGGGGAAGTTTTAGAAGGATTGTTTAATGCCATTGCGGTTTGCCTCAATAGCACGAATGGTACATTATTTACGCCTTTGGTAAGGTTTGGTCTTCTCCTGGGCGGCTTTATGGGCCTTGTCTATGCATTTTGGGGAGATCAACTGGGATTTGTTAAAAACTGGCTGATTCCCTTTTATTTGATTTTAAATGTTTTGTTTGTTCCGCAAACCAGTGTTTGGATCCTTGATCCCGTTAATCATACCCATAAAAAGATTGATCATGTTCCCTGGGGATTAGGGGCTTTTGCCGGAATGGTAAGTAACATAGGCAAAGTCTTAACGGAAAAGGTAGAAATGGTCTTTAGTTTACCGGATGATTTGCGGTATCAAAAAACAGGTCATATGTTTGCCTCCCACCTTATTCAGCAATCCAAGATGTTTCGGATCACGAATGAAGACGCTGCTGATAATATGCGCAGCTTTGTGAATCAATGTGTTGTTTATGATGCAATGATTGGCCGAAAGTATACAATTGAAGACTTAAGACATAGTGATGACATTTGGAACTTAGTCTCCACTTCAGCTTCTCCGGTTAGAGCTTTTGTTTATAGAGAGCCTCATGATCCAGGCTCAGCTCCGAACCGGGCAGAAATTATCACCTGCCGAGAAGGGGTAACTAAACTCAATCGTCTCTGGGGAATTGAAGTGAACCGAACAGCAACGGTGTTCGGAACCAAGATCTTTGGCAAAAGCTCTTTTTTGAATCCTAAGCTTGAGCTTTTTAAGCATCTTCCGCTTGCTCATAACTATCTGACAAACTCAGCCAAAAGCGCAGAACAAATCCTTAAGCAGCAAATGATGATTCATAGTGTTGTGGATGGCATTGAACAAAAATCTATTGAACTTGGCAATGCCCCTAATTTTGCTACAAGACGGGCTTACTTACAGCAAAGAACCACCTATGAGACTTTAGGAAACTTGGCAGCGGAAAGCTTACCTGTGATGAAGAACGTTATCGAAGCCTTAGCCTATGCTGCCTTTATCTTCATTTTGCCCTTAGCCCTTTTACCTATGGGCTGGAAAGTGATAGGGCAATGGGGCGGTCTTATTTTATGGGTGCAAATGTGGGCTCCACTTTACGCGGTTTTAAACTTTATCATGACGGTAAGTTCAAAAAGTAAAAGCTTAGCGGCCGTAGTCGTAAGCAATGAAAATGGCGTGACGATAGCAAGTTCCGTGGGGCTTATCAATGCCAATGCGGATATGGCAGCTATGGCCGGGTACTTAGCCATGAGCATTCCCTTTATTAGCTGGGCGCTTGTAAAGGGTGGAGCAGGAGCTTTTGTTCAATTGGCAACCCACTTAGGCAGTGTGACTCAAGGTGTCGCCGGTACAGCTGCAAATGAACAAGCAACAGGTAATTATAGTTTTGGCAATGTGAGTCAAGGCAATATCCAAGCTTATAACACCAGTGCACTCCAGCATAACACTTCCCCTTCTTATCAAGCCGGTCAATTTAGGCAAATAGATGGGAGGACGGATATGGTGACTACTGCAGAAGGACAGCATATTCTAAATGTGGCTAATTCTAACTTACCAATGTCTCTTAATTTTGCTGAAACCCAAAGTGGGCAAATCTCTGAAAGGGCTAGTAAAGCTTTAACAGCTTCTCAGCAGAAAATGGAAGCCTCATCAAGGCATCAAGCCGAAGCGTACCGGGAGGTTTTTGATTTTGCAACGCATCAAGCCCATCAACAGCAGCTTGGAAAGGGATTAAGTTATGGAGAAACCACATCAAGTAACATCCAAGCTTCTCTATTTAAACAACGCGCAGAACAGTTTGCCAAAGATAACAACATCAGTGTCCAGGAATCAGCGAGCTTATTAGCAGGCGTGAGTGCAGGAGTGAACTTTGGTTTTGTAGGTATGAAAGGAGAGGGGTCTTTATCGTCTCAAAGCTCTAAGGGAGAGATGCTGCGAAGGGCAGAAGATTTTGTGGAGCAAAACCAACTCCAGGAAACCTTAAGTAAAGCAGTTCAAGGTATGAAAGAGGAACGGTTTCATAACAGCGACGAAGAAGGCAGAAGGCTGGCAGAAAATATTACAGCATCTACTGATTCTTCCCGCACTTTAAGGCAAGAAGCCCATGTTAGTTTACAAGAAGCCCATTCTTTAAGTTCCGAGGCGAATTATATTAGGTCTAATGCCGCTACAATTAATCAAAACCTTAATCAAGAGTTTGTGGATTGGATGACTAGGCAACCTTATCAAGGGAAAGGACATGTTGGTCTTGATGAAACCAGACGTCTTCTCAGCAGCACAGACCCCAAACATCAAGAAATGGTTCAGCATTATGCCAGGGACTTTTTGAATCACCATAAGAAAGGGTTTGAGGTTTCTCCTTCTAAAATCATGGGATTAGAGAGCCTAGCGGGAACCTATCAGGATAAGAGCCGAGATGTTCAGGGACACTATCATCAAGAAAATCCTTCCTCTTTTGAGCGTGTTCAAGGCCGCGCAAGAGAAAGTGGGTTTTTAGTCTCTGAAAAAGCAGCAACAACAGATCCTCGTTTTCTTCAAGAAGAGGATAGGCCAGAAAAGAAGGGCGGAGTAGGCGTCTCTAGTTCTCCTTCTCTTGATATTAATCCTCATCCTTCGTTGAATGTCAAAGAGAGCGGATCTTTAGTTTCAGCAAAGACAACGCCTTTGGTTGGTGGTTTTTCTCAGGAGGAAAGGGGAACAGAAAAGAAGGTGGAAGCAAATACTTTTAGTCCTACCTCTTCTGAGATTAACCCTTATTCTTCCCCGGATGTCAGAGAGCATGAAAGAAAATTTGATAGAAGGAGTTTTTCTGGTTTTGATCATGCTGAAGAACGACCCAGAGAAAGCGGAATTTTATCTGCTGCCCAATCATTTTCTGGAATTGATGATTCTCCTCAACAAGAGAATGGAGTCGAAAGAAAACCAGAAACAGAGGCACCTAATCCCGCCTCTTCTCGTATAGGTCCTCACTCCTCTTTCCTTGATCCAACAGAGACCCAGGAAAAAGTTGAGGGTTTATTTAGGGATAATGAATCGACTTTGTCTTCAAGACAAAAACAGATGGAAGGTCATAAGCAAAAGATGAAAGAAAGTGTTCTGACCGGCCAAAAAAGAGGCTTAATTGAATCTGTGTCCAAGGGACCTTTAAGTCATCTTTCTGAATTGGGTAGAAAAATTAAAGAGGATCTAAAAAAAGCGAGTGATGAGTAGGAAACAAAAGATGAGTTTATCTGAAACCTTTACCCAAGGGGGTCAAACCCAGCTTCACAAATTGAGGATGATCAGACAAGTGATAGGAACAACCTTAGTGGCTTCTTTGTTACTGGGGATTTTTGTTTTTATCTTGAGATGTTTTATGGGCTTTAATCTGTATTTTCTTTATATGGTTCGTTCTTTTTATTGGGCCGAGATAAAGATTAATTTACAGTTCTTGCCAAACCAAAAACTACCTTCACAATTCTTTACATTCCCTAATGGACAAACGCTTGAGCTTTATTGCCGCGATATTTTAAAACTTCCAGAGCTTCAGCAAGCTGTTAGCTTATTTTGGGAGAAAGGGGAGTCTTATTCTTTTTTTGCATTGGAGTGCGCCATTGCAAGTTTTATTATGATTTCAGTTTTTTGGATTGTAAAGGGAAGACAAAGACGGATCAAAAGACTTATCCAAGGATCTAAAGTCCTTGAGGAAAAAGAGTTCACGGTTTTTACCCAAAAAATTTCTGATAAAAGCGGCATAAAGATAGATAGTTTTACCTTACCAAAAGGGGCAGAGACCAAGCATATTATGACCTTAGGTACAACGGGTTCCGGTAAGACCAATTGCCTCAATCATCTTCTCTCTCAAATCAGAAACCGAAACCAAAAAGCCATTATCTTAGATACAACAGGCGATTTTGTCTCTCGTTATTATAATCCCGAAACTGATATATTGCTGAACCCTTTTGATGAAAGATCTCAAAACTGGTCCTTTTGGAGTGATTGCGAATTTTCTTTTCATTATGATGCGTTGGCTGCTGCCTTTATTCCTAATAAACTGAAAGATGACTTTTGGACCACAGGAGCCAGAACCCTTTTTTCGGTAGCGGCTCAAAAATTATCTTCCAAAAGAGATTTAAAAGAACTGTTAGATGTTCTTCTTAAAAAACCACAAAAACAATTGCAAAGTTTTTTCCAAGGCACCTCTGCAGCCGCACTCGTTGAGACTCGAGCCGAGCAAATGGTTGGCTCCATAAGGGCTGTTTTGAATGCCAATATTAAATCTCTTTTTCTTCTGGAGACTAAAGGGCCTTTCTTTTCAGTTCGCAAATGGATTCAAGAGGAGAAAGGTAGGGGTGAGAAGAGTCAAGAGGAGGCAGACAAAGATCAAGAGCAAGATGAAAATAAAGAAATTCAAAAAGGTTGGCTTTTTCTAACCTGCACGCCTGAACAACGCGATACGTTAAGGCCCTTGCTATCTGCTTGGGTCAGTATTGCTTCGACGGCATTAATGGGATGTCCTCCTAGCCCAGATAGGAGAGTTTGGTTTATTCTAGATGAATTGGCTTCTTTGAATCAATTGGAGAGTTTACCAACTGCTCTGGCTGAGTTTAGAAAATATGGAGGGTGCGTTGTTGCAGGCCTTCAAGACATTCATCAAATAGAATCAAGGTATGGCCGTGAAGAAGGTAAGGCCATGCTGGGTCTTTTTAATACCAAAATTGTCTTCAGGCTTAATGATTATGATACAGCTAAAAGGGTTTCTGATTCTTTTGGTGAACAAGAAACATCCGAAATGATTGAAGGTATTTCTTTTGGCGCCCATCAAATGCGAGATGGAGTATCTTTATCGGATCAAAGAAAATACAGGCCTGTCATATCTCCAACGGACTTGATGAAGCTCGAGAATCTAGAGGCCTATATAAAGATAGCGGAAAATGGAGCTTTAGGGAAAACCAAATTCTCTTACAGGGCCATCCCTTCTGCTCAGCCTGCTTTTTGTGCTAAAAGCATAGAGTTTGCTATTGATGTTTTTCCTCTCCAAGATAACCTTGAAGAAAAACCGAAAGAATCCTCTTTAACTTTTGAAGGACCGATAGTTAAGGTAATGTTTCAACTTTAGTTGTTATTCTGCATCTTTTACTTTTTATAAGCTTTATTTAGCTGATCAGAAAAGTACGTATTAATATGATCTCTGGCATAATGGCTATGAACGGTAAACTGCCCATTTTCTCTTGCGACAAAGTTAGTCTTATGAAACCACGACTGATATGTTGCCTTTGGAAGATTGTCAAACAGATACTCCTTAACGCGTCGATCGATGTCTGTCTTGGCGGTGGCTAACACGTCTTCTCGGGTGAGTTCAGGTAATAATTTTGGTGGTAATTTTTTTGGCATGTCATCTCCTCCTCCTTGATTGATCAATCCTTTTAAAAACCCTTATTCTCTCAAAAACAGCTTTTCTCACAATCGAAGAAGAATACTTTAAGATTGAGCGCCAGTCCGTCTAGAGAGAAAAACCCTTTTCTAACTTTAATTGTCTCTCTTGTTCCAATCTCCTTTGTTGGTCTTGTAAAAACTGTTCCTGCTTTTCAATCTCAGGCGTATATTTCTTAACGTTTTGATTCTGATCGAATTCTTTTCTTTGCTTTAAAGATTCGTTATCGCATTCTAAGGTTGATTCTTGTTGATTTACTTGAATTCGATCTAATTTTACGACGATGTGATACGGATCTCTTTGTGATTTGGGGACAGTGTAAAAGGCATCGTTTTGATGCAGGCGGTCTTTTATTTTAACGGATAACTCTTGGCCAAGGCTTTGCAATTTATTCTTCAGGGTGTGTTTGATAAAGAAAGAGAGAGGACTTAGGTTTTGTTCTGCATCCTTTAAATGGCTTAGTTTTTCAAGATCTTGTCTTTTTTGCCGTATATCCTCTACGCTAACAAAGTTCAAAGAAGAAACCTTCTCTTGGGAAGTATTCATCTGCTGAACAAGAGTTTTAAAATCTTTAGTTTGATCTTTTGAGACAAATAAATTGAGATCGTTCTTTTGACGCGTTAGAGAAACATAAGAAAGAGCCTTTGAGCTCATGCCGTCATGATAAACAAAAACAGACGGTTTGGTCTTTCCTTGGGCTTTATAGATGGTGGAAGCGTAGCCTAGGGTAAATCCAGAAAATGTTGAAGGATCAAAGGTGACTTCCTTGCCGTTGTCTTGCCTCACAACAAACTCAAATTTACGTCCTTCTTTTTCTCTAACTTCTTGGAGAGTGCCTAAAATTCCGTTACTAATGCCAAGTTGTCCTTTGGTTTGAGTAAACTGGATGCGATCACCAACACTGACTCGAATCTGAAGCCATTGATTGCTTCTAAGGGTTATGCATTCATATTCTGTCGTAGAAAGAATGCCTGTTTTTTTCAGGTGATGGCGAATGGCCTTATTAAAGCTTTCAACCATAACGTTGGTATGAGCAATAATGAGCTTTTGCTCTTCCGGTTTTTCCAGGTGGGCTTTGACCCAAGCATTAACCAATTCATGAGCAGCTTGCTCTCTCTTGCCATGCCAATGGATGCGGCCGTGATCTTGGAGAATCTCTAAAGCTTCTTTTGTTTGACCTTGGCTCAACTGCTTGGAGACTTCCTTTTGCCAGTCAATCTCTTGCCGTTTAATATCGATGAGCTGGGTAGAACCGTGTTTTTCTGCAAGATAGGCAAACATTCCTCCTCTTGATATTGAGGAAAGCTGCCGCTCATCTCCCACCAGGATTACTTTGGATTTAGTAATTTTAGCGACATGGAGCAGTTCATGAAGAGCATCATTGGGGATCATGCCGGCTTCATCGATGACAAGCACACTGCCTTTAGGTAATAGCTCTCTCTTGTTTTTATGATCAAACAGCATTTTGTGAATCGTTTTCGTTTCCAAAAACCCTGAATCGGTGGCTAGATCCTGGGCCACTGTATTGGTGGGCGCAAGGCCAATGACCTTTATCCCCTCTTGTTCATAAGCTTCTCGAATGGCTCCAAGGGTGTAACTTTTGCCGGTTCCAGCTCGTCCTTGTACAATAACAAGCCCTTTGTCTTCAGTGTCTTTAAGGCACCCCGTTGCTGCTAGAAAAACCTGCTTTTGATCTTCTGTGAGGGTATGCCTGGCTAAAACGCTGTTAACTTTTTTTTTAGAAAGTTCAATTCCATTTTTGGCTTCTACCGTTTCAGAAAAACGGGTAATGCGCTGTTCTTCTTCTCTTACTTTTCGGGTTGTAAAGAGATCCTTTTCATGCCCAATCCCTAAGGGGTTCATCTCATCTTTCTCCCAAAGCTGGAGAAGGTTGGGGCTTTTAAAAACAGCGTCTTTAACAGTCCTTCTTTGCTCTTCGTCAACATGCTTTTGTAGAAAGTGATTTAAGTCTGTTTCCTTAAAGGTTGATTTATCCCTTGTCAGAAAAGCTAAGATGGCTTCCGGATCTTTGGCAAGCTCCTCATTAGCTTGTAGAAGAAAATCTGATCTGAGACCAATTTCTGTATCTCCCATAAAGCGGCGCATACGAACAGGTCCTAGGTGCTCTTGCGGAATAATATCGTTTTCATCAACAGCAAGATCATATCCCTTTTCCAGGAAGTAAGCATTTTGAATCTCTCTCCACTTTTCTCCCCATATATCTCCTTCCATGACTTGGCCTTTGTAAAAAGTGGGATTAAGGTCTCTGGCTTTTTCGCCTAGGTCTTGACCATCTTTATTAAACCTACGTGTAGTAATCAAAGCATGAGCGTGCCAGTTTCGCTCATTCTCATGCGGAGAATGAATGTCTAATTGGACGGCTAATCCCTTACTAACAAAATTCTCATTTAGAAACCGGCGCGCTAAAGCAATTTTATCTTCTAGGGTGATTTGTGCATCATCAGGAAGAGCAATGACCATGTCATAAGCCACTTGACTATCGGAACGCTTTTCTGCTTTTTCTGCAGAATTCCACAGAAGGGCGGCTTGTTTAAACCGAACATCTGCACCTTCCGGCAGTAAGATCTCATGATGAACATTGCCTTCTCTATGGCCAAAGTAAAAGGTCTGTCCTGTCCGTTCGCATTTTAATTTGCTGCGTTCATTATACGCTGCCTTCAAACAGGCATTAGAACCTTTTGAGCGAGATACGGTTTCTAAACGGGCAAATGCAATGGCCAAATCTGAAAACTCCCTAACAAAATCTATATTTAAGAATAGCTATTCATCACAGTAACATATTTTTTGCAAAATGCAAAAACGCACATTCGAAGAATGTATATTGCGTCTGCAAAAATTCTGCAGAACCATGGTCATGGAAAGCTGGTACAAATCTCAAAAACACCACATGAACAAAAATTATAAAACGCTCTTATCCAGACAAAGGTTTCAGCAATTATACCTCTTTTTTGGCAAACAGCAATGTGTTATTATAGCTATACAAAATATAGTTTTCGTTTGAGTGAAGCCAGAGAAAGAGGAGGAGCATGAGAAAAAACTTACAGCAGCGCAAAGCTGAATTAGAACGACAAAAGGTTGCCATTATGGGAAGAGAAAAAGCCCTTAGAGAAACGATGAGACGAGAGCGGACCAGAAGGCTTATTGAAATGGGAGGGCTCATTACAAAAGCCGGAATGGATAGCCTCAATATCCATGCACTTTATGGGGCTTTGCTATCGTTAAAGGAAAAGATGACTAAGCCTGAGAGTCTTCAAGAATGGAGTCAAAAAGGCGCCAATGCCTTTATTACTGATCAAAACAAAGGGGAGGGGATCCCTTTGATTGTTCAGTTTAAAGAAAAACCAAGTGAGGAAGCGAGAGCCGCTATAAGAGCTCTTGGCCTGAAATGGAATGCCATTCGCCAAGAGTGGCAAGGGATTGCCAATTTTGAGGAGGTAAAATCCGTAGCCCAGCACTATAACGGTAATGTTGTCTCTATGGCTTTCTCTGAAGATTTGGTGGATTAAAGGAAAGGGTAAGCGGGTAAGTTTGCACTCTTTATCGTTTACAATTAGCATTACCTCCTATCCTTTCCGTTACTCTTTAAAGAATTTGTCCTTTGAAGAGTTCATTACGGCTGGGCCTATTTATCAAGGGCGGGTTCGGCTGCGCCTCAGAGCTTTTCAAGCTCCCCTTGACAAACAAGCCCTATCGCCGCCGTGATTTTCCCCATCCATGGACAAATCTAAAAAAGGAACTCCGAGGAGTCCTTTTAAGGGGTCATTTGCTTTTTGTGATTAAAGGCTGGTAAAGATTATAGGGTTTTTATATTTAAGGTCTTCTGAAATCTATTCGCCGGGATTGGTAAATCTTTTCTGAAACGTATTTCTCCCTTTTTGAAAGGCTCTATCAAAATTTGATCTTTTTTGGTCAAGCTCTTGTTTGATTGCCTTTTGGCTGGTTTCTATAGAAGATTTTCTAGCCTTAAAATCTTTTTCAAAAGCTTCTGATATGTCTTGAAAGGAAGCTTCAAAGGCTTCGCTGCTTTCCTTAAATTCTTGACGTCTGCTCATAACGCTGGAGAGGATCCACCAGGCTACAAAGGCAAACAAAAGGAATCGAAGCATCAGGCTGTTTCTACATATGCGGACGAAAACCCCAATAGACTCAAAATAAGTTATTGTTTTTAAGGAGAATTTACCGTAATTTTCACATATAAGAAGATCATCCTTTTAAGTGTTTGAGTTTGCCGGGTTTTCGGTTAGAATCAATCTTGAGTAAAAGCGTATCTCTAGCTCTTTGAAACTGTGAATCCAGTTTTTTATAAGGATTGTAAGTCCACGGGGAGGGCGAGAGCTTTAAAGAAAGATTAGGCTGCTAGTTTAAAGGCCAAGATTTTTTCCATATCGAAAGTATTTTGGCTGGCGGCATCAGAATATTTAAAAAAATCAAACTCCCCTTGGAAGTTAATGTGCCTCCAATTGCTAGAGGAACCTTTGGCAATGCTCTGAAACATTTTTTTCTGTTCTTCGGGGTCGGCATTGTTGGCTATAAGCTGTGATAAATAAAGATAATTCCAAAGATTGACGCAATTCTGAATTAAGATATTGCATCCAGCGACGATTTCTAGAGCTTCTTTCTCGCCAATTTCGAATTCTTGTTTGTTGTCTCCAATAATGGCTTTCGAAAACCGATTGGCAAATTCAATTTTATTGAGCTGTTTTTCAATACGCTGACGAAGTTCAACATCGTCCAAGTACATCAATATAAATAGAGATTTAATAATCCGGCCGAATTCTTTCAGGGCTTTATAAAGGGGATGCTCTTTGGCATAACTGCTAAGACGCTTTAAAAGTTGAGAGGCAGGGGTATATTTAAGCTTAATGGTTACCATAAACCGGAGAATATCATCCCAATTCTCTTTAAGAAGTTTCCCGTGAATCCCTCGACTGGGAAGGATTTTGTAATTCATTCGTTTGTAAGTTTTGCGGCCTATAAATCCATAAAGTTTTTGTTTGGAGATGTTTTTGAGGCGAGGGGCATACAAGGTGCTTATAAAATGAGTGACAGCGAAGATGATTTCAGTGAACCCGTGCATGTCTGTGGAGTGTATATCACTCTTGATCACATCATTGTGTAAAAGACCATCAATCACATAAGCCGCTTCACGTTCGGAAGCACTGATGACGGCAGCGTCAAGTTAACTTACAAAGGTTATAAGAAGAGTATAATCTTCTAGTTTTAGACAAAAAGAAGCTGTGTTGCTGCCTCTAGCCAAATGGCTTTGGCAGCGACAAAAGATAGCCGCCGATCAGAAGCTTTCTTTGTATATCGTCCTACTTCAACAGAAAAGAGATTACGGACTTTTCCCATTAATGAAAGTAATGACTGAGCGCCTGCAGGAGATTTGAATTTGATTAAACATTTTTCCTTTCGTCGTGTTGGTTGATGAGCATTTTCAACGCGATTATTTAGGCGTTTGTGCGTTCTGTGTTCAGTTTTGGGATACATGTATTTTATTGGCTTTTTATAACTTCTCAACTTGTCTGTTACAATGACTCTTGGAGTTGGATGAGATTTTAAAAGGCGTGTGAGAAAACGAATAGCCGCTTTCTTATCACGACGCTTTTGTAAAAAAATATCCAATTCAAATCCTTTTGAATCAACAGCTCTCCACAGAACATAAGGCTTGCCTTTCATCGTAATAGTCATCTCATCTAAATGCCATTTATCATTGGATTTTCTTTCTCTTTTTTGAATGACATCTTTAAAATGTCGAGAAAATTTTAAACACCAACGACGAATAGCTTCATGACTCACATCTACACCCCGGAATAAAAGCTGCTCTTGAATATCACGGTAACTATTGTTGAAACGGTGGTAATGCCAAACCACTTGATTGATAATAGATATGGGAAACCGATGACGTTTTGGAGCTTGGGTTAAGTTCATGTTGCTATCGACTCAATGCTTTTTCCGTATCTTATCACATTTCCCAAGTTAACTTGACGCTGCCGCAACATGTCTTGGTGGGGGCGTCCTCAAAGAATCTCTCAGTCCGGCCAATTCTGATGTCTGTGATGGCAGCATATGTTTTAAAACATCAAAAAATTGACTGTAATAATTATCATTTGTAAAGCGAAGATAGTTTATATAACTAGCGATGCTAGGAACACTCACGCTCTCTTCACCAAATAGAATAGGAATAAATTTATTGTTACCTAATAACCTAGAAAAAATATACCTCCATTCTATTTTTACCCCACTGTTTTCTTCACTTTCAGCTTTTCTTTTATACGTTGGAGTGTAGACAGCGATTACATAATGATCCGGATTGGTAAGATGTTGTTGTATAAATTGCATTATATCGCCGCCTAATGGAAGATCAGTCCTATCATAATGCGTACGAATATTAGCATCTCTAAGATGTTTGTTGAGTCTGTCCACAAATTCATCCTCTGGCCCCCAGGCATGGCTAATAAAACAACTCACATCTCGACTTCTGACAGATCGGATTGCTTCTTCAAAACGGTGTTCTTCATCCGCAGCAAACGTAGGTAATGACTGACTTAAAATTAAGGCTAACAGCAAAAGGAAGTGAACGGTTTTTCGAAAGAATTTACGGGATTTCATAGCGCGTTTCATCTTTCATAAGAGCTATGGAGTCTTTTCTAAAAAAGTAAAACAATTCTAGTACTTAAAGAAGTTTAGTTTTTTCTATTTTTCGCATTATTACATCATATTGAGATAAACTAAAGATAAATTGGGCTTATATTGGTGCCTGCGAACTCATTTCACTAGTTGAAAAAGAAAAGAGCTTTTTGATATTTGGAGTTCCTACGCGCAAGTGTTCTTGCCAAAGATCATATTGGCTTTGAAGTTCTAACCAGCTTTCTGGAGTTGTATCGAAAGCTACGCCTAGTTTGAGAGCCATTAGAGGGCTAATTCCCGAATGATTATTTAAAATGGCAGAAAGAGTTTTTCGAGAAATACCTAAAACGTTGGCTGCCTCTGTTACGGATAAAGACAAAGGTTCAAAATAAAGTTCCTTTAAAATTTCGCCAGGATGTGGGGGATTATGCATCATTTTAACTCTCCTAATATCAAGATTAATGATAGTCTTCATAACTAATCTGCTCTATCTCTCCATCTTTAAATAAAAAGGTGAGACGCCAATTCTTATTTACGGTTATTGACCATTGTCCTTCTCTATCGTGATGGAGTGGATGTAACCCAGATCCAGGAAAGCCAAGATCTTTAATTTCATGAGCAGTATGCATCTTCGCTAGAATTAACCTTAGTTTTTGTTCATGATCAGGTTGAATACCTGATTTATCACCCGTTTCGAAGAACCGTTTAAGACCTTTATGTTTAAAACATCTAATCATTAATACTAAAGAATCTATCTAAATTTAATTGACTGTAACATGAAACGTATCGGGTGTCAATTATTAATAGCTATTGCGAAAACACGACATGATTATTTTGCGCTTACAGGATTACATAATTATACTTATGGAAAGTAAATGATGATAAGTTATTGATTTTAAACTATTTTTTAAGATTTTTTAGATTTAAATTTTTCTTTCAAACGAATAATCTCTTCAAGCTCTAAAGCCGTTATTTTTACAATAAAATCTTCTTCGCTGCCTGTTTCTAACATGCGAGAAGCCAATAAAAGTTTCTCTTTTCGTTGACCTTCTATGATTTCCTCACCATACTTTTGCTCCATAGAAGCTAATGTAGTCTGATTCCTTTTTTATGACAGCCTCATAAGCGGAAAGTTCGTCTTCATTCCAATAAAACCGATTCAATTCTTCATAAGCTTTTTGAATGATAAAATCTTGACCGATAATATCTTTCAAATCGGCTTCTGTTGTCTCGTCTGCATGTTTGAAGAAAATGCCTTTGCTGCAACAGCATCCCGTTTAGCCCATAAAAGAAAATCGATTGTGTTGCCTTCTTTATCAACCGCCCGGTAAAGATAAATCCATTTTCCATTAAGTTTGATATATGCCTCATCCATGCGCCAGTTGCCATTCACATATTTTTTGCGCGAGGATCGGACACGTTTTTATCAATTAGCCCTTTAAAGCGTCGAACCCGCCGTTGCAACGTAGAATGATCCACACTTGCGCCTCTTTAATCATCATTTCTTCAAGCTCACGATAGCTCAATGAGAAATGGCATTTCATGTAGACAAATAGCATAATAACACTTGGAGATGAGCAAAAATTCTTAAAATATTTGAGAAGATCATCAGAAACTTGAAGCATGTATTTTTCCTAGATTAATCATAAAAAATAATAGCTTTTGAACCTGAACACAACAGATGCGACAAAACCTCCAAGACTTGGTACTCGACTAATAACTAAAAATAGACAGGGTCTGTATTATTAATTAATAGCCGCGGCTATTTAAAGCTTGGAAAAGATGATGTAACATTAGCAGCAGCAGAAGGTATAGTTCCGCCAGAAGAAGGTATAGTGCTACCTGACCCTGTCATCTTATATATTGCATATCCTGTTATTGCTGCTCCTGCTACGTATCCTGCTGTTTTCAGAGTCGAATTGGATTGAGATTGGTTATTTGATGATTTTGATGAAGAATTGGATGAACTACCGGGCTTTCCATTCTTCTGCATACCACCTAAACCTCTTACATATCCAGTAAGTGTATATTCCATCTCTTCTTTCTCGGAAGTAGAGTAACTAGCTCCAACCATTAGATTCCCGACGTTCAAAAATGAAACTAATTCGTCATTTGTTAAATCTCTTAAAAAACTATCTATGTTATAACGATAGACCGGTGATATTTTTTCATCAGATACTACGTAAAATCCATTATTATTACGTTGAATATATAAATCTCCAAGCTTACTGGGTACAAACAAAGAGCTTCCTTTTACCATTAAACAATCTTCAATAATGTCAGATGCATTTATGGGAAAAACATATAACACCCCAAATATCAGAAAATTTATTATAATTTTGTACATCATACCCTCCCATGGGGAAAAAAGTGCTTTCCACTTCACCAAGTAGTAAAAAACGTATTTTTTTGCTAGTAGAAATACTTAAAAATTTTCTCTTAGCTCAAGACATAGGCTTCATATGCTAGTTCAAAAAACAAAAACTCTTAATTTAGTAGATTTTCTATGCTGACGAATTTATTTGGTATTTAAACACTAGCACACTTCATTATTTTCTTTATAATTTTACAGCGCTCTATATTTCCCTAGTCTTTGAAGGGCCTTTAGCGCATCACGTTGTTCTTGTTTTGCAGCTTTTTCATACAACTCCTTAGCTTTGGCTAGATCTTTAGGGAGCCCCCCTGTTCCATTCTCATACATAACTCCTAGATTGTATTGAGCTCTTGCATACCCTTGCTTTGCAGCTTTTTCATACAATTCCCTAGCTTTGACTGGGTCTTTTGCAAGGCCTCCTGCCCCATTCTCATACATAAAACCCAAACTGCATTGACCATTTGCATCTCCCTGGCCTGCAGCTTTTTTGTACCACATAATGGCTTGAACCGGATCTTTCGCAAGGCCCTCTGCTCCATTCTCATACATAACCCCAAGATTACATTGAGCTCTTGCTTCCCCCTGATTTGCCGCTCTTCCATACCATTCAACGGCTAAAACAAGATCTTTAGGGAGCCCCCCTGCCCCATTCTCATACATAATCCCTAGATTACATTGAGCTGTTGAATATCCCTGAGCTGCAGCTTTTCGATACCATATAACGGCTAGAACAAGATCTTTTTCACAATCTATGCCGTTTTCATATACAATCCCTAGATTATATTGAGCTCTTGCATCCCCCTGAGCTGCAGATTTTTGGAACCATTTAAAGGCTTCCTTAGCATCTTTTTTACAACCATCTCCGTTTCCATACATAACCCCTAAGTTTGATTGTGCATTTATATGCCCTTGATCTGCAGCTTTTTGGAATAATTCACAAGTTTTCTTAAGATTTTGTTTGTGATATATACCATCGCGATAAATTAAACCTAAGTTATATTCTGCATCAGCATATTTTTGATCACGTGCAAGTTCCAGAAAATGGACCCCTTCCTTTTCGTTTTTATTTGTCCCACGACCCTCTAAATGCATCATACCAATATAATATTGAGACCCTGCATGTTTATGGTTCTCGGCTAGTTCTTTAAATATCTTAAAAGCTTCTGCATCTTTACCAGATTTATAATTATTATATGCTTTGTCAAAGAGAGCTTTAAGATCAGGGTTAATATTAAAAAAATCTTTAGGAATTGTGTTTATTGGAGAAGTATCAGGAGCGTCAGAGATTATTGAGTTAGCGGTAAAAGGCTTATTAAAATTCTGCTTAAAAGGCTGACTAGTTTCTTGATTATCAACCATCGTTGTATCGAGTACATTTGGCCTTATACCAGGAGAACGAAACGGAAACTGATTTTTTATAAAACCTGGTACATATGGAACGTAGGTTTTGCAAGCAGCAGCAGCGATAATAGCCATAATAAACATTTTCAATATATTAAAATTACAATTGTAAACTGAATCTTCTTTATTGTATTTTATGTTAATTTTGGCCCTGTTATGTAAATTCGTAAAAATATTATCTCTAATATGACTCAACTCTTTATTATCAATTACAGTTCCGTTATTCGCATCAAATTTGTCAGGGACCATTTTCATCTCTTCTAATTTACTTACATAAGCCCTTTTCATGTTTGCGGCATATTCACCTTTTCCTAATTGCCTTGACTTGGTACTGTATAAATCAGCAAAAACACTCAACATACTAGTCACATATCTATCTCGATGCAAAAATTTATCATTCCATGCAGGAGTAAAACCAGGTACAACAGCTGACAACCAATTTTTTACATCATTCATATCAGTGACAGCTTCATAATTAACAAGCAAAGGCAAAAAGAAATGTCTGTGATTAGGACGGCTGATTAAGCGATCTTTTATAAGGTCAACTTCTTTTTTAACACCGGTTGGGGTTCCATCAGATCGTTTTTCAGTTGATCGTCTTTGGTAAGTGGAGGTACAAACACTTAAAACAACATCTGCTTCATTTATATTATTTGCCATAAAGCCTTCTGTTCCTTGGCTCCTAATCTGCTCTTCTTCTCTATCAAAAATCACGTTGAAGCCAGCAAGAGTTAGAGTGTTGTAAATCTCCCAGCATAACTGATCATAATACTTAGCCTCATTCAGTAGAGAAAATTGACTTCGTTCATTAGGTGTTAAAGCTTCTACATGCCAAGCATGCGACAAGAAAATACTTACTGACTGCCCATCTGTAACAATTGATTTTAATGCACCAAGCTTCTCTTCAAATTGTATTAGAAATTTTCTTCGGTGTTGTTGAGTTATCTGGTCTTCTGGTATTGAAGCTAATTGATCTGGATATACATATCCAACAGTAGCTGCTTCTGCCTGTAAGAATAAGAAAATTGAGAAACATATAAATAACCTTAATGCCGAAAAAAAAATCATGCAGCACGTTGTTCTTGCGGACATGAGTTTTACCTCACTTAAACTTTTCTTAAATTTACTAATCAATTATTTTTTATAATCTTTAATGCCATTCTATAAAACACAGAGAATGTCTCTCTCCCCTTCCTATCCAAATTTGCAAGAAACTGAGCACAGAGGGGAGAAAAGAAAACTTCTTACGTCCCTATTTCAAATGTCATTGTTGCTATTTTTACAGATGCATAGTCTCATGCTTTGCCCTCTGCCCCTTAAAACTGATAAGACACCCCAACTTTAAATTCATGAGCCTGATATTTAGCTTTTTGAGTTACAGAACTGGTCATTCCTGCTATAGACTCTGTCCGGGTAGAAGAAAGATTAGCTCCACAATTGTAACCATATTCTGCTCTTACGAGGGTATTTCCAAAAGCTTTCTCATAACCAATACCGGGTACAAAAACTGTTTTCCTTGTCTTAGGACTATGCCAGCCATTTGTGTTGTCAGCTTTATGACTCATATAATCGCGGCTAGTCTCTAACCCAAGCTTTATATAAAGTAGATTGTCCTGACCTAACACAGCTCCTATTCGAGGAGCCAGACCTAATACGAAGTCCCGTTCATAACGGGTTTGAACATTGACCTGGCTAACTGCGCCTGTTGTCGTATTGGTTACCGAGATGGTGTGGCTTTGATGGGCACGACTTGCCGTATCATCCTGTAAAGAAACTTCTACTCCAAGATAAACTCCCTTCATATTTTGCCCGTAACCTGCCATGAGTCCATAAAGGAAACCATTCGATCTTTTTCTATGCGCATAGGTGCTCTGTATTGCGCCGCTTGCATCTAGATCCGTTTTAATGGCTCTTTGAGTATATCCTGCTTGAGCTCCCAGATAAAAACCATTAAAGGGAAGGGTTGCATAAGAAGAGGTTGTTCCTACAAGCAAAGATAAAAGGAAGAGTTTTGTTTTTTTCATAATGTTATATTTTTAATTTCTTTTAAGGTTAACAACTTGTTAGTTAATCTCATAGCTCGCGTTCAAAAAGAAATGAGAAAAAAACTCAAAAATTCTACCTTAAAATATTGTTTTAAAAAGCACACTTGTTGCCTAATAAAAAAGGTCTTTGCTTAATAAAAAAACAAAGACCTTTGGAGAAAAACAATTTTCTTTGGAGAAAACAAGGAAGCGTATAGAAACTTACACATTATCTTGCTCAGTTAAGTTCTCTTAACTGTCGCACTTCCTATCTATAGGCTTTCCCAAGAATTTAAACGAGTTGAAAAAAATACTTTTTAAGGTCCTTTTTCAACTTCTTCTCAAAATCTTCCAAATCTTTCTTCATCACCCCTTTTGACATTTGTTTTATAATAGTTATTTTCATAGTTATGTGAAACCAATCTATAATATGTTCAGAACGAGGACTTAAAAAATGGGGAAGCTCTCGAACAGTGTCTCCTCCATCCGTTATAAAATAATGTCTTGATTGAGTTGTAGGCCTTGAGCATGTAACATTTCATAAAGTTTTCGTTTAGGCTTTTTTTCATAATTTGCAACGTAACCAAATCTTTTTGGGTCATGATCTTCTTGCATACTCTTTCCAACAATAACTTCAAACCATCCTGCTTTACGATTATTTCCTTCTCTGGCATGCACATAACCTCCATCAAGGCAAACAGTAATTGGAGTGTCAGGCCTTGGTAATTGATTCCAATCTCTTTGGCATCCTTCAATATAAGCATACTTTTCTTCGCCAACCTCCGCTTCTAAACGCGTTGATACATTTTTAAGATTATTAAAAATAGAAGAAGGATGTGCCTCTAAAGGAAGCACTTCTTCTAAAAGCTTAACCGTTTGTCCATAAGACACTAAAGAAGCCCATTTAGCCTCTAAATAACTCAGCCCAGGAGAAATATGTTCTGTTAAGATCGAGCTTATAGGGCTAAAGCTTGATTGGGACTGGGGTTGACATTGACAGGTTTCTAACCTTGGATTTTCAAGAATAATTTTGCCAAAAAGAGTTCTGTAATTTAAAGTATTGTAGCCTTTAATATGGTGCACAGCGCCACAGCATAGGCAAAAACGATGATGGCAGATAAAGTCTTTCATTTGATGCTTTATCATTTTTCTTTGAATTTCAGCGCTGATTACTTTTGCATCATTTAAAGTCAATCCTAAAGTTTCAGCTGTTAGCTCATCTCTTTCCAAACAAGCTATATCCTCAATGATACTTTTTTGATTATCCGTATCAATGATGGCTTGAATTCTAATCTTCATCATAATACACCTCCTCAACTGTTAGTTGGTCATCTTGACTGTTAAAATAACGCTGGAGTTGTTTATTAATTTTCTTGCGATCAAATTCATGGCGGGTAATCCAGTAACGGAATTCTTCTATGGTTTCTTGCAATAATTCTGTATCTATCTCTTCTTCCTCTTCTTCTTCAGATTCCTCTATAATTTCAAGAAGTTTGTATTGCATTTGCCAAGGAGTGTGATTGCTCATTAATTCCATAAAAGCTTTAAAACCTCTACAATCTTCAGGTGGAGCAACATAACAACCTCCAACACAAAGTGGATAAGTCTTTTTAGAATCAAAAGGCAAAATCTTTTCAAGCCGAACTTTCATGTTCCCAAGGAGCGAAGAAATTGTATTCATAAATAAATTTCTCATTAATCCTAAATTGAAAATCTTGTAAATAAACTTCTTCAGGATCATCTGGAAAGCTCATTCCTCCATCATGGTAAACGCCATATTCTTTTCCCCAGATATTAAACCTATTTAAATATTCATCTTCCCATCCCCTGGATTAATATTGATCTTGCTAGGATTTAGTAGACAAAGAGAAGGCAAGAGGTTTTGATCAATCAGGAAGGAGATTGAGATGAAACCG
>JAIEPD010000006.1 GCA_019749935.1 Alphaproteobacteria bacterium
AATTGGCGCGCCCGAGAAGAGTCGAACTCCTAACCTTCAGATCCGTAGTCTGACGCTCTATCCAATTGAGCTACGGGCGCATAAGATACCTTTGAAATTATAAGGTAAGGTTAATTAATACAGAAAAGTTCTTAGCTTTTCAATCCTTTTCTGGAACTTTTAGGCTGTTTTTTGACAATAAAAAAGGCCGAGAAAGCTTCTCAGCCTTTTTAAAGTCTTGCTCTGCTCTAAGAAACTTAGTGGTGAGCAGCAGCTGGCGTTGCAGTTGGAGCAGCAGCAGTTGGCATTGCAACTGGAGCAGCGTCTACATGAGCAGCAACTGGCATTGGAGCAACGTATGCACCATGTTCAGCATTCAACTTCTTTGTTGCTTCACAAGCAGCTTTCATATCAACGCCATGTCCATGACGCTTACCATGGTGATGTCCTTTGCCGCCTTTTTTCGCATCAGCAGCAGCAGGAGCTACAGCTTTTGCATCTTTAGGAGCGTCTTTTTTTGCATCTTTAGCATCAGCAGCTTTTGCATCTGCAGGCTTAGCCGCTTCTGCTGGTTTAGCTGCATCAGCAGGCTTAGCTGCTTCTGTAGTTGCTGGAGCTGCTGTTTTAACGTCTTCTGCAGTCGCTAATGCAGTTGTAACAAACAAGGCCAATGCACTTGTTAATAGTGTCTTCTTCATAATAAAGGTATCTCCCTTCCTATTTAATAAATTAACCGTCTCTTAAAAATCGACGAGATGATCTACCTAGACTATACAGAAAACGCTTAACATACCGTTAAAATTTTAAAGGTAATCAACGTAAATTATAAGGGAGGTGTGACTATTTAGTCATAATTCCATATGAATTTGCCAACAGAGGGTACGATTTTGCATTGAAAAGTTGATAATGCCACCACTCGTTTTGGTAAAAATCCCACCCGGCTGACATCATAATGCCTAACAAAAGATAACGATTCTCGCTTTCTTGTTTGGAAAGGTTTGCTCCGTGATGTGATTGTTCTGTGAAGTCATCAAAGGGAGTTCCCATATTCAATTCTACGCCATCTTTAGTTAAAGTCAGGTCAATGGCAACGCCACGTGTGTGGTTTGATCCTGAGGTCGGAGGTGCAACATACATTGGGTCTGGGCAAATTTCCCACAATTTTTCTTGAGCTAATTGCGGCCTATAGGCATCAAATATCTTAAAACACAGCCCTTGTTGTGCTGCTAAAGCAATCGCTTTTTCAAAACAAACCTTTGCGTCATTGTGTAAAAAGCACAAGGATTTGTCATAAATTTTTTTATGAGTGAAATTGTCAAGAGTGCCGTATCTTAGATCAATGAGGACATCATGCGATTGTTCTGTGATTTTAAAAACTGGCATTGCTCATTCTCCGATTTCGTTTTTATAGAGTTTAATCATCTATATTTTTTTAGCAAGAAAACTTTTGTAGTGAGTTGACTTAAATTTCTTTTTTCCAATCTATGTTTTTTAAGTAAATCTTAAACTTTTGCCGCTAACCTATATTTAAAGTGTTCGTGTGGATTTATCCAGTGCCGTGAATTTTTTCAAAACAATCACCAGACTTTTTATCATATCATTTTTGCTAATGAGTGAACTGATGGCTTCTGCTCCCTCGTCAGCACATAAGGGCATTAAAATTGGGTTTGAGATAGAAATGACGGGCCCTTTTAAATATAAACCAGAAGGGGATGGGAAAGGTCTTCGCCATAAAAAATTATTAAACATAAAGAATTCAGGGGGGCAACTTATTTGGCATGTTGAGGTAGACAGTTCCAATAAAGATATAGAAATTGTTTCTGTTCCGTTTGCAATACCTGATCAAAATCCAGAATTTGAAATGGTTATTCACTCGGTTGGTGCTTTTTTTAATTTCTTACCAACACTATTCCTTGCTGGATCCTCATCAGATGCTGCTTCATTTGATGAAGCTGCTTTAGCTAGGCTTAATGTAGGGTTGGCAGCTTCCGGATTTAACGCTGAATTAGTAAGCGGTAATTTTCTTGTCGAAAAAAGAAATGATTTGGGACTTTGGGTTTTACCTCAGCTAACTTTTCAAATTCCTTTAGAGTCTATTGGCAGTTTTTATAACTACTTAGCAGAAAAAGAAGATTTCTTTGATGCCGAAGAAAGAGAGCTATTTAAAAATTTTGACAGCAGTAAAGATAAAATAACTGGTTTATATAATCTAATGAGTTTTTATATAGAGAATTTAAGGTATAAAGCGCCTCAAAGCAATCATTTACTAATTAAGAAAATGCTAGCAAAAGCTAAAAGTGCAGAATTTGAAGATGTAAGAAAGATTATAGGTGACTTAGAGGTTAATGCTTCGCCGTTTCATCACCTGCAAACAGTGATGGGTTCGCATGCAAGATTAGAA
Source organism: Alphaproteobacteria bacterium (assembly GCA_019749935.1). GTDB lineage: Bacteria > Pseudomonadota > Alphaproteobacteria > Paracaedibacterales > CAIULA01 > CAIULA01. The sequence continues at coordinate 2,381 of JAIEPD010000006.1, forward strand.
GAGCTAAGTCCATTACAACGAAGTTTTATTCAAATTCAGAAAGGTGCTGATAGTTTGAGGAAAAAAGAAACAGGAATTAAACAGTTGTTTCCTGTAATGTCACGATTGTCTTTTTCCGATATGTTTATGTGGGTTGGACTACTACCAACGGAAGCTGATGCTGCGTTAAGAGAGAAATTTGCAACGCATTCATACGATGTTTCGGAGCCAGTATTAGTGGCAGATTACCCTATTATGAAAAATCCCCTTTATAAGAAAGGAGATGATCTTAGTCAAGTGGATGTTGTTTACCCTTATCCGTACTTATCGACTGATATTTTCGGGAGGGGAGCTGGATCGCCCGTTAATATAACTCTTGAGAATTGGTTGCAATCAATTATAAATCCTACTGAAGCTGGAGTTAGACCTCTTAGTCATCCTGAAAAAATTACGCATAAGGCAATAAAAACAGGTCTAAAGGAGAGGATGGCTGGCTTGGGAGGTGAATTAACAATAGGAAACATGCGTGAATATCTTCACGGCATTTTTTCTCCTAGATCAAACGGTAAGGACCTGATGTCACCTGCACCTTTTTCAAAAGATGATGATTCTATGGGGGCCTTAAATACGTCTGCTCCAGGGTTTGATTTAAGATATGGTGCGGCAGTGCTAGAGGTTAGACGATATGGTAATTTCTTTAATGTTCAGAATACAAAACATTTTAAAGGTGACTTTGGTAAAGTTATTACTGGATTATCAGATTTAATTTTAGTTGAAAAAAATAATGTATTAGGTTATTTATTTAGAAAATAAACGATAATATTTGTTCTTAATTTTAACGGGTGAAAATATGGCTGGTAATTATTCCTTTAAGATAATATCACTTCTTATATTAAGTATAACAATTGTTGGTGCAACAGATACTTCTCATCTTGATGTGGAAGCTGATTATGTAGCTCGAGAAATAAAAAATGGTAAAGCAATTCCGGAAGATACTTTAAGGTCTATTGTTGGACGCTCTAAAGGCACAGAGAAAGTTTTTAATTCTTTTGAGGATTTACAAAATAGTATGAAGGGTTTCCTAGAAACAGATGATTTAGATCCAAAATACCAACATGCTGCTAAGCCATTTCTTCAGCTTGCAAAGACACTCTATGACGAAATTTTAGAAGCCCATAAAGCAGATAAAAAAGTAGCAGCTACTGAGGCAGATCCTTTGGGGGCTCTTGTTTGGGAAGTTGCGGCCCGATTAATGCCCTCACTTGAAGATTAGGTTTAATCTCTTTTACCCAAGCTTGGTAATTTTTTGAATTTCGCCGCTTTCATTTTCTAAAAGCATAGCCCCTTCGGTCGAGATACCTATAAAGCGTCCTTTGATCCCATCTCTCTCAAGGGCTTTACCCAATTGATGGGCGTGTTTTAACCATTTGGTTTGAAGAGGTTCAAAACCATCTCTAATCCAGTCTTGATAGGTTTCCCATACAGATTTCAAAACGGGTTTCAAAACATCATCTATCGTTTGGGGGGTGTAAAAATATTCATTCAAATGAGTCGATCCTTCTGGGTGCGAGTCAATGTTGATTCCCATCCCAATAATCACATCTTTCCCTTCGATTTCAATCAAAATGCCGCCTACTTTCTTAGCATTAATTAAAATATCATTTGGCCATTTTAAAGTTAAGGGCAGGGCAGGCAAAAGGGAATGAAGCGCTTTTTGTATGCCAACGGCAATAACAAAAGCGAGTTGACTGTAATTTGCTATGGGTTTGTTATGGGGCTTTAAAATGAGGGAGCAGTAAAGCCCGCCAATGGGTGAGTCCCATGATTTTCCAAACCTTCCGGATCCTGATAGCTGCTCATCAGCGAGAATAACTGTACCTTCATCAGCGTCTCCTTCTAAAAGGTAATGCTTCGCTACAGTTTGGGTGCTGTCAACTTCGGAGTAATGGTGAATGCTCAGTTTCAAAGGGGGCTCTACTTAATGTACAAAAAAAGGATAACTAAAGAATAAGAAATGGATTATGTTCAAGCCGAAGTGGGTTATGATCGAGGCTTCAATCCTGCCTGTTTTCATGTATGCAGCTCCGTAGAAAAGTCCAGCAATTGCCGAAAGGCCTATAAAGGCGGGCCCTCCTGAAAAATGACGCAAGCCAAAGAGAAGGGATGCGGCAATTAGCGCTAGAAATTTCGGAAATTGGTACCTTGTGCAAAAGCTGGTGAGATATTTTTGAAGGTACCCTCTAAAGAAAGCTTCTTCAGCAATGCAGACTAAAATTAAATTGTTAAGGGCAAACACGTAAACTTGAGGTGGGAATTTCATATCAAACTTTACATATTCAACATAAGTCGCTGTAACCATAAGGGATAGCACACATAAAACTAACCAGAATGAAGCCGTTTGAAAGATTTGTGCCCAATCTTTGCCAGATCGCGCCAAGGGGATGAGGGTCATTAATAAAAGAAAGGCAATGATCCCTCCTTCTAAATTCAAATACAATGTAAAGGGCGCGCATGCATTACATACCTGAGTGCCGTCAAAGACTTTAAAATTATTAAATCCAGGAATTTTATGAAAGAACAAAGCGAAAGTGAGGGCGAAGAATCCCAAATGCGCTAAGAATCGCAAAGATTTATGGGACGCATATCTGAGAGCAAGAACAAAGGCTGCAAGAATTGGTAAAACCAAAAAACATTCATACTTTAGATTTCCAAACCAATAACCCGCCCCAAGAGCCGCTGCAAAAAAAACAGCAGCCGTTTTTTTGGATATCCAGCAAAGTAGCAGCGATAAACCTAAAAGGACATAAGGGAGATAAGAATCAAAGAGGTGAAGATCGGCTAACATAATTTTCAAACTCTTTAAGAGTTACGCATAAAAACCCAGTAGCATGAAACAGTGGAGTTTCACAAGATTCTATTTTCTTTTCTGTAGAACCTCAATCAATGGTTTATCGGCATCCGGCATAAGATAATTATTAAGGTCTAGAGGTTTAACCCATTCAAAAGTTTCTTGATTTTCGCGTAGCGTGATAGTTCCTGTCCATTTCCTGCATAAGAAAACCAGCATAAGTAGATGAAATTTTTCATAAACATGCGAAACAAATGTCAGCGGACTAAGGTCATGGACAGATATCTGAATGTCCAATTCTTCTTTTAGCTCGCGAATAAGGGTTTCTTCTGGAGTTTCTCCCACTTCAATTTTGCCGCCTGGAATTTCCCATAGACCACCCATTTCTTTGTGAAGGGGTCTTTGAACCAAAAAGACAGAGCCATCTTCCCGCTCCAAAACCCCTGCTGCCACATAAATAATAGGTTGTTTAGGCTGCATTGGCTTGTGGTTTTAGATGAGAAACGGCTTCTTTAATTCTTTTAGAGGCTTCCATCAAACTTTCCATAGAGGTTGCATAAGAAATCCTGAAATAAGGTGATAATCCAAAGGCATCGCCGCTAACAGCTGTCACGCGCGCTGATTCTAGCAGATATTCGCAAAACTGATTATCGGTTTCCAGAACTTGTCCGCCTGGTGTCATTTTACCCAAAACACCAGCACAGTTTACATACAAGTAAAAGGCACCTTCCGGAGTGCGGCAACTAAGACCTTGGATTTTGTTCAAAGCTTCAGCTGTTTTGTTACGGCGTTCGATAAAGCTCTCTTTCCATTCAGTCAAAAACCCTTGCGGGCCATTAAGGGCCATCACAGCGGCGCCTTGGGCAATCGAGCAAGCATTTGATGTGCTTTGTGATTGAACCATAGTCATCGCTTTAATAAGTTCCTTAGGTCCTGCGCCATAGCCAATCCTCCACCCTGTCATAGAGTAAGACTTAGAGACACCATTAACAATTAAAGTACGCATTTTTAAGCGTGGTTCCAATTGAACGATAGAAGTGAAAGTGTTGTTGTCATAAACAAGGTGCTCATAAATGTCGTCACTTAGGATATAAACATGATGATTTTCAACCAGCACCTCTGCCAATGCTTTCAGTTCAGCCTTTGTATACATTGATCCAGTAGGGTTAGAGGGTGAGTTTAAAATGAGCCATTTTGTGCGGGGTGTAATGGCTGCGCGCAATTGATCTGGCGTTAGCTTAAAACCATTTTCTTCAAGGCAAGCCACAGGAATGCTGACACCTCCAAAAAGGTTGACCATATCTGGATAAGATACCCAATAAGGCGCTGGAATGATAACCTCATCACCATCGTCGATTGTTGCCATTAGGGCATTGAACAAAACCTGCTTGCCACCTGTCGAGGCGACAATTTGATTAAGGTCATATTCCAAATGATTATCGCGCAGGAACTTTTGTTGGATGGCCTTTTTTAACGTTGGGATTCCATCAACGGCCGTATACTTTGTCATGCCTTGTTCCATCGACTGAACGGCTGCTTTTTGGACCCATGTTGGGGTTTCAAAATCAGGCTCGCCAGCGGCAAGGTTGATAACATCAATCCCCTCAGCTCTTAGGGCTGCTGCACGGGCATTTAAAGCAAGAGTTGGTGACGGTTGAATTCGCGCCAGACGGTTCGCTAAAAGAGGCATAACACTACACAAAAATTAAAGAGTTTATTGTGCCTACTATATCGGGTTTTTGCAGAACTTTCTGCAGGAAAGTTTTTTGGCAAGCTAAACGCTTTGTTAATCAATAAGTGTTTTAATGAATTTCAAGGTGGAAAAAACTTAATGATAATGTGCAGATAGAGATGAAGCTTATTTTTGTTTTTTTAATTTTCTTCTTAAATGTTTTATTACCGCAATCTATTCAAGCAGCTGAAGTTGAAAGACTTCAGGCAGCTTTTAATGGAGATCAGCCATTTTTCGGCGTTGCTGTGACAAGGGATGTGGAAAACAACCCAAGTGACTATACGCCGCTTTCTCAGGAGGAAAGTTATTTTATATTTTGTCTTCTTAATTCTTTGTATGGCAAGGAGGTTAGAGAAGATGAATTTATGAGGGAAATTGAAAAAATACAAACAGAGAAGGTGAGAAAATATTCATTCCTCAGAGAGCAGGAAAAGGAACGAATTAGAGTAGAGTCTCTAAAAGAAGTTGAGCATAAAATAAGAACCAAACCATTCTTAGATAAAATGATTCCTCGTTTAAATAAATCTGCGGCTTTTAAATCTTTTTTTGTTCTTGAGGCTGTACATGCTCCTGTGTTGCAAAAAATTGTAGAGATAATACTGCTGATAGATAATCCTATAAAACTTTTTGAAGAAGTGAGGAAAGGGTTGAGTGGTGAGGAATTAGCAGATGAAAGTTTGAGAATGACGGCAATTCAGATATGTGAAATGCTAGAGTTTTTGCCTTCATCACCGCATAAGGTAACACAAGCAAAAAAAATCCTTGAAGAGATTTTTACTATTAAAAATAGTATTCGTACATTGGTAGAGGAAAGCTTTACAGAAAATGAAAGATTTTTGTTAACAAGCTTAGAGATGTACCAGGCTAATTTTCCTTCATTTTTTGAGGCCCAAAAAATAAAACTCTTTCAACAATACAAAGAGGTCTTGGAGCGCCAACTTAGAGGTTTGCGAGAGCAATTAGGTGGTCTTAACAAATTTTGGTCTTTGGTAGTTTTTAATGAAATGTTTTTTTCAAAGACTATGCCTTTAAGCTTTGAGCAATTCTTTAATATTAAAAACTATTTTATAGACTTTTCAGCTTTAAATCCTAAGGCTATTTTGCAGGCAAATTTTTTAAAAGAAAGATACGTCGAAACAACAGCGCAGGGAAAAGCGCTTAGACTTAATGTGGAATCTTATTATTACCGAGAGATGGCTAAAAAGATTCCCGGTTTCTTTTACTCTTCAAAAGTTGGCGATTGGGGAGGGTATTTAGAAAAAATAAAACAAAATGGTAAGGATTTTTTAAACATATTTAACAATATAAATTATACTTATTGGAATCGGGAAACGTTAAATTTTTATGAAAAAAGTTCTTACCGAGAGGAGGCGGACACTCTTTTACAGAAAGAGCATCTTTATACTGTAGGAATGGCTAAAAATTTGCCTTTGAGGGTTAGTGGTGATGCTTCTCAGATTCAGCATTTAATTCACGAAAACATGTCTACAGAAATATGTTATGATTTAGAAATGGGTGTTAGAAAAGCTTTTGCATCCTACCCTAGAAATCTTAAGGTTCATGTGGTTCCCTCTAATACGCTTCCTATTACACACAGAAATATAGATAATCTCCCCGATAATGGCAGTGTGATTTTTCATGTCGATCCAGAATATACAGAACTTTTAGTAAAAAACAAATTTCAGGTAGACGTGAGAGAAGCAAAGCCAGAAAGTGAATTATTTAATAAATTTAAACATCATAAATTTATTAGGAAGTCTCCATTACTATCATTCCAGATTATGACTGATAATAATTTATATACATTTTCATTTTGGTTACTTGATCAAGCAATAAAAGAAAGTATGTAGATATAATTTATTAATGTAAAATATTAAAGGTGTTAATGAGAAATATTTATGATAATATACAGGTGAAAATTTGTTTTAATATAGACGGGAAGCAAAAAATGAAAACAATACTTTTTTTAATATTTTATATTGCGCTTTATGCCTCCCCTGCGTCAGCAGAAAAAATAGCATTAAGTTTTGAAAATAATACAGATGAAGTTGTGATTTCAGAGTCCTTTGTTTATCGTTATTCTCTTTTACCAGTGGATGAGATCGAAGAAGAGGGAGTCTTTGTGGGGTCACATAAAAAAAGAGATTTAGAGTTCACAATTGTGAGTGTAAGCTACTTTGAGCATCTGCGAGCAGCAAAAGAAAACGAGATTGGTAGCCAAGTTAATAGGGATAGAATAACTTTAAAAATAGGTAATGAAGAATTTATTGTCTATTGGGATTTTGTAGAAACTTCAACGACATGGAAGCCAAAGGTTTTTCAACCAAATAGTAATGTAAGCAAATATTTTATTAGACTGACTCCAAGCAAAAGGACCCCTTCTGCTTATGCTTTTACAATAACAAAAAAAGATGAAATTAGAGAGGAATAGATTTTAGCCTCCTTTAAAAAGTATAAAATTATGTATATAAAGGATTTTTTAATCTTTGTTTTCCCTCAGTGACTGCCAATGTTTCAGACGTTTTAATAGTGTATCTTCAAAACCTTTTCCTTTAGAGCTTTAGAAGCTGGGCTTTTACAGCTCTTCAGCAAAATATTTAGACTTAAAAATTCTTCTTGGTCTTTCTCTTAAATAAAGGCCCTTTTTGAAAGGGCTCTCGTCAAAAACACTCTATTAATTCTTTTCTGATCTGTTGTATAAGAACATGAAACGTGAAAGAATAAAATTAAGCTTATATATAAAGTGAGTTTCCCTTGATTCAAATTATTAGATACTTAATCCCCGTTATTGTTGGAATTATTTTATTTTTCTCTCCTGTTCCAGTTGGTCTTGATCCTAAAGGCTGGAAATTATTTGCAATTTTTGTTCCAACCATTTTAGGCATTATTTTCAAACCTTTACCGATGGGGCCGGTTGCCTTAATAGGTTTGCTGGTTGCAACGCTTACGGGTGCGCTTAAGCTTAGTGCCGAAGAAGGTTTGGCGGGTTTTTCATCTCATGTTATTTGGCTAATCGTTTTAGTCTTCTTTATTGCGCGTGGATTTATCAAGACGCATCTTGGCACCCGAATTGCCTATCACTTTGTTAAACATTTAGGTCATAGAACCTTAGGTTTGGGATATGGAATTATTTTAACAGAAACTATTATTGCGCCTGTTATTCCCAGTAACGTTGCCCGTGCGGGTGGAGTGATGTTCCCTATTTTGAAATCAATTGCTGAATCCTTAGGCAGCAGTCCTGAAGATGGCACGGAAAAAAAAGTGGGAAGTTATCTAACCCAAGTTTGTTTTCAAGGCAACTTAATTACAAGCGCCATGTTCTTAACAGCGATGGCAGCCAATCCCATGGCTCAAGATTTTGCGGCCATGCAAGGGATTCAAATTACTTGGGCAAATTGGTTTTTAGCAGCATTAGTTCCAGGACTTTTAAGTATTTTAATTGTGCCATTTGTTCTTTATTTAATTTACCCACCAGAGGTAAAGGTTTTCCCAGAGGCCGTTCATATGGCAACGGAAAAACTGCATGAAATGGGTCCAATGACGAAAGGCGAATGGACAATGACAGCTGTGTTTTGCTTAATGCTAAGTCTTTGGATTTTCGGGGATAAAATTGGCGTGACAGCGACAACAACGGCCCTGCTGGGTTTATGCTTGTTGCTGGTTACAGGCGTTTTGACATGGAAAGATGTCCTAAACGAGCATGATGCATGGCATACGCTTGTTTGGATTTCAATCCTGGTTATGATGTCTGCATTTTTGGAAAAATTCGGTTTTATAGGCTGGTTCAGCGGTCATATCGGCTCGTTTGTGGCTGGATGGCCATGGGGAACTGCCTTTTTGGCACTTATTCTTGTTTATTTCTATAGCCATTATTTCTTTGCTAGCAACACAGCGCATGTCAGCTCTATGTATGCTGCCTTTTTAGCTGTTGCGGTTGCCAGTGGCACACCACCACTTTTAGCGGGATTAGCTCTTGGGTTTTGTAGTAGCTTGTTTTCCAGTATGACGCACTATGGCACATCCTCAGCGCCGCCATTATTCGGTACGGGTTACGTTCCAATTGCAGCATGGTGGGGTGTTGGTCTTGTGATTAGCTTTGTGAACTTAGCGATTTGGATCGGTGCTGGCAGCGTTTGGTGGAAAATTTTGGGAATGTGGTAGGGAGAAATCCTTGGGCTTTTGAAGCCCAAGGAAAACCAGCAAAAAGCGAGGAGAAGAGAATACAAATTTCCTCAGTTTCTCACTATACTTTTGACTTTTCAGCAGGGGGAAAGGCCATCATATCTTGGAACATAGTTTTTGCGTCTTGTTCAGGCATCCCTTCTGGTAAAAAGCTGTTCAGATTCTCATATATTAAAGACTCTGCTTTTTCAAAATCAAATCCCCCTTCTTCATTGCAAAACTTTGTTTTTCCTGACAGTTGATATAAGTACCAAGTAAAAGAGTGAAATGCTTTGACAGTACACCACATGCGATATTCAGAGAGCTTGGTTTTTTCCTGCTCATCTAACTCCTGATAGTGCTCTCTTCCAATAAACATCTTTTTAATTTTTTCTTTTTTATCATGCATTGCTTCTTCAGATAATGGAGCTGATGTTGGTTTTTTAAGATCTAACCATATACGTGTATTAATTGTATCCGCAATATCGCGAGCGTATGCTAATTGTTCTTCTGGGCTAGCTTCAGGCAATGTCTTATTTGGGCAAAAACTGATAGAATCAGCTATTACGTTAATCATCATTTCTTCTAGTGCATCTTCTGTTGAGTTCAATGACTTAAGTACTTTGAATACACGTTTACGCATACCAAGTTTTTGTTGTTTTTCTCTTTCTTCATCATTAAGAAAAGAACCATAAACATTAAAAAATCCTGCCCATAATTCATTTGCGGTATCTCTAAGTTCTTCGGTACTGATGTCTTTTTGTAAAAAAGCCTCATGTTGATCTGTTCTTTTTTGCATCAAAACGACTTTGAAACAAGCTTCAGCAAACTCATCAGGAGAAGTTTTATTGGCTGCGATGTCTTGCCATAAGGAGGAACTAAGTTCTCTGCCCATAAATTCTTCATATTCTGGATCATCCATTGCATAACTTGAAAAACTGATTGTGCTAAAGATAATCACCGCCAAACAACAGAAACATAATTTTAACCAAGATGAAACGTGATTGCGTGAATAATTCATGATCTAGAAGGGCCCTCCAATAATTTATAAATTTGTTTACTCTAATCCCTTAAACATCTTTGCTTGCGGGCAAGATGCTTAAGATCCATAAAATTGTTAAAATATAGTTAAAAATTAAAACAATTTCCCCATTATTGTGGGCGAATGAATTTATAGCAAGCCTATTAAAGCGATAGAGGGGGAAATTTTTAAGGTTGCTTTGTTCTCTTTCTAAGATTACAAATTTATTGTTTTTAATGTCCTGTTAAGGAGTCCTTTATGCCCTATCAGCCAACTGCTGCCATTATTGTGATCGGTAATGAAATTTTATCTGGCCGGACGCAAGATACAAATATTGCCTATATTGGTAAAAGGCTGGGAACAGCAGGCATTGACTTACTTGAGGTTCGAGTGATTCCAGATGATGAACAGCGGATTATTAAAACCGTAAATGAGATTCGCCCTCTTTATACCTACGTTTTCACAACAGGGGGGATTGGCGCAACCCATGATGATATTACAGCCGAATGCATAGCAAAGGCGTTTGGTCGCAAACTAATTGAAAACCAAGAGGCGCTTGCGATTATAATGGACCATTACAAAGGCAAGTTTTATCAAGATCAGGAATTGTTTAATGGCAATCGTTCCAGAATGGCGATGATGCCCGAAGACGTGACGCTGATTAAAAATCCTGTCAGCAAAGCGCCATCTTTTCAAATTGAAAATGTTTATGTACTGGCAGGAATGCCTTCCGTTATGCAAGGGATGCTGGAAACTATTTTGCCCAAGCTTCAAAAAGGGGAGCCTTTTTATTACAACACGGTCACCAGTAATCTATTAGAAGGTACCATTGCTGATAGGCTTACTGAAATTCAAAATGCATACCCGATGCTTTCGATTGGCAGTTATCCATTTTATCAGGTGCCCAATATTGGAACCAGCTTAGTGATCCGGGGGCAAGACAAAGAAATGATTCAAAAAGCAACAAATGAGATTATCGAAATGGTGAAAGGGTTTGGGGCAACGCCCCAAGTGGAAAGACAGATATAAAAAAGGATGGCAGATTGAGCCATCCTTTGGGATTTTTGATTAGCGACTTAGTGATTATCTGAATATAACTTATTATAATCAGGTTCTTTATCTTCTGCTGCTTTCATCGGTTTCAATTTTGGAACATCATCAGGATCTGTCATAGAATGGCCAGGAGGAAGGGGTTCTGCCCTCTTTTTCATTTCAGTAAGCACAGCTTTGGGCGTTGTTACTCCTTCGTTCGTTGGTGTTTCTTTAAAAGGATAATCCCAATAAGATTTTTTACTGGTGATGGTGCCTCCCATAGGGAATAAATGGAGTGCAGTTGAGTGAATGCCTCTAGTTGTTTCGTAAGGTGATTTGGCTTGATAAGAAGGGGTGGGGCGTGGATTTGTATGATAATCGTTGGTGATTATTTCTTGAAACGCAGCAGATCTTGCTGATCGTAAATGTCGTGTGGCGGATTTTGCTAACTCTAAGCCGAACTGTGCCGCATTTGCATGGTGAAATGGTGCTGATAGAATGACCCCTAAAAACAATATTTTGTAACAGAATTTCATAAAGATCCTCATTATTTTAAATTAATTTTGTCAATACTATATCAGGAAGGAAAAGGCAGCATTTAATGCCGCCTAAGTTATCTGTTAACAGCCAGCAGGATAAGAATGCGAGCCAATAGCTATTTTGGTGGAAGGATTGTTACTCGCCAGTTGGGAAGGAGCAGTTGCTTCAAGTGCATCAATCACAGAAGCTCCCGTTAATACTTCTTTTATAATAAGAGGGGCGTTCAATAAAGGCCACTTTGTATTAGTTTCCGATTGAGTGCTTTCCTGAATCTTTCGTGCTGTTGACATTGTTAATGGTTTTTCTGTTTTTTCCGCTGTAACATTGAAACCTATCGTGGCTCCCATATCAAATAGAGGACGTGTTGACCAAAAGTTACGCTTTAGGCTACAGACTGTGGTGGCAGAGAAGGAGAGGTCTCTAGCAATGAATGGCTGCATGGATCGGCTAAGCATTTTGCCTGCTTTAGGAAAAGTTTCTATTAGCGCTGCACTCGCATTGGCATTATGACTTAGCATGAAAGAAATGATACCTAACGACAACATTTTGTAACAGAATTTCATAAATTACCCCATTGTTTTGTAAATTAATCCATTAATACTATCAAAGAAAAATAATATTTCCAATAATATTTATAAATTTTTAATAAAATAAATCTTAAATTTACGTGGAATGATCAATCATGCTGTTTTCACATCATCATAATCAGCAGACCTAGAAAGTTCCTCAAATTGTAAAAATTCATCCTTTTGGGTTTCCATTTTCTGATAAATTCTATCCATTGCTACATTACCAAGCAGCATGCGCAAAGGTGGATTTTCCATAGCTGCCAATTGAATCATAATTTCTGCTGCTTTTACAGGGTCGCCGTTTTGGGTGTTATGAACCTGAGTGCGATAAGAGCGTACTTGGGCTCCTATGCTTTCCTCATAGGCAGGATGTGCTGGCGACATTTCAAAAGAATCACCTAAGAAATCTGTGCGGAAAGGTCCGGGTTCAATGATGATAACTTTGATCCCAAAGTGAGCGACTTCGGCTGCAAGCGCTTCGGACATTCCTTCCACAGCGAATTTAGTGCTGTTGTAAATGCCGGCACCTGCCATGCCAACAAGGCCTGCAATAGAAGAGATATTAAAAATATGACCAGCTTTTTGGATGCGCATAGTGGGAAGAACAGCTTTTGTCATTTCCATCAACCCAAATACATTGGTGTCAAAAATATCGCGAATCGATTTCATTGAGCATTCTTCAAGGGTTCCGCCAAGGCCATAGCCGGCGTTATTGACAAGAACATCGATACGCCCGAATTTTTCAATAGCTTGCTCAGCGCAGTTTTTGATTTGGGTTGCATCCGTTACATCTAAAGCAAGGGTCAAAAGCCGATCTTTATACTGACTCTTAAGATCATCCAAAGACTCTGGTTTACGGGCCGTTGCCACGACGAAATCATTCGTTGATTTTAAAAGCCTTACCGTTAAAGCGTGCCCGAACCCTTTAGAACAACCTGTAATAAACCAAACTTTTGCCATTTTCTGAACCCTTGTTGATATATAAAATTACAAACGATTATTAAGAACAAAATAAAGTTGGTCAAGGTATGAATGAAGACAGAAAGAGAAGGTAAATTATTAAGGAAAAAACTTATAGAATTTTAATAAATGCCAAACTGATTTGAAGTTACAGTGGATTTTTTCAAGGAATTCTTCGTGAGAATTTATGCTGTCTTGAAAAGGCTCTAAAGGATTGTCTTAGGCATGATTTTGGGTCTGATGGGGCCTCCGCACTGCCCCAAAAATGTGTTTGACCTCCGCCTCCTCCACCACGAGAGCAATACTCACCTAAGCCTTTGTGTTTTGTTTAAAAAACATGACAGCAAAGGGTCTCAACACGAAACAAGTGTCGATATAATGAATACAGAGAGCTCGATCGCGCTCTTATACCCATCCAGGTCCTGAGGGGACGGAAGTTTTTCTCCTAAGAGAAAAACCAGAGTATTGTCCACCAGCCACATTTAAGCCGATGCCCAACCATAAGTGTGCCCTCAGGATATAAATTATCAAAAAAAGATTAATATATTGTTTATATATCTAAATAAATTAAGCGTTAAGTTATATATCCATGGTTTAATTTAATCAAAATGGAAAGATCATAACTTTCCAAATTTTTTAAAGAACAGAGAAATAGAGAAAAACTAACTTTTCAAAGCATATGTGAAAAGGCCAATACCTATGGCGATATGGGTGAGTGTTAATCCCATTAAAAGGCTCAAAGTTGACAGGCTAGCCGTGTCTTGATCAAGGCTTGAGATCAAAAGCAAGGAGGGAAGCCCAAGTGGGACAAGGCACAAAGGCAAAGTCAGGTGCATTCCTTGAACTTTGGTCATCAGCGCTGAAATGCTAAGTGCCCCTCCAAGGCAGATACTTTGTATGCCAATCAAGGCTAGCGCAAGGCTCGTCACAAAAATAGTTTCTAACCCATCTCCCTTAAGGATCCATATTCCCATAACAACCATCAATGTTGGAAGAAGGGTCATCAGACAAAAAGCAGCAGCTGTGATTAAAAAGTATAAAGCTGGCGCCGCCCCTTGACTGCGCAGCCAAAAAAGACTGCCATCTTCAAGATCTTCTTTTAAAACCTCATGAATGCTTTGACTGATAATAAGGGTAAAAAAAATAACCGTAACGGGCGTGACCCAGGCTTTATAAGTGTTTCCTTCTGAGCCTGCCAGAACAAACGCAACTTGCAAAAAAATAAAAGCTAATAGAAAAGGCAAGCGATACCAATTGGCCTTTAATACCTTGATTTGGAATTTAAAAAACGCCCATTTCATTTTCTAATTTCACCAAACGTGCCGCATTGTCCGCGCCATCTTAACGCATGATCAGAAAGTACCAAACTCACCATAGCCTCGGCAATAGGGACGGCTCTAATGGCAACGCAAGGATCGTGCCTTCCGGTAACGCTAAGGGTTGTCTCAGCATGATCTGTTGTTATTGTTTGACGGAGCTGAGGGATTGAGCTGGTTGGTTTCACAGCGATTTTGCAGATAATTGGCTGACCTGTTGAAATGCCAGCTAAAATACCGCCAGCATGATTGGTTAAAAAATGAGGGGTATCATCTTTCATAACCATTTCGTCATAGCTAGACTCTGCGGAGACAGAGGCGAATCCATCACCAATCTCAACTGCTTTGACAGCATTAATGCTCATAAGACCTTTGGCAAGGTCAGCATTTAATTTATCAAATACAGGTTCTCCAAGGCCGGCTGGAAATCCGGTTGCATAAATTTCGATAAGGGCTCCAGCTGATTTTCCTTGTTCTTTGATATCGGTTAAATACTTTTCCCATTGCAAGGCCATATCTTTATCAGGGCATGAAAAAGCATTTTGACTCACTTCATCCCAATCCCAATGATCAGGGTTAATTTTTAAAGGTCCGATTTGCGTAATGGCGGCTCTGATTTTAATGTCTTTCCCGAATAAACTTTTAAGAACGACTTTTCCAATCGTCCCCCCCACAACGCGCGCGATCGTTTCTCTGGCAGAAGCACGCCCTCCACCTCTGTAATCCCGATGACCATACTTTTGCTGATAGGCATAGTCTCCATGTCCTGGACGGTAAACTGATTTTAGGGCATCGTAGTCTTTTGAATGATGGTCCTGATTTCGAACCATAAAGGCAATCGGTGTTCCAAGGGTCTTACCTTCAAAGACGCCTGATAAAATTTCAATTTCATCCTTTTCAACGCGGGGACTGGTGAGCGCATGATTACCTGGCCTGCGTCTATTTAGGTCAGTTTGAATACATTCAGCTGTCAATGACAGTCCAGGGGGAACGCCATCGACAACGCCGCCAATAGCAATTCCATGACTTTCTCCCCAGGTTGTTAGTCTAAAAAATTGACAGAAAGTATTGCCTGGCATCTGGATCGTTTTCCTATTTTTATTAACGTGGTGTTAACAATTGTAACTCTACACTAAGCACTACGTTAGCTTTTAAGGGAGAGTATCAAGGAAAATGAGCAGATTCTCAAACACTTATTTTTCTGCCAAAGAATGGCAGGTTCGCTATGATCTCGCGGCCTCTTATCATCTGGCGTCATTATTTGGATGGACTGATTTAATATACACTCATATCTCAGCACGTATTCCAGAAGAAGAAGGGTGTTTTTTAATTAACCCTTTTGGATTGCATTTTCATGAAGTTACCCCTGAAAACTTGGTAAAGGTAACATTAGATGGGGAGGTTATCGGCCATTCTGATTATGGAATCAATCCAGCAGGCCTTACGATTCATAGTGCCATACATTCAGCAAGGCCAGATATTGGAGCCATTGTACATCTTCATACTGTAACAGGGATGGCTGTTGCAGCCTTGCAAGATGGTTTACTGCCCTTAAGTCAGCATGCATGCCATTTTTATGGCAAAATTGCCTATCATGATTACGAGGGAATCGCTGTTTATGGTGATGAGAAAAAACGCCTTGCCGAAAACTTGGGCGATAAGGATGTGATGATTCTAAGGAACCATGGATTCCTAACCGCAGGCACAACGATCGCTGAAGCTTTTAGTGCTATGTATACTCTTGAAAAGGCAGCGCATGTTCAGATTACAACTCTTTCCATGGGGCGTCCTGTAACGGTTCCTCCGCCAAAGGTTTGCGAGCAGGTCGTACACGACACAGGTAAGCGCGGTATCAAAGAAGCAACAATTGAATGGGAAGCTTTAAAGCGCCTTCTGCCGCATTATCAAGAAAGCCAAAAAGCAATAATGACGGGACAGAATCTTTTCTAAGGGCTAAAGAATTAACCCTCACCTTTTTGATATTTAGGTGAGGGCTATTGCTAAAAACAAAGATGCTTTAAAAGCCGAAAGAAAACTTAATTTCCTTCGTCTTTACATTTATCGCTGGCCTCTTGGATTGCAGCGTCTGATGTTTTGTTAGTTTTTCCTGCAACGCAGTCACAACGTTTTTTTACTTTATCAGCTGTTGTTTTACCGTCGAACTTTGCGTGACATTTTGACTTTGTGTCAGCATATGCTGAATTTGCAAAAAGTGCAGCAACTGCAATGGCTACTAAAGTTAATTTCTTTACCATCATTATCTCCTATAAATAATCTAGTTCATTTAACCATCGTGAATTAAATGTGTTAATAAATCATTAATAATTTAAACTTTCCTGAGAATTTAATGATTTATCTATACCGCTAAGGGAATAAAGGCTAAATATTTCGTTTTACTGAGTTTTATTATAGAGGAACCTATGTTCAGGAGGGATAAGATCCCCCCTGGACGGTAATATTTGAATTCTTTATGCAGTATTTATAATACCGTTGTAGAGTTTTACTTTACACCTTCAGCTCTACATGCTGCAAGAGCGTTATTAATATCGGCCATTTTTGTACTTTTTGTTTTACCTTTAGCGCATTCGCACAGTCTTTCTGCCACTGCAAGGTTCCTTGTTTTCTTAAGTTCGGCTACACATACTGATTTTGTATCAGCATATGCAGAGTTTGCAAAAAGTGTAGCAACTGCAACGACTACTAAAGCTAATTTTTTCACCATCATTATCTCCTAAAATATTCTGTTTGCATAACCATTTTGAGTTGAGTTTATTAACAAACCGTTAATGGTTTAGCGTTTTAGACTTAAATGGATTCTTACATAGCTAACGACACACAATTTCCTGGGTGACGGATAAGCAGGCCTTCTAGTTCTAATTCTGCTAATAGGCTCATCAATTCATTTGGAGGATAATTATAGTTATCCAAAAGAGTTTCAATGGGAATGGGTATTGTTGTTAAATCTTCTAAAATTCGTTTCTTGATATCTTGAGGCTCAATAACTGTGGTTGGTTTATATTCAAGAGGAACATGTTCTGATTGCTTTTCACTCACAATGCCAACAACCTCTATGACATCATTCGCTGATTGAACAAGCATTGCACCTTGTTTTAATAAATGATTGCTACCCTGACATCTGGGATCTAAAGGGGACCCTGGAACAGCGAAAACATCAATTCCAAGGTCTAGGGCATATTCTGCCGTAATCAAAGATCCTGATTTATAGGCGGCCTCAACAATGATAATACCCTGACTTAACGCTGCAATCAGTCGATTTCGCCTTGGAAAAAGAGACGCGCTTGGAGATGTGCTCAGCGGCATTTCAGAAATAATGGCGCCATCATTTAGAATTTCTTTATAAAGGGATTCATGTTCAGGCGGATAAATATGATCAACGCCGCCAGCAAGAACAGCAATCGTCTGTGTTTTCAAAGATCCTTTGTGAGCTGCCTCATCAATGCCTCTTGCAAGGCCTGACACAATCACCCAACCTTTTTCTCCAAGGCCTTTTGCAAAATGAAAACTGAGTTTCCGCCCACCTAGAGAAGCATTTCGCGCACCAACAATGGCGATGACTGGTTTATTAAGAGAATTTATATTTCCCGCTACGCTAATCAGAGGTGGAAAATCATTAAGACGCTTAAGCTTGCTTGGGTAGTTTTCCTCATAAGCAGCAATCAGGGAATACCCGCGCTTTTGGTGTTCGTAAAATTCAGCCTCGGCTTTAGCATAAGGGTAGGGATCTTTTAAGGTTTCGATGGCTCTTTCAATGTCTTCATATTTTGATAATAAGTTCCAAAACTTAATGGGCCCAATACCTTGAGTTCTGATCAGCTGAAGCCACTTTATTTTTGTTTGATCAAAATATGTACTCACTATGCTTGCCTTTAAGGAATTCCTATTTTACCATTTAATAGTAGGGAACTATTATTAATAAATCCTTGATAAGGCTAATAATCATGAAACGGCTTATTCTTATGCGCCATGCTCAAGCCCAGTTAGAGCGGTTTGGTTTTAATGATCGTGAACGTGCAATTACAATGGCCGGGATGCATGAGTTAGATGCGATTCGTGTTAAAATACAAGGGCATCTAGAAGGTATTAGTTTGATTTTGTGCTCAAATGCCAAACGAACACGACAGACCTTGGAGGGAATGAAACCGTTGGTTCCAAGTACAGCGAGTATTGTCTATAAGGATGAGCTTTATCATACCAATAGTAGAATATTATGGGATCGTTTATCAGAGGTTGAGGATACGCATCAGTGTATAATGATTTTGGCGCATAATCCCGGACTGACTCAATTTATCCAAGAGCTAGAGCCTTCTATTCCTTTTAAAGAATTTCCAACCTCAGGTGTAGCGATTTGCGAAGGGGAATTTCCGTCTTGGCAGGCGGCATCGCCACGTCATTTAAAGTTACATAAACTATTGACAGTTTAAAGGGCAGTTCTCTTTAAATCTCTTCTCGGTAGGCCCTTTCGCGGCGCTCATGGCGTTCTTGCGCTTCTAGGCTTAACGTTGCAATAGGTCTTGCTTCTAGACGCTTTAAACTGATTGGTTCACCCGTTTCCTCACAGTAACCATAAGTTCCATTATCAATGCGGCGAAGGGCTTCATCTATTTTATTGATCAACTTGCGTTCCCTGTCACGCGTCCTAAGCTCTATAGCTTGGTTAACAACATTACAAGCAACATCAATGACATCAGGTTCATTCATAAGGTTATCTTGCATTTGATGAATGGTCTGATTGCATTCCTCTAAAAGTTGTTCTTTCCAGGTTTTTAATTTTTTTCGAAAATAATCAATCTGAGTAGGATTCATAAAAGAATCTTCATGAGAAGACAGATATGCGGTTTGTTGGGCGTTGGTTGTCATGATTAATTTCCCTTGCAAATTCCTAACACCATTAAATTAAACTAAAAATAATTTAAAATTTCAACAATTAGTAAGAATAAATCTAAATATTTTTGATAGTTTTTTTGTTTTTAACGGTTTCTGAGGTGTTTAAGACGGAGATTTTTAATATTGGGCGGGTCTGTGCATAAAAAAATAATCAGCCATTTTAAAGGCTAGATGATCAGATTTTCGTTGATATTAAGATCACTCTGGGTTTAATACTCTAAACCTCTTTGTAATTCAAAATGCCGTCTCATCAATTCAGTAAATTCCTGTTCAAGAACTTGAAACTCAGCTTGATAATAAACAATCAGCGGTGTTGCTCGACGATTGCCATTTATATCATAAAGCTTTACTAAATTTCCATGAGCATCACGCATAAGAATGTTTTCATCATGTTTGTAGGTAATGCCATCGGGATTTAAGGTCCTACAATACAATCGATCATAATAGATTTGATATATTTCCCACAACTCAGGTTTTCTTTGATCATTTGTCTTTTGATCACTGGAAAATCCATTAATAGCCCTTAAACTTTCTTGTTGCCGGAATGCCTTAAACAAAATTTCTGCTTTTTCAGGGGCTGCTTTAATAAGCTTTTTTATCATTTCATTGTCAGGTGAGCTTGGATCTTCCTCCCGAATAACATAGGGTTTTATTTTTAACCCTTCTTCATGTAAGGAGAGTTTTCTTATTATTTCTCCTGTTATACGAGTTTGACATTTCATGTCAGCACTTGAAGATTCTATTTCATCTATAGAGTCCAAAAGCCACTTAACAAGCTCTTCTCTAAAATAATATTCGTTGGGGTTTCTGTGCTGGTCTTTAAGTTTCAAATAATACCACGTGGCGGCTAACACTTGATCACCTGTAAAAATGCCTATTTTTTCTTTTCCAAAAAGCATGGGATTTCCTAAATAAGAATCAAATAAGGTATCACTTTTTTCTAAACCAAGGACTTTTTTAATGTGAGCAACGGCTTGTTTGCCATTAATTCCGCCAATACTCTTCTCTTTTGTAACGTGGGTGTCGAGATAACTTAGAAAATCCTCCACTTCAGCATAAGTTTTATAATGTTCTTTAGAGAGTTTTTTTCCATTATAAAGAGTGTATTCTGTTGTTCCTTGCTTTTCTTTGTATCCAAGAAGGGCGCATCTTTCCAAAAAAGTTTGAACATCTTCTTTATAAATCTCCTCATGCACATGAGCATTAATAGCTTCTAATTTTCTTTTCTTTTGTGAGACCCCATTCAGAATGTGTAAAAATTTATCTTGAGCATAAAACGCAGGAATCTGATGATCTATATCTGTTTCAAACATTGCTTGAAGGCGACTTGTATTTGGATTTTCTTCTGTATCCAAAGCAGCATTAACGCGCATATACCGAAGATATGCACGAGAAAGATAGCTTTCTCTCACGGGCATATCTATTCTTTTCATCCTTTTTTCAAATTTTTTAAAATCTTCACGATAATTTTGATAGACTATCAAAAAGTTTTGAATGCTGTTCAATCTTTCAGTCGTATCATCCTTTTCAGAAAAATAAGGTTCACAGAATTTTATAAAATCTGCCCTTTCTTCCTCTGTTGGAAAAGCTTGATAGATCGTTAGAAAAGATTCACTGTGGTATAGGTGGCCAAATTCATGCCTTTTAACATATTTTAAACAAGATTTACAGAAGTTCATAAATAGTGTTCTCGATATTGCTGTTGGGAAAGTTTGATAAATGGACAGCAAGGCCAGCATGCATGGTATTTTGTATTCTTTTCTTACAAGAATTAGATAAGGTTCACAGAATTTTATAAAATCAGCCCTTTCTTCATTTGTTGGAAAAGTTTGATAGATGGGTAGTAGGTATTTGATGTAATCTAGTCTTTCATCTTCTCGGTAAGGTTCGCAGAATTTTATAAAATCAGCCCTTTCTTCATCTGTTGGAAAAGCTTGAAAAACGGATAGAAGTAATTCCATTTTGTATACTTCCATTTGTTCGTTTATGCTTACGAAATAAAATTCGCAGAATTTTATAAAATCTGACCTTTCTTCATTTGTTGGAAAAGCTTGATAGATGGGTAGTAGGTATTTGATGTAATCTAGTCTTCCATCTTCCCGACAAGGTTCACAGAATTTCAGAAACTCAGCTCTTTTTTCGTTTGTTGGAAAGGCTTGGTAGATAGGTAACAGGTATTTCATGTAATCTAGTTTTCCATCCTGACGATAAGGTCCGTAGAATTTCAAAAACTCAGCCCTTTCTTCCTCTGTTGGAAAAGCTTGAAAAACGGATAGGAGTAATTCCATTCCGTATAGTTTCATTTGTCCGCTTATTTCTACAAAATAAGATTCGCAGAATTTCAGAAAATCAGCTCTCTTTTCCTGCGTTGGAAAGGCTTGATAGATGGGTAACAGGTATTTCATGTTGGCTGGTTTGTGTCTTTCTTCTATCCCTGCAAGGTAGGGTTCACAAAATTCTTGAAAAGATGCTATTTCTTCTGATGTTGAAAAAGCTTGAAAAAAAGGAATAAGGGCTCTCATCCTATCTCTTTTAGCTCTCATCGTCTTAGCAACAAAGTAAGGTTCACAAAAATCAAGAAAGGTTTGCCAACTTCTAAGGGGTTTCTGAAATAAGTCCTCTAAAAAATTAATCTCATTAAAAGTTGTGTTATACATAGGATCATGCATATTCAAAAAAAACTGCTCATTAATTTTAAGCTTATTAATGCCAGGCCATTTATTATTATTGCTTTTGACATAGTTTAATAACGCTTTTGTTAAGGATTTTTTTGCATATTTTTGTAGTTTTCTATCAAAAAACACATGCAAGACTCGGGTATGACTAAGATAATCTTGTATCTGTTGTAGGACAAACACAGGATTCGAAGCTGGGCTCTGCCTAAACCTCAAAACAGCTTTGTTTAACGTTTGTTGGTCATAATGTGGATCGTAATCCTCTTTACTTATTCCGTTATGAGCATCATTCAGTCTTCTGATGGCTTCTATTATAAAAAGATGCGCTGGGCTCTTCTGTAATTCATTAATTAAAGGACTTGAGAGTAGAGAAGAAACAATATTCCAGCTTTTATTATTTGCATTCAAAACCAGTTCTCTAAAATGGCGTTCAGCATCCGGTGTAGGGGAGTTTGCTCCATCTCTTGTTTCTTCTATTGTATTTGGTTGTGGATCAACATCCATCGGAACAGGCAAAAACCGATGAGCATAATCTTCAATTCTTGCAAGAAGATTCTGTTGCTCAAAAGAATTCATTCCTTCTAAATACCATTCAGTTTTGCAAATGGCTTTCTCATCATAGCCCCGAAGTATTAATAAGGCCAGGATCTGAAAATATCGTTTCTTTTTGAGGTCAACATGTGTCAAATAAAGATCTTTAAACTCATCTACTATTTCCAAAATTTCTGGAAATTCTAAGGAGCTTGCAATGTTCAATAATTCCTTAGCCACAATATCTTTTTCTGCAGAGGCAAGGTTAGATCCAAAATCACTTTTTAAGATATTAATCATACCTTTTGTTTCAGCTTGATGAATGCGGTTATATTTCAGATCTCCATTTAATAAAATCGAACGACGCGAAGCTCCCATGGTTTCAAAAATTTTAAAAAGACCAATCGTTTTGTCTTTTCCTAATGTATAAGCTTGATATCGACGATTCCATTCTGTAAGGAAGGTTTTAGGGTTCGAGAAGAAATTCATATTTTTCTGTGGATGCTCTGCAAAAGGCTTTGTGACATAGCTTGTAAAGCTCTCGTCACGAGAAGATGAAAGACTAGGATTTTGCAGCATTCTTTCCAAATCTGGCGGGATACCATCGTCTGCATATGGGGTATGGCAAAGAATCATATCACCCAAATATAGAAAAACTAAGCTTAAAATAATGTAACTAATTTTTGGCATTTTTGAGTCAGTTTTATATTGTTACTTCCTAGAATATGTAGAATATATTTATAAAAGATTAATTTTTCTGAATTTATCTTAATGCATTTTTTATAGCATACACGGTATGGGTCTGTTATAGTGCCAAGGGAAGTTCCCTTATGGACAAGCGGGTCGCCAATCCGATCAGATCCGGAAGGAAGCAGTCGTAACGATTTTTTCTTGGGTCGTGGGTGGAGCTTCCACTTTATTTTGACTAATAAATGCCACAGGATTAATGGGTACTGTTTATCGCGTTCTTGCTCGTAAATATCGGCCGACCACTCTTAAAGAGCTTGTGGGACAAGAGATCCTTGCCCAAACCCTAACACATAGTATTGAAAATAATCGCCTACCTCATGCCTTTTTGTTGCACGGGATCAGAGGCGTTGGAAAAACCACAACAGCCCGGATCATTGCACGTGCATTAAATTGTATTGGTAGTGATGGCAAAGGGGGTATGACCGCTGACCCTTGTGGTGTTTGCACATCCTGTGTGGGGATTAGCGAAGACCGCCATCTTGATGTGATTGAAATGGATGCCGCAAGCCGAACAGGTGTGGATGACATTAGAGAAGTTATTGAATCTTCTCGCTACAAAGCGGTTACGGGCCGGTACAAAATTTTCATTATCGACGAAGTTCATATGCTCTCGAAAAGTGCGTTTAACGCGCTTTTGAAAACTCTGGAGGAACCGCCACCTCATGTAAAGTTTATTTTTGCAACAACTGAACTGCGTAAAATCCCCGAGACGATTTTGTCGCGTTGTATGCGTTTTGATCTAAAGCGCATTGAGCCTCTTGCCCTTATCGAGCATTTAAAGCTTATTGCTTCAAAAGAAAACTATCAGGTCGAAGAAGAAGGTCTTGCCTTTCTAGCGCGCGCAGCTGATGGATCGCTTCGGGATGCTTTGTCACTATTAGATCAGGCGATTGCTTTGACAGGACAAGAAGGTACAGGCGGATCAATTTCGGCACTTACTGTTCGGTCGATGCTCGGTTTATCTGATCGAGGGCGCCTTTTTACGCTTTTAAGCTTTTTATTCAAAGGAGATATAGAGGCGTCGCTAAAAATCATTCATGAGATGGTCACAGATGGTGGCGATCCGGTTGTGATCATGCAGGATATTTTGGACCTTGTTTATTGGCTCACTTGCCTAAAAACGGTTCCTGGACTTCAAAGCAATGCGGTATGGCCAGCTGCTGATAGGACGCAAGGGATGGAAATTGTAGCTCCTCTAAATGTTCCTATTTTAACAAGAGCTTGGCAGGTTTTGCTAAAAGGATTTGAAGAAGTGAGTCACTCCCCTTCACCAGCGCAAGCCCTCGATATGGTTCTTATTCGCCTTTGTTATATGGCTGAAATGCCTTTATTAAATGATTTAATAGAGTCTTTCAAAGGAGGGAACAAGCAAACCTTAACGCCTTCAACGCCTCGTCCAGTAGCAACAGCTCCTATTATTAATGAAAAGCCCTCAGAAGCTTTTCCCCTGCCAGCAAGCTTTGAAGAAATGGTCAAGCTTTTAGAACGCGCTGAACCTCTTTTATCAGGAAATCTTGTCCATTATGTTTCTCTAGTTTCTTATAAACCAGGAGATTTAACAATTCGCCTGGCAGAAAATGCGCCGTCTTCTTTTGTGCAACAACTTCAATTGGCACTTAAGAAAATAACAAAACAAGATTGGAAAATTAACCTCAGTCAAGAAGAGGGTCAAGGAACGTTAAAGCAACAAAAGCAAAAAGAGAAAGAATCCGCCCAGCAACAAATATTGGAACATCCTGTTGTTGCATCGGTAAAGGAAGCATTTCCTGGAACAACCGTAACTTTTATTGAATAGGAATATTTATGAAAAATATCAATCAGATGTTAAAGCAAGCGCAGCAACTTCAAAATCAAATGGCTGAAATGCAAAAACGCCTAGAGCAAGAAGAGATTACTGGGACCTCAGGCGCCGGCATGGTCACTGTGACAATCAATGGCAAAGGCGAGATGAAGGCGATCAAAATTGATCCAGCCTTAGCAGACCCTAAAGAAATTGAAATCTTAGAAGATTTGATTGTAGCTGCTTATAACGATGCAAAAGCTAAATTAGATGCTCATACAAGTGAAGAAATGAGCAAGGTAAGCGGGGGCTTAAGCCTGCCAGGTGGATTAAAGTTACCTTTCTAAGCAACAGCACCAAAAAACCTTTAAAAACAGTTTGCTGCTTAGTTAAGAATAGTTTACGTTACAATGAAAGTGCTGCCCTTAATCCTTAGAAATTAAACGATGCCGAGTATTTTAAGAGCTTCCTAATTATGTCGACCCAAACAGATCCTGAGCAAAAGAAAGATAATATCCCTCCTATGCCGCGTACGGTATGGATTTTGGGGTCGATGATGTTTTTGATCAATCTTTCGTTTGTAATGATTTATAGCTTTTCAGGAATTTACCTGAAAACGTTGTTGGGGGTTACAACAGTTTGGATTGGTTTCTTAGAAGGAATGGCAGAGGCTTCATCTTATGCGATGAAACTGTTTTCAGGAATGTTTAGCGACTATATTGGAAGACGTAAACCCATTATGATTTTTGGGTATATGCTTTCTGTATTTAGCCGCCCTCTTTTAGCTGTTGCTTCATCATTTGGGATCGTATTTGCTGCGCGTTTGATGGAACGATTTGGAAATGGAATCCAAGCAACCCCCCGAGATGCAATGGTTGCTGACGTTGCTCATCGCAAACGCATTGGTGCATCATATGGACTAAAACGAAGTCTTGGGACAGCTGGATCCTTTTTTGGAGCTGTCTGTGGTATCCTTGCGATGATATGGACGCATAACAACTATCAGCAAGTGTTTTGGATTGCGACAATACCTGCATTTATTGCCTTTTTTATTCTTATCTTTTTCGTCAAAGAACCAAAAAACTTTGATCACCCTGCTGTTTCCTCAGAAATTCCTTTGCCAGCCCCTAAGCGTCGTCAACGTATTCATTGGTCCAATCTTCCGTTACTAGGGCAAACTTTCTGGCTTTTGATGATTGTGAATGCAATCTTTATGCTCTCCCGCATGAGTGAGACCTTTTTAATCCTTCATGCTCACAGCAACTTTGGTCTTGAGAATACCTATGCACCAGCCATTATGATGCTTTTTAATGCCGGTTGGTGCGTTGCGTCATACCCTGTGGGTGTTTTGGCTGATCGAATGAATCGTTACTGGTTTTTGGCGATTGGTATTATCTTTATCGTTCTAGCAGATTTAATTTTAGCTAGTGCTATGTCCCTGACATTTGTATTTGTTGGTGTTTTGTTCTGGGGGATTCAATACGGAGTCACTCAGAATATTTTCGTTTCCTTAATTGCGGAAACTGTACCTGAAAACTTAAGGGGTACAGGGTTTGGGTGCTATTATATTATCAGTGCGATTTCAGCTTTATTAGCGGATGTTGGGGCTGGGAATATCGCGCATCACTACGGTGAGGCTTATGCATTTCTTGGGAGCGGTATTATTGCACTTATTTCTCTTTTAACTTTAATGGTTATTATGGGATATAAGGGAAAAAAATAGATAAACGCTATTGACGATTCCATTTTCCTGCATTATTCATTAGTTGTGCTTAGTTTAAAGCTAAGTTTTATATTAATATTATTATGATTTTTAGGAGTTTTATCCATGAACAAGTTCGCGTTTGCAGTTGCTGCAACTCTCGCTTTTGGTGCTGCGCAAGCCGCTACTAACCCACAAGCCGCTACTAACCCACCAGCTGCAGCTACTGCTACACCAGCTAACAATCTTCCTAGTCCAGCAACTGCTTTAAAAACAACTGAATCAGTTGCTAAGGATGTAGCAAATACAGCAGCTCCTGCAGCAAGTACAACAGTACCAAGTGCAACGGCTCCATCAACAGCCGGTTCAGCAGCTCCGACAACAGCACCAAGTGCAACGGCTCCAGCTGCTCACTAAGTTTTTTGCTTATGAGAATCAGGCGGGATTTATCCCGCCTTTTTTATTGTCTAATTTCTTTTATTTATTCTATCTTGAAAGAAACTTTTATTACCTAAGGGTACCTTTCAAAAATGGCGAAAACCCAACAGCAGTTTGTTTGTCAAGAATGTGGTGGCTGGCATAGTAAGTGGAGTGGCCGTTGCGACACGTGTGGGGCGTGGAATAGCATTGTCGAGGAATCCATAGCGCCTAAGCAAACCGCTCGTCATAAAAGAATTGATTCGGGAAATTTCTTTTCAACTCTTGAAACTTCAGAAACAGAAGCCCCTCTTGATCATTCACGTATTTTAACAGGCATTGCGGAGTTTGATCGGGTTTGCGGAGGCGGCCTTGTTCCAGGATCGGTTATCCTTGTGGGCGGAGATCCTGGCATTGGAAAATCGACACTTTTACTGCAGGTAGTGGCATCCCTGTCGCAATCAGCCGCGTGTGCTTATATTTCGGGCGAAGAAGCTTTAAGTCAATTAAGGCTTCGGGCAGAAAGGCTCAAAGTTAATAAAGCTGCTGTTCATATGGCATCATCAACGCAGCTTCAAGATATTTTGGTTGCAATCGATAAACTTTCTAACTTGAAACTGACGATTATTGATTCTATTCAAACGATGATATCAGAAGATATAACTTCTGCTGCAGGAACAGTTTCGCAAGTTCGGGCTTGTACTCAAGAGCTTATCGCATCAGCTAAAAAACAGGGTCATGTGGTTATCCTTGTCGGACATGTAACCAAAGAAGGCGTGCTCGCAGGTCCCAGAGTTTTGGAACATATGGTAGACACGGTCCTTTATTTCGAAGGTGAGCGCAATTATGACTACCGCATTTTGCGGTCGGTTAAAAATCGTTTTGGCGCTACCGATGAAATTGGTGTGTTTGCGATGGGTAATCAAGGACTGACTGAGGTTCGCAATCCCTCAGAGCTCTTTTTAGCTAATCATCAAAATGAAGTCAGTGGCACAGCTATTTTTGCTGGCATGGAAGGAACACGGCCAATCCTTTTGGAAATTCAAGCGCTTGTTGCCCCTTCATACTTAGCATCACCCAGACGCACGGCTGTGGGGTGGGATTCAAACCGCCTTTCGATGATATTGGCAGTGTTAGAGGCACGCTGCGGGCTTAGTTTTGGCAATAAAGACATTTACCTAAATGTGGCAGGGGGGCTGAAAATTACAGAACCTGCAGCTGATTTAGCGGTGGCTGCAGCCCTTATTTCAGCGATTAAAAATCAACCCGTTCCCCCATCCAGTATTTATTTTGGCGAAATTGGCTTAACTGGAGAGGTAAGGCCCGTCAGTCATAGTGAGCTTAGGTTTAAAGAGGCTGAAAAACTAGGATTTACACAAGCCTTTTGTGCCTCTTCCCTTTCTAAAAAGACTGCTGCCTATAAGGGGCAGATCAATATCCATCCATTAAAATATTTGTTGGAGTTGGTGAGGTAGAGTGAAGTTATTTATGAAACCACTCAGTAGTAGTTTCCCTATGGCTTGACCATAGGGTCCATTTGGTGGGCAATATGAATATTTATTTCGAGATTTATTTGCTCCATTCCAATGGATCCTCGGGTCAAGCCCGAGGAAAACTATATTTTTTTCACTAAATACATACCAGCAATTTCCTATGCCAATCTTCCTCATAGAGCATTTAAGTGAGGCAGTTCTGGGCGATCTACTGGTGTACCTGAAGCTTCCCGTCTTTGTATGATGAAGTGTAGCTATTTATCCATTGCTTTAGGGCTTCCTTGGAAGCTAAGGCGGTGGCAGGCACATTAATAGCTTGGATCTGCCTAGGTACTGCATCCGAATGAGTCACATAGGTTGCACTAAGGTGAGCAAATAGGCGGACAGGCTGTGATAAGAGACTCTGGTGATCATCGAGAGTCTTTAGAATATTAAAGACTTTATCGAGGTCACCATCGCTTGGCTCGACTGGGTCTGGAGCTCTAAGCCTCTCAACTTCTTTCTTGTACGTGACGTACCCCCCCTTCCAGGAGTTTGGGTCTTCAATCGTTTTGAGCATACAAGTCATGTAGACAACTTTACCACCAGGAATGTCCTTGTCATCCATTTTCATGGCGAAGCCAGTCCCTTTTCCGATAGTCAACAAGCATGCACTGATTAATAATGTTTTAAGAAATCTATTTTGCATAATCATCATGTCCTTTGTAAGTTAAAACTTTTTATTACTAACTTCATTGTATATACATAAAGTTAATTTTTTGTAAATATCTTAGGTTCTTCTTGAGGGCGTTTCTAGCGAAAGATAAGTATTGAAAAAATAATGTTGCATATTGAGTACTTTTTAGTCTCTCACCAATACATCTTTTCCATCACATAAGTAGGTGTGGCATTATACTGCTGGCCTAATTGTTGCAAAGCATCCTTAAAGGTGTCTTTTTTAAAATGCAACAATAACTCCGCACCATGAATGCCGCTTAGGACAAGTAAGGAATCAACCCCATAGGCATTAGCGCCAGCGACATCGGTTGCAAGGGAATCGCCAATCATCAAAATACGATCTTTTGGAACCTGTTTGCCTAATGACTTTTCAGCGCGTGTATGTAAAATTTGATAAATTTCTGCATCTGGTTTTCCGTGTTGGCGCATTTTTCCGCCCATGGATTGGTAATGCGCTGCGATTGCACCTGAGCAAAGAACGATTTCATCGCCATACATAACCCGTTTGTCAGGGTTGGCACATACCAGGGGTAAATTATGCTTCAAGGCTTGATCTAATTCCACTTGATACGATTCTAACGTTCTATCCCAGGTGTCTGTTCCCGTGACCAAAACAAAATCGGCATCTTCAATATTACTTACATCAGTATATTCATCCAAAGATGTAAACAGATTACGGTCACGCTCTGGCCCCACATGATAAAGGCGCGTTCCTAACGTTTTATAAAACGCATCCGATCGATCACGCAAATTTTTATGGCATTCATAACCTGATGTTTGAAGATCATGATAAAGATCACGCGCCAGTCCCATATCAGCGAGCCTTTTAATCGCTGATTCAGGCATACGCGGAGCATTTGAGAGAATAAAAACAGGCTTATTTTCTTTTTTGAGGTTTTGATAACATTCTAAAGCTTCTGGAAAAGGCGCTTTCCCGTTATGAGTGACTCCCCAAAGATCTATAAAAAAAAGATCATATTGGTGGG
Organism: Alphaproteobacteria bacterium; assembly: GCA_019749935.1. GTDB lineage: Bacteria > Pseudomonadota > Alphaproteobacteria > Paracaedibacterales > CAIULA01 > CAIULA01. The sequence continues at coordinate 32,495 of JAIEPD010000006.1, forward strand.
CAAGTGAAGAAAGGCCATTCATAAGTCTAGTCATCCTGGTAATGTGTTAGAAACTCTTCTAAAAGTTGTACCTCACCAAAAGCAGGGCCGCAAGCGTAATCTATATGAGCAGAGGCGATGTCTTGTAAGGTTTGAATGTCTTCTAAATCACTTAGAATGACTTTATAAGATTGCTCAGAAAATGACTGAATCTGTTGACTAGCTTGTTTTTGTGCTAGGCCTTTTAGAGAGTTACTTAAATGAGTTAAACTTATGTAAACAAGGCTTACGGACTGAGGGACTCTTTTATTGGGAATCTCATTAATTTCAAGGCCGATTTGGATGCTTTGCCTATTTAATTCTGCCAGCAAATTATGATGTTTCAGAGTCGAAGAAGGCTGTATCAAAAAAACAAACAGATGTTTTGGAAAAGTAAAATGACCAATCAGATCTTTGAAAAGTTGTAAATGTTGAGGTTGTTTGAAAATGCTGTCGGGCACCCTACAAAGAAAAGGTGTGCAACTAGGGAACTTGCTTTCTTTTATAATTCTAGAAAGTGTTGCTAGCAATATTGCAAGATCAATCTGAGCTTTATCATGAAGATTTGCTTTAACTTCCAGTCTTTCTAACTCTACGAATTGTTTGTTTTCTGGCAAAGGCAAAGAAATATCATAGTGATAAAAGCTTACTTTTCTTTGAGGCACGCTGTATACGGAGCATGCATTTATTTGAAATGAGAAATTTTGTATGACTGTGATGAGATATGAGAGAGAAATGGAATATCGATGTTCTTGAACCGAAAGTCTGGCAAAAAGTGAAACAGAAGAGGGGGGAAGGTTTTTTAAATGCCCTAAAATGTCTTCAAGGGTATTACTCAAAACTTCTTCAAAGGTCAAAAATGTTTTAAATTTAAAAAGTGTAGAGAAAGGGTTTTTTTTAGATTCTTTGGGCCTGGAGGGTTTTTCATTAGAAACAGATAGGCCATAAATAAGACTGATTGTTAAGCTGCATAAAAATATAAAAGCTAAAGAAAAGCTGGAAAGAGAAACAGGGGATAACCAATCAATGAAAACAAATGAACAGGCAACAAGCAAAGAGAGAGGAGCTGGTTTGAGTATACTCGAAAGACGAGATCTTTTTGCCATGTGTAGAAAACTCTATTCTATTTGCTGTAAATTAAAAGCATAAAGTTGGTTATTAAAATATTTTTCAAAACAGTTCAATGAATTTTTTAGCACAGTTGAAGAGGGAGCGGGGAATAAATAGGTAAATAATTGTATTAAATTATTGACAGACCAAACAAAAATCTCCTAAATCATAGAGAATGTTGGAAGGATGGCCGAGTGGTTAAAGGCAGCAGACTGTAAATCTGCCGACGGATGTCTACGCAGGTTCGAATCCTGCTCCTTCCACCAAATGTGCGGGTGTAGCTTAGTGGTAAAGCTCCAGCCTTCCAAGCTGGCTATGTGGGTTCGATTCCCATCACCCGCTCCAAA
>JAIEPD010000009.1 GCA_019749935.1 Alphaproteobacteria bacterium
TCCACTTTCAGGATAAGTCACACCTTTTCAATCTGGCAAATTTTAAAAATGTCCATCGCTTTTATCTAAAATTTTATTTATACAGAATGATGACCTTTAAGATACATGGATGGCCACCTCCTCAAGGGAACTCGTGATGACGAAGATGGTTGGCTAGAGCCATACATGTGTGATGGACACAATCCTCCGTCGTCTTTGTGAATCCATTCGGCGTAGTTATCCAGTGTACTTCTGGATAACTACGTTTTTTATAAATTCAGCTCAATCACATCCATACAATATCCAGTAAAAATTTATTTAGATATATAAACTATATATTAATCTTTTTTTGATAATTTATATCCTGAGGGCACACTTATGGTTGGGCATCGGCTTAAATGTGGCTGGTGGACAATACTCTGGTTTTTCTCTTAGGAGAAAAACTTCCGTCCCCTCAGGACCTGGATGGGTATAAGAGCGCGATCGAGCTCTCTGTATTCATTATATCGACACTTGTTTCGTGTTGAGACCCTTTGCTGTCATGTTTTTTAAACAAAACACAAAGGCTTAGGTGAGTATTGCTCTCGTGGTGGAGGAGGCGGAGGTCAAACACATTTTTGGGGCAGTGCGGAGGCCCCATCAGACCTAGTAGTGTGCTTAAATTAATACACCACCATCATCATTTTTTCAATCCAATCTCTTGAACAAACTCTTGGTATTTGGTCCTACTTTAGGATCTGAGCATATAGCACCATACTCAGAACCTGCGGCCTCTCTACGCTAAAAAATGATACCTTGAGAGAAATGACTTCTACCCTCTCAGATCAACGATTCTCTTTTCAATTTCTTGACAGAAATAATGATAAAGGGCGATATGAACTTGTTGAATAAGTGGCGTCATTTTAGAAGGTGCAGAGATTAGAATATCCGCATGAGCTGCAAGCTTGCCGCCGCCCTCACCTGTCATGGCTATTGTTGTCATCTTCATTTTTTTAGCTTGGATAAATGCATTTACAACATTCGGTGAATTACCACTCGTCGACAAGCCCAAGATGACGCCCTTATCGCTGCCGTAAGCCTCGACTTGTCTAGAAAATACAGTTTCATAACCATAATCATTCCCCAGCGCTGTTAGAACAGCTGGGTTATCGGATAAACAAATAACATTTAAGGCTTCACGTTCTTTTAAATAACGCCCGACAAGCTCACCTGTTATGTGCTGCGCATCGGATGCTGATCCACCATTTCCGCACACCAAAAAGGCATGGCGATGAAAAAGGCAATTGAGGGTCACCTTAATCGCTTCTTCAAGGTTTTTTGCAAGCTTCTCTTCATTTAGAGTATCTTCTAAAACCTTAAGGGATGACTTTAAATAAGCTTTAAATTCTGGCATTAATCTTTCCGCAACTTAACAAATGGTTAGACACAATTTATGAGGACTTTCCAGCTCACAATCAATCTTTTTTTGATAGTGAGTCGCCATCATTTTTAAATAAAAAGGCAAAATAGTGCGTGAGGATTGGTCTTTTAAAGTTTGCTCCCCTTTCAAAGTTTCCATATATCCAGGCCTAAGCTGCACCATCTCACCTTCAGAAACCAGCATCAATTCCATGCTTTCATCATTAGGAAATGGCTTAATGTGAATGGAAAGAACTCCTCCTTTATGAAGGGCCTCAATAACCATAAAACAAGCTCCCAAAACAAGACGGCAAAATAACCCCTCAGGCAACATCGAAGCCTTAATATTAAAATCTAATCGAACTTTACTGCTCTGACATAAGTCCGTGATGATTTGCTGAACATCCGCAAAGGTTGGAGAGTTGCTAGAGGCACTTAAAAGAGCCCTATAAACTTTTAGTCTTTGCTTAGCTGTTTCAGAGCTTGTTAGTAAAAGATCTTGCGTGTCATTATCAATTTTCTCACTGCTCATTGCCATTTCAAGGCCAAGCCCAAGCGCCCCTAAAGGCGTTGCAATATCATGACAAAGCTTTGCTGTCATCAAATGCATGAGAACAAACTGATCAGACATAAAAGGCCTTTTTGTGAAAATAAACTTCAAGGTTTATTTTAGACCAGGCATCCAATATATCAAGTAGATGTTTCTTCCATCTGCTTAATAAATTCAATAAAATCGCCAACGTTGCTAAATTTGTGATAAACACTGGCAAAACGCACATAGGCGACAGGGTCCAAATTAATAAGCGCGTGCATAGCCATCTGACCAATGGCTTCTGTTGTAATTTCACCATCTCCAGAGGTTTCTAGTTGCCTTACAATACTCGAGATAACGCGCTCGACTCTGTCTGATTCAATGCCGCGCTTATGAAGGGCCGTTGTAATGGACTGCGCCAATTTGTCTCTGTCAAAAGGCACACGTGCTCCACCTTTTTTGATAACAGTCAAATCCCTTAGCTGTATGCGTTCAAACGTTGTAAACCGTGACCCACATTCGCCGCAAAAACGACGACGACGAATGGATGCATGATCATCAGCTGTGCGGGAATCTTTAACAGACGTATCGGGATGACCACAAAAAGGACAACGCATTTAAAGGTCCTGATAGATAGGAAATTGTGAACAAAGATTCAAGACCTGCTCTTGCACAGTCGGAATCACTTTTTCCGACTTTCCAGATTTTAGCCCCTTCAAAATTTCTGCCATTAAATCTGCAACTAATTTAAATTCATTTTGTCCAAAACCGCGACTGGTTGCAGCTGGAGATCCAATCCTGATACCTGACGTTGTCATAGGAGGAAGAGGATCAAAAGGAATGCCATTTTTGTTACAGGTGATATTGGCATGCTCTAAAGTAATGGCTGCATCTTTACCCGTAATGTTGTATTTCCTAAGATCCACTAGCAACAGGTGTGAATCCGTACCGTTTGAGACCAAATCAAGGCCATGACTGACTAACGTTTCACCCAAAATCTTGGCATTATCGACAACATTTTTGGCATAAATCTTAAATCCTGGCTGCAAGGCCTCTTCGAAAGCGACAGCTTTTGCTGCAATAACGTGCATCAAAGGGCCACCTTGCAGGCCTGGGAAAACAGCTGAATTAATTTTTTTACCCAAATCCTCATCATTACTTAAAATAATACCACCTCTTGGACCTCGAAGGGTTTTATGAGTGGTGGATGTCACAACATGCGCATGAGGTAGGGGGCTTGGGTAAACGCCGCCCGCAACAAGACCCGCAAAATGCGCCATATCAACCATAAGGTACGCGCCAATCTTGTCTGAAATGTCTCTAAATCTTTTAAAGTCAATCACGCGCGGGTAAGCAGAACCACCGGCAATAATTAAACGAGGTTTGTGTTCGATGGCAAGCTGTTCAATTTTATCATAGTCAAGAGTTGCTGTTTTTTCATCCACATCATAGCTTACTGCTTGAAACCATTTCCCTGACAAACTGACATTAGATCCATGTGTCAGATGCCCACCTGAGGACATAGACATTCCCATTAAGGTCTCACCCGGTTGTAATAGGGCAAGCAAAACTGCCTGATTCGCTTGTGCCCCTGAATGAGGCTGAACGTTGGCGAAATTGCAATCAAAAAGCCGCTTTATACGATCGATCGCTAAGGTTTCTACGACATCCACAAACTCACACCCGCCATAATACCGGCGACCTGGATAACCTTCGGCATATTTATTAGTTAAAATAGAACCTTGAGCCTCTAGAACAGCCTTTGATACAATATTTTCGGACGCGATTAATTCTATTTGCGTTTGAAGACGCAACTTTTCGTCTTCAATAGCCCTTGCGATTAAAGGATCTTTATCTTTAAGAAAAGAGTTAGGCATTCAGAAATACACCTCGGATGGTGCCGCAGGAGGGAATCGAACCCTCGACCTCACCCTTACCAAGGGTGTGCTCTACCACTGAGCCACTGCGGCTTTACCTATTAGAAAAGTACTTATGAATATCTCACAAGGCACGCAATCTTGGCAAGCCGAAAAGTGGTCAGAGAATGCTTAGCGTTTAACGTTATTTTGGCTTTATATCGTAAAAGATCTCATTCGCAATATTAATCATCTTCTCTATCTCATCATGAGGAGCTTTCAGAGATGTTTTTGTTTTTTCTGATTGGCGTTCCCATGCGGCAAACCAGTCATCCTCAACATCTAGAAGACCGCCTTGCCCACCAAAAGAAGATCCACGCTTTAAACACATTTTTAAAAGAGATACAAGCTTATAACTTTTATCAACAAAATCGTTATTTCCTCTAGCTGCAATTTCCTTTAAACAATTTCCACTAATTTTTCCTAAAGCAGTCTGAATTTCAGGATCATCTAGCAGACTCGGAGCTGATGCAGATGAAAAATACCTTACCCCATTCGGAGCAGAAACTTGTTCTGGTAAAGAAGAAAAAATAGGAACACTATGACGAGGAACAGATGACATTAGCCTTCTAGAATCAAAGGTAGGCGCACGTAACAAATCATCAGAGATTACAGAACCATAATACCTCGTCCCAATAGTCTGCATTAGTCTAAAGGACTTCAAGACTCTTCCAACCACTCCAAATAGCTCACATCTTGCCTTAGCTTCTTCTATTGCAAAAAAACTTATGATTAATGCGAGAATCGTTTTTTATGCATTTTTCTTTCCTTCATCTATTATTTCCGACGATTATACTATGTTTATAAAATTGAGGAAAAATATCTGTATTAGATACAAACCTAAAACGCCTGTCCAACGCTGATGTAAAATTGGTAAGCAGCGTCGATGGCTTTGCCGCTGATGGGGTCTTTTCTACGCTTTAAAGGAATGGCTATATCAAGGCGAATGGGACCAACCGCGCTATAGTAACGCGCGCCAACACCTGTGCCCCACAACATATTTCGCCCTCTAAAATCAGGCATTTTATGAGCGCTGACAGAACCTCCTTCTAAAAAGGTTACAAATCCGACTGTTTCTGTGGTTTTAATCCTAAGCTCAGTTCCGACTTCAGCCAAAGACCGTCCACCAAGAGGGACGTTTTGGCTATCAAGAGGCCCCAAAAGCTGATAACCATATCCACGAACCGATCCACCGCCACCAGCGTAGAACCGTTTATTAGGCGGGACAAAGTCTAAGGATTTAATAAAGATGCTGCCCCCTTTAACAAACCCCGCCAAGACTCCATCACTTTCTCCAAGCTCATTGCTCATAAACGGCAAGTATCCAGTCAAATTACCTTGCGTAACCGTCATACCCTTGCTTGTGTGCAGCCTTCCAATATAAGGAGTGACTTTAAAGTCAGCTCGTCCTCCATGAGTTGGGTTCAAAAGATCATTGCTGCCATCTAGTTTAAGCTCGGCAGGAACTCCAGTAAGGTGGGTGTTATAGGTTACATTTTCACGGCGGATATGCCCTGCCTCCCATAACAATCCCATAGATCCACCGACTGCGTCATTAAAAGGCCTTTGGATACGCGTTCCAACGTTAAACGTTCTACCCACATAAGCGCGATTTCGCTCGTGAATTAAAGAAACTTCATTCATTAATTTTTGTTGAGGGGAAAGAAAATCAGGTTTGTCATATCCTAATTTCATACTTTTCTCTATTTTCGAAGACTTAATAGACGCCCCTAAACGTTCTCCTCCGCCATAAAGGTTATTATGACTCCAGGATAAATTTCCGCCAACACCCTCATAGGTTGCATATCTTGCGCCGGCCCCAATGGAACGCGGCGGTGCCTCTGACGTTTTTATGTTCATAATAACGTCTTCTTCTTTTGAGGATGTCTGGCTTTGTTTAAGCGCTTTTTCAGGCGTAATTGTAACGGTTGATAAAAGGCCAGTTTCAATCAAACGACGTCTTGTTTTATCGACCAGTTTTTGATCATAAATTTGACCGCTATGCCATAAAACACGGTTTCTTACAAATTGGGGAGAAAGCTTTTTTAACCCCTCGACGTTGGTCCCTTGAATATGCGCTAGAAAACTAGTGGTCAAATGATACGTTATATGGAGTTCTTTTTTTTCATGATTAATAATGGCTTCAGGATCTTGAATTTCAACAAAAGGATAACCAATGTGCTGAAAGTATTTTTTTACCTTTTCACGGCTATTGTGAATTTTAGCAAGATCGACAAAATCTCCGGGTTTAATCCCAATGACATCATAGGTCAACTTAATTGATTGCTTGGTCATTAATTCAGGGTTGTCAGAACTTATCAAAGTAAGCCCTGCAATTTTGTAGCGCACGCCTGGGTGAATTTTAAATTTAACCTTCACCGGTTTTGACTTTTCAAAAAGTTTAAAATCCATTTTCCCCGCAAAATATCCATGGGCGGCTAAAACTTTTTTAAACTGGATGATATCTTTTTGAGCGCGTTTAATAATCCCGCTTCTAACGACAGGAGGTCTGTCTTCTAATTTAATTAAAGTAGACTCAGCTTTAAGCGCCTTTAAAAGCTCAGGATCTAAAGTTGAAGACCAATTAACCTCATACTTTAAACCCTCAATTTTAGGAACAGAAACTTCTTCTTTTAGAGGGGATTCTTTGGGTTTTTCTTCCAAAGCATAGCCACATCCAATCACCAATAGGATCGCAAGAATGTAAAATAGTTTTTGCAAAGAAATTTTCCATCAAGATTGTCTACTTAAAGAATACGCTATTAATTTCTTTAGGTCATTCCAAATTATAGTTTTAGGAAATTTGTTTATAGATTGCAGGGCTTTTGCATGATACTTGTGAGCTATTTTATGGCAAGACTCGAATATATCATTATCTTCCAAAATACTGACGGCTGTTTTCAATTCGGACGGATTGTTTTCATTTCCGCCCGTAAAATGCTTTTTCCAAAAAGCAGTTTCCAGGCCTTTTTGATACGCTAAAATAACAGGTAAGGTGACTTTTCCTTCCAGGAAATCACATCCCCTCTCTTTTCCAGAGTCAGAGCTAACCGCAAGATAATCCAAAACATCATCCCTGATTTGAAATATCATGCCTAGACTGTGCCCAAATTCATAGAGATCTCCTCGAAGATGAGAGTCCATGCCAGCAATCATTCCTCCAACTTCGCAAGCAGAGGCAAACAAAGCTGCTGTTTTAGCCGAAATGATCTCCAGATAAGTTTCAACAGATAAATCTAAGCTGTAAGCGGAGGTCAGCTGCAAGACCTCTCCTTCGGTAATGCGTGCTGCCGCATTTGATAGTGATGCCAAGACATCTAAATTTCTGGTTTCAACCATTAGCTGAAAAGCCCTTGAGAAAAGAAAATCGCCAACAAGAACGCTGGCGTTATTGCCCCAAACGTCATTAGCTGTTTTTTCTCCTCTTCGCATGTGGGAATCATCAACCACATCATCATGTAACAAGGTTGCGGTATGAATCAATTCAACAGCGGCTGCTAAATGAACCGCAAAACCAGGGAATTCTTGAAAAAGACGACTGCATGCCAAGGTTAACAAGGGACGGATTCGCTTTCCCCCACTTAGGACTAAGTGTTTTCCAACTTGTTCGACCAATTCAACCTTGCTTTGTAATCGTTCAAGAATCAGCGTATTCACATGGTGCATCTCGGTGTACAATGTGTTATGGAGTTGTTGAACAGGGTTTGAAGTATGATTACTCATCAGATTTATAGTTTGGAAAATTAAAAACCTTTAATGTCTGACTGTAACCTATTAATCTGACTTAGAAAAATGGTTAATTAGAAAATATGATGTCGCAAGAAAATATTACAGATGGTTTTTCCCAAGATTATTTGCTGGGTGGAAAAGTTCTTATAAAGCAGCCAACGCAGGGCTATCGGGTGGCAATTGACCCTATATTCTTGGCAGCATCAATTGATGTTCACCCAGGAGATGCTATCTTGGATATTGGGGCTGGCGTTGGCGCTGCATCTTTGTGCCTTGCAACGCGCGTTCCTTATGTCAAAGTGACAGGGGTTGAATTACAGCGTGATTATGTCAGGTGTGCCGCTGAAAATGTTAAGCTCAATAATTTAAGAGATCGTGTTGAGATTTTGCATGGCGATCTTTTGCGCCCGCCGCCAAGGCTTGCGGCTGGGACGTTTTCTCATGTTATGACCAACCCTCCTTATTTGGATGCAACGCGAAATAATATCTCGCCGTATGAAAATAAAGCTATGGCAAATTTAGAAGGAGAAGCAAGTCTTGATCAATGGGCTAAATTTTGCCTTTTAATGGTAAAGCCAAAGGGCAGCATTACGTTTATTCACAGATCCGATCGCCTCGATCAAATTTTATCCTTTTTTTCAAACAAACTTGGCAATATTACGATATATCCCTTATGGCCCGGTAAAAATAAGCCAGCAAAACGTGTTCTGATAAGGGGGATAAAAAACACTCATGGCGCGCTTCGTTTGTTACCAGGTATGGTTTTACATAACGATGATGGAAGATATACTGCTGAGGCTGAAGGCGTTTTAAGAGACGCAAGCGCAATTGTGATGTAGGGAGAATGACTGGCTGATGAACTTTTGAACCTTATACAGTTTATAAGGTGGGGAATGAAGTGGTTAGTGAGGATTTGTTTTAGGCATGATTTTGGGTCTGATGGGGCCTCCGCACTGCCCCAAAAATGTGTTTGACCTCCGCCTCCTCCACCACGAGAGCAATACTCACCTAAGCCTTTGTGTTTTGTTTAAAAAACATGACAGCAAAGGGTCTCAACACGAAACAAGTGTCGATATAATGAATACAGAGAGCTCGATCGCGCTCTTATACCCATCCAGGTCCTGAGGGGACGGAAGTTTTTCTCCTAAGAGAAAAACCAGAGTATTGTCCACCAGCCACATTTAAGCCGATGCCCAACCATAAGTGTGCCCTCAGGATATAAATTATCAAAAAAAGATTAATATATAGTTTATACATCTAACAGAGTTTGCCATATATTATGTAGATGTGATTTAACCGGATTTATAAAGGACGTAGCGAGCTATTATATTCCGGTATCACAACGGAGCTAACGCCCCTCACAATGACGGCTGTGGGCATATATCACGATAAACCTCACTCAAAATCGAGACTGACCGCCCGATGGACCCTTGGGTCAAGCCCAAGGGTGAATTAGGTTTTTAGTAAAGAAAAATAGAGAACAACTCCACAAGAATTAGTTTCCCTGTGGCTTAAAACCACAGGGTCCATGGAAATACAATTAAGATGTTAATTCATAGGAAAATCCATATAAAATGACAGCATTCTCGTCATCAAGGGCGCCATAAGGTACTGTGACGATCCTGTGTATTTCTGAATAACCACCTCTTTCGTCGGCCCTCCATAACTTCATCAATTGAAACAAGATTGTAATGAATAAGTCAAATCGAGCTTACAAAAAAAGCCCCGCTTCAAGAAGAGGGGCTTTTTGAAGTTTTAAAAACTTACTTTACTTTTTTGTTCCAAAAAAGTAGGTGAATTGACTTAATGGAAGAAGGCCTCCTCCAAAATCAACAGTACCAGTATTCAAGTTAATTTGGCTATCTGTTGCACCCGTTTCTGCCTTAAAAGCATCAAGCTGATCTTCTGTAATTCCTAATCTGGCTAAATCATCTGCTCTGGAACTAGCACTTCTGCTACTGCCCCCCAGATAAGAGCCTGCATACGGCAGGGAAACAGTAACACCAACGGTTCCAATGATCCCAGACTCTTCTAATCTTGCAGCTGTTTGCTGCCTTGAAACTTCGCGCATCTCTTCAATAAAATCTAAGCCGCCACCGGGTATTCGCGCTCTTGTTTTTGCTGCAATCTCCCGGCCTACTTTATCAATTTCACTGGCAGACAGTCCCAAAAAACCTTGCTTTGTATCAAACATAAAGTCATCAAAATGGAGCATTCCTCCCGGTAATCCAGATATACCTGAAATGAATAAGTCTAGGTTATTTTCTGCATAAGCTTCGATTAAAAAGGAAAAAAGCCCTTTAACCCCATAGAATAGTTCTTTCGTAGGGAGTGATGTAAAATCATCAGGATTTATGCGAACGAAAGATGGCACAAGGTTTGAGTTAAAATTTAAGATTTTTGCTGTTCCAGTATCATTATCTATAAGACCAAGAGCATTCGCAGCAGCTTTACGTTTGATATCTTTAGGTAAGTCACTAAGATCCCCAACAGATGCCATACTAGCATTAGCTAAAATAGCCAACACCAAAGCAGCTAATATATTTTTTGAACCCTGTTTCATTGTCCCCTCCACAAAATCTAAAATATCGCAATATTCTAAATTTGATTAAATATTCTTTAGTTTACAATAGAGCTCTGCACATCACAAGGTATGAAAAGTACATAATCATTTTAGGTCAGTTTTGCTAGATTATTCTTTCCAATCCGATTTTCAATCCCAGCTAAAGGCTACAAAATCTAAGGCCGTAAATAGAGTTTTCATTGAATATAGTCTGAGGTCTTTTATTTGATAGAGAAGATGAAATTTCTAACTAAAGCAGAAAAGAGTAAATATAGAATAGAATTAGAGGTTTTAGATAACTAGCGATTGATATGTTTACAAATTTTATATAAATAAAGATTTTTGAATTGATATAAATATTTTGCTCCATGCACTTCAAAATACCTGAATGACCACGCAACTTCGTCGCTCGCCATAACAAAATAGATTACGTGATCGCGGGGGGAGCCTGGCAATCCAGAAAACAAGTATCTTCATTTTCATTGGCTATATACAAAAAACCCCTCTTTTTTTCAGAAGAGGGGTTTTTCATTCATATAATTTTTACATTATATTTAGTAGAAAGTTACAGTCCAAATGTTTTCACTGCATCAGCAATACTAAAACCAGTACCTACATCAGTATCGAATGTACCTTTATCAAAATCAAAATTTCTTGGATTTTCATGTGCTAGCGCAGCTGTAATGCCATTCGCAATTCTTGAATGATCTGATGTTGGGGTTGAGGGGCGAGAAGGAATGTGACCGCCGCCGCCTATAGCCCCGCTGCTGCCAGCCTTAGCATCAGCTAATTCTTGCTTCAATTGAGCTATCTGAGTGATGAAACCTCTTGCTTGTTTTGAAGCAGCCACTAAAAGAGCCACGATTTGCTTTGCTTCAGCTTTGCCTGCGTGAGCAGTTGTTGCATCATCAAAATTAAGTCCTTTTGCTTCTGGTAATGCTTTAAGAGCAGCGAATTGACCACCTTCAAATGCTTCATTCAACGCTTGGTAGAAATCGATAGCAACTTGTTGATCAGGAGTAATTTTTACTAAACCAGCTACTGCATCATTTTTTACTTTACGAACTTCTGGAGTTGTCCAGTCAGCCTTTGCTTCAAATGCAAGAACTTCAGCAACAGTTTTGTCACCAGCTTTTGTTGTAACTTTCATAGCTTTAAGCTCAGCTAATGCTTCCTTAGCAGCATCTAGATCTTTTGCATCCTTTGATGTTGCATAAGCTTTTTTAGCTCCAGCATAGGCATCAATTGCGTCTTGGATTGTGTGGTATTTAGTACCACCCTTTGCAGCCATGCCTGCAACCTTAGCTTTATCCAACTTTAATGCACTTTCGTCAAAACCTTTGAATGGATCATCAACAACAGCGGCTTTCAAAGTTGCTCTTGCTTTAGTGTTTACTGCCTGGTCCCACTTACCAGCTACTTCTGTTAAATCAAGATTAAAGGTAGCAGTTAAAGGAGATGTTAATTTACCTAATTGTGTTTTCAATTCAGCCGCACCACCACCTGCTGATGCATAAAGATCAGCGTAAATCGCTTTTAAAGCATCCATCAAATGCTCTACTTGACCACCGCTTCCTGTAAAGCGTTTACCGTTTGGCATAGCTTCTAATGAATCAACAAGGTCTGGATGAATTGTAACATTATAATTTATGTCGTCAGTGGTTGCTACTTTCACAGCAGCCAATGCTGTGCCAATCTTAGCTTTATCAGCAATTGTAGCAGCATCGTTAACATCGATAGGCGCTGCCATGCTTGCTGCAGAAATCGCTGTTGACAGCAATGCAGCTGCCGTAACTTTCGTAAATAACTTCATTATTTCCTCCAAAATTTTAATCACATTGTTAATGACGATCACATTGATCATCATCTTTACAATTTTAATATTAGTATCTCATAGTTAACAAAACGTTAAAAAACACTCTTCATCCCGAATATTTTTTTCCGATAGTTTTCTATAGCAGAAACTATGGTTAGCTACAAGAAATAATTCACCCTTTGAAAGGCATCTGGAGGCCAGGACCGGAATCGAACCGACGTACAAGGATTTGCAATCCTCTGCATAACCACTCTGCCACCCGGCCTTAATACTTTCCAAAAAACAAATCAAGTTTTGTAACAAACCGATACTCACCATATAAGCACATAATACCATTTGGTCAAGAGCATCCGTTAAAATTTTTTGAAATTATGCGCAATATTGTTGTAAATTGTGCCTTATTTGCCCCTGTTTTTTATTCTTGGAAGATGATTATTGTCATTCAGGGATTTAGATGAGCAAACATCTTTAGACGTTTTGTGAATCTTAAGACCCGGAATCTTAGGCCAATTTGTTAATCAACTCATAAAGATCCCGGATGCCAAGCCTCATAAACGCACCTAAAGTGCGATTCGACTAATCTCCGGGATGACATTGCAAAATTAAACAGTCTGTCGAATGATAACAACCTATGTTGAACAACGAAGTTGTGTGGCCATCCAGAAATACTCTGGATCACCGCGATAAAGAGCTTACCTTTAAAAAAAAGCAGCCCTTAAGGACTGCTTTTATCATCTGACGATTTTATTTTTCAGAACTACACAACACTACGGATGCGCAGATCTGCAAGCTATTTTAGTCGTCCACATCGTCAAATATACCCATCTTTTCTGCATCATCTTTGCTGTCGCTGGAATCGCCGCCAGTAGGCTTTCTTGAACCAGATTCACTATCTACTTTTTTCCTAACAGCCTCTGCAATAGCTAAAGCTGCTGCATCTTGTGCATCAATAATTTGTTGCCTTATAATACTGATTTCTGTTATTAACGCCCTTTGCTGTTTTGCAGAGGCTATAAGAGCCTTTAATAATTGATTTGATTGAGACGCAGTTCTCAATGAATCAACATCTGAGAAATCGAGCGCAGAAGCCTCTGGCAGTGTCTTAAGAGCCGCCAATCTTCCTGCATCGATTTCCGTCAAAAAGGCCTCAAAAAAATCAACAGCCACCTGACCCTCAGGCGTTAAACCTCCTCCTTTGGAAGCCTTAGCTTTTGCCTTATCTCTCTTTGCACGCATTTCAGCCGTAGTATAAGTCGCTTTCTCTTTATCAGCTAAATACTCGAGAGTACGATCGCCTCTCGGGCCAAACCTTAAAGCATCAGCTTGAGTCAAGGCAAGTCTTGCCGCTACATAAGCTCTGGTCTCATCCGTAGCTCTTAATGCTAATGCCTGAGCATAGGCATCATAAGCCGCTTGCGCGTTATCATATTTATCTTTCCCCACAGTAGCAGGCCTTTTAGCGCCAACTGTGCCATTTAACTCATTCAATAATTCAGCGGTTTTTCTACTCTCAAGCAAATCCCATTTAACTTTGTTTGCTAAGGTTCCCTGCACTGCTGCATTATCAGAAGCTAGAGTTTCCTTGACACCGTAGTTTGCAAAACTAAGGGTTATTTTTCTGTCAGACTCAGCAGCAGTGCCTAACCACAAACGTGCAGCTGCCTTAGGATCTGACCTACCACTACCATGAGCAGCAGCAGCCTCCAAAGCAGTATAAATGTCTTTTACTAATGCAACAGCATTTTGAGCTAAGGGTAATTTTGAACCCTTATTGTCAATCTTTTCAATGTTTGAAAATTGGACAGCTTCAACTTTTAGAAGCTTATTATAGACCGTCGTACTTAACGTAAGCTCATAACTATCATCTACAGTATGAACCAGACCCAGGTTTCGTGCCACATCTGCGAACTTTCCCTTCTTACCACCAAGATCATCATAATCATCTGCCATTACATTTGTTCCGGTGACAGCAAACAGCATCACCACTAAAAAATACCGAATAAAATTCATTTCTTCCTCCGAAAAATTCTTTTTACTTTGTAAAAATACACACAAAGATTAGATGCTTATAGACTACTTTTTTAGTAGTTTCCACCTTTTTTCTAATATGAAGCATATTTAGTTAATAAACACTTAATCAGATTAACCTTATTTGATTCTAAAAACACCCTCTCATCATGTAAAAAATTTCAATTAGATTTTATAAAAAGAATGCGTTACTAATAAGATAAAGGTAGTTGTTAAATTTTATATCATTGATGGATTTGCCTCACATTGTTTCGGTACTTGATGTAAAGGGTTTATTTGACTCAAAGGCAGATTTTTGCTTAATTGACGTGCGCCAAGATTGGGAATTTGAGCTTTGCCATATAGAAAATAGCCTTCATTTACCCCTGGATCAATTGGCTGAAAAGCTTCATGAAATTCCAACGGATAAGCCTCTATATACTTTATGTCACCATGGAATCCGAAGCGGGCATGCCGCTATACTGTTAAAGAATGCTGGATTTAAAGACGTTTCTAATATAAAAGGGGGAATCGATGCTTGGGCAAAAGAAATAGACTCCACCTTAAAAACTTATTAATTTAAAGGATCATCGATGCGCTATTTGTTACTTATGACTGTTGCCTCTTCGCTCTTTTTACAGACCTCCTTAGCTGAATCTCTTGCCCCCCAAAAACAAGAGTCCGCCCCTAAAGAAGAATCTGTCACCCTTGACACGGAAACAACAGAACCATCAAAGGCTTTGACGATTGAAACCACTGAAAATCACGTCAAAGTTTCCAATGAATCACATACCCTTGTTGCAGCCATGATTGGGGCTTATAAAAACAACCCTGATCTGCAACAAAAGCGCCATGCTGTTCTAGCAACGCACGAGCAATACGTGCAAGCAACAGCCGGTTGGCGCCCTAATATCACAATGGGTGGCAGCATCACAGGAAATGCCAAAAATGTGTCTGGAAATTCAAAAGACGGAGACGCAGGTCCATTTCCTAGCGCATCAGGAAGCAGCGCAAATACCCGCGAAGGAAACTTACAATTAACGCAGAACTTATATAATGGTGGAGCGACAACAGCTGATATCAGTAAAGCCGATCAAAGTGCCAGATCTGCTTGGGCAGGATTACAGTCCGCCGAGCAAAACGTTTTATTTTCTGCAGTGAAGGCCTTTTTAGATCTATTGTCACAATATTCGCAAGTCGAACTTTATAAAGCAAACAAAGTCGCTTTGCAAAAAAGCTATGAAGCTGCTGTTGAAAAAAGAAACATCGGTGAAGAAACTCAAACCCAAGTTGCCAATGCGGAAGCTAAATTAGCCGACGCAGAAGCCCAGCTTTTAACAGCAGAAGCACAATTAGAAGGACTGAAAGCAACCTATAGTCAAATCACAGGCCTTCAACCCGCATCACAGATGCAAAAACCAGAGCCAAGCTTAAGCCTGTTACCTGCTGACCTTAAAAGCGCGGTTCAATTAGCAAAAGATCAACATCCCGATGTTATCGCGGCACAGTTTGACCATTTAGTAGCGCAATCAGAAACGCAGCGTATTGGAGGAGCCTTACTACCATCTGTTAACGTAACGGCCACCTCAAGCCGCAACGAATCGAGAAGCAGTACATCTTATCTATCGTCAGATCATGACTATCGTTCAAAGGATTATTACACAGATAACAGAGTGGTACTTGAAGTTAAGGTTCCCTTGTATGAAGGCGGATCCGTTCGTTCACAAAAAAGGCAGGCGCATGAAACGGCAGTGTCAAAACGCGTTGCTATCGAAACAGCTAGAACTCAGGTTATCCAAGCAGCCATTCAAGCGTGGCAAAATTTCCAAGCAGCTAAAAACAATATCGAAAACTATCAAAAGCAAGTTAAGGCCAGCCAGGTCAGTCTAGAGGGAACGCAACAAGAAATGATGGTTGGAACCAAGATATTGCTAGACGTTTTAAATGCTCAGGCAGCCCTTTTAGAAGCACAGCTTAAGCTGGTTCAAGCAGAGCAAGCTTATGCCTTGGAATCATTCCGTTTGATGGCCGCAGTTGGTTTATTAAATGCAAGGCACCTGAAGTTACAGGTTGATTATTTCAACCCAGAAACCCATTATCATATTACAAGTGGGAAATTCTAATCTTGAAATCACTTAAAGAGGATCAAATGACAACAAGACGTGATGATGAAGAAATGTCAATGGAGGACATACTTGCCTCTATCCGCCGTTATGTGGCCGATGAAACATCATCAGAACAAATAGACAGATCGCACGCTTCCGTTCATCAAGAAACTGCCTTTCGGGACAAAAAGCTTTATCCACACATGAATCACGAACCTTCCTTTGATACATCTGCCCCTGAAGTTATTCATTTAACAGAAAGAAGAGAGCCTGTATCTGACCCCGCCCCTACTTATGCTGATACGATAGATCAGGATTCCCGTCCTGAAATCAAATTCACATCAGACCCCCTTGTGTCTGATATGGCACAAACAGTGACTTCCCAGGCTTTTTCTCGTCTAGCAGAAGCGGCGCGCCCGCAAGCTACGCCTTCTTTTAAACCAGCGCCTTCTTCAGCAGGTGGCAATTTAACGCTCGATCATTTAATTTCAGAACTTGCTCGTCCTATGATCAGACAGTGGTTAGATAATAACCTTCCAGGCCTTGTGGAATCGCTCGTTAATAAAGAAATTGAACGTATCACGCGTTTAAACAACAGCCGTTAAATTTGTGTCTTTAGATTCCCCTCTCCTCTCGCGCCTTGATAGATGGTTAAAGCGCCAATACCCCAATCTGACTCAAGGAATGATTGAAAAGCTTTTAAGGCAAGGCAAAATTAGAGTCAATGGCCAAAAAGCCACCTCAGGAACCCGAGTGAGCGAAGAAGACACGATCAGCGTTCCCGATAGCTTTTTAAAAACACTAACCCAAACACCAGCACCCATGGTGACTTATAAGCCGGAAGATATTGATTATCTTGCCTCGTTGATTATATGGGAAGATGAAGAGATTTGCGTCCTAAATAAACCTTCAGGTCTTGCAACCCAAGGGGGGACCAAAACAACCAGGCATCTTGATGGGCTGCTGCAAGCATATGGATGCGGGAAACCCTTTCGATTGGTGCATCGCCTGGACCGAGACACAAGCGGTGTTTTGATTGTGGCAAAAACACTAAAGATGTCTGTTTCTCTAAGCGATGCTTTTAAAAAGAAACTTGTTAAAAAGGTTTATTGGGCCATTGTTCACAAAACCCCAGCCCTCAAACAAGGCACGATCAATGCCCCGATTGCAAAAATCGTGGACGGTAGCAAAGAGAAAATGGTTGTTGATTTTGATGCTGGGAAAGCAGCCATCACTGAATATCGCGTTTTAAAGCCTTTAAAAGATGGGTCATCTTGGCTAGAACTGAAACCTGAAACGGGTCGCACACATCAATTACGTGTTCATACGTCCTATATAGGTCACCCTATTGTCGGAGATAAAAAATACGGATCAACTGAAGACGAATCCTTGCATCTCCATTCCCGCAAAATTACAATTCCAGTTTCTTCAGGTAGGACATTGACATTTGTAGCTCCTCCCCCCCATCATATTGAAGAGAAGTTAAAAAACTCTAAAATTAATTGGGAGAGTTATGCATGAGTATAGTCAAAAAAATTGAAGAAGATCAAATCTTTAACCTTAGAACCCATCAAGTTTTTTCTTCTGATTTTCAGCATGTTTACAATCAATGCCGAACCCGATTAATTAATGAAGGTGAAAAATCTTTATCAACACTCAAAGAACAACTCGATATTTTAGATCAGCTTTCTGAATTTCCGTTAGGGAGATTTATTATCGAAAATAAGGGAATGAATGGTTATTGGACTGATTACACCCTAAGGCCCCCTCAAAATACAGCCCTTAAACCTTTGGAAAAATTTTACTTAGAAAAAGCCCCAAGCACTTTGGCGACAAGAGAATCCTTTTATATCTCTCAAGAGATTATGCAGCAAAACTTAAAGAATGGTATCAAGATTGCCTCTCTTCCTTGCGGCGTCATGGCAAATATATTAACGCTTGATTTTTCAAAAATTGAAAATATGCGCTTGGTTGGAATTGATCTTGATTTTGAAGTTCTGATTTATGCCAATAAATTGGCTGAAGAAAGAAAATTACAAAACCATCTTGAATTGCTTCAACATGATGCCTGGCAATTTGAAAGTCAATCAGAATACGATATGGTGTCTAGTCATGGATTAAATCTTTATATTACCAATGAAGAAGAGCTCCTCTCTCTTTACACTAAATGCTGTACTGCCTTGAAACCAGGCGGGCTTTTTATCGGAAGCTTTTTAACGCCTTCTCCTTTTGATTCAGAAAATTCCCCTTGGGATATGACAAAGGTCAATGAAGAGGATTTGCGCTATCAACGCGTCATTTTTAATGATGTAGCTAAGGTTAAATGGCGACATTTCTATACCTATGACCAGGTTGCAGATCAATTAACCAAAGCAGGGTTTGCAGACATCGAATTTATTCCCGATTCAGCCAACATCAGGCCTGTTATTGTGGCGCAAAAGGGTTAAGCTAGCTCTAGACAGGTACCTTCTTCTTTCAAAAAGTCGTGAGATGCAATGATGGCAGCTCTGGCTTTTTGAAGATGGTCCTTTAAAAGGTATTTAAATACATCTTTCGCGCTATTATCTAAGTTGCTAAAGGGTTCATCCAATATCCAAAGCGGCTTGTTTGAAAGAAATGCGGAAACAAGTGCCAATTGCCGTTTTTGCCCCATCGATAAAGTTCCAACAAGACGCTTTTTGATCTTATTTAAATGAAATAAAGACAGTGCGTTTTCTTGCTCAACCTTCGTCCCGCTCCCGTACACACTGCAGCGGAAATCTATATTTTCCTGAATGCTTAATGACTCCTTTAAACCCGTTTCATGACCGCAATAAAAAAAAGTCTTTGTTTCAATGCTGCCTTTTTGAAGAGGAGAAATTTTAGCGATTAAACTAAGAAGAGTTGATTTGCCAGATCCATTATGCCCTGTAACAAATAAGACCTCGCCAGACTTTACTGTAAACGTCAAAGGCGAATTGATTGTTGAATATATTCGCGGATCAACGAGATGATTAACTTTCAGCAAGACAAATCACAATAATTAAGAAAATGGCGTTCCCGGCGGGATTCGAACCCACGGCCTCAAGATTAGGAATTTAGACTCCAGCTGTTTTCTCCTGACTAATTTTCCCTAATAAAGCTTTACAAAATAAGGGTTATAGCCTATTTTTAGTTTAATAGAGTTACACAAAAATATGTCATTTTTTACCTATCTTGTAACCCCGACGTAACCCCAATTCGACCCTCTAATTAGTGGAATGTTTAATATGTCAGAGAATAAAATCAACTTTACGAAAGCTATTTTAGATACTTTGCCACTTCCTCGTCAAGGCCAACGGACGGTCTACCATGATAAAAAGACGAATGGTCTACAGATTCGTGTTACGAGTGCTGGTGTAAAAACCTTCTGTCTATATCGACGCATTAAAAATGGTAGTCCTGAACGTGTAACCCTAGGACGGTATCCTGATATGTCTATTGAACAAGCCCGTAATGAAAGTATAATGGTCCCAGAAAACTGGACAGAAAAATGGCACTAAGTGAGATATAATTCTCTGGCTTAGATAGGAGCTAGAGATGAGCAAAAAAGCAAGAGAATACAGTTCAGAAGAAAAAGCGAAGGTTGCGCTAGAAGCCCTAAAGGGTGACCTGACCATGGCGCAAATTAGCAGTAAATATGGGGTTCACGCGACTCAAATCAATCGGTGGCGTAAAGAGGCTTTAGAATCGATGGTCTCTGGGTTTAAATCAAAATCGAAGGCCAAGGATACCAGCCAAGAGGAGTTAATCAAGCAGCTTTATGAACAAATAGGTCAATTAACAGTAGAGAGGGACTGGCTCAAAAAAAAATCTACTCTCTTTGGCAAAAGATAAAAGAGGATTAATTGACAAAGAACACAAGAGGCTGAGTATAAAGAGGCAATGTGAGCTTTTGGGGTTAAATCGATCCAGTTATTATTTTAAACCCAAAGGTTTCAGCGTTGAAGATTATGCGATCATGAGGCGGATGGATGAAATTTTTACAGAACACCCCTATTATGGCACAAGACGTATGAAGGCTATTTTGGAAAAGGAAGGTTATACAATTGGGCGCAAGCGGATTAGCCGTTACTATCAGATTTTGGGGATAGAAACGATTTATCCCAAGATGAATTTAAGTAGGCGTAATCAGGCTCATAAGGTTTACGCGTATTTGTTGAAAGGGTTAGAAATTCAAAAACCGAATCAGGTTTGGAGCGCAGATATAACTTTTATTAGGCTAAGGCAAGGATTTGTATACTTGGTTGCCATTATCGATTGGTACAGTCGTTACGTTCTGAGTTGGAGGGTATCGATTAGTTTGAGCAGTGACTTTTGTGTGGATGCTTTAGAGGAGGCTTTATCTCTGTATGGTAACCCTGACATTTTTAACACGGATCAAGGTGTTCAGTTTACCTCTCAAGCCTTTGTATTGGTTTTAGAGGCAAGGAAAATTTCCATCAGTATGGATGGAAAAGGAAGAGCTTTAGACAATGTTTTTATTGAACGGTTTTGGCGTTCTTTGAAGCAGGAAAAAATTTATAGAATTGAGCTTGATACTGTAATGGAGGCAAAGCAAGCGGTGAAAGAATATATGGATTTTTACAACAATCGAAGGCCTCATCAGGCTTTGGATTATCGAGTGCCAAGAGAAATCCATTTTCAAGGGTCCAAGCCTGTTGAAATGATGGATAAGTCTAACGACTTACCCACAGTTCAACAAGCACAACCACCACATAACTTAATTTTAACAAGGGAGGATTATATCTCAAATTAAGCTAAAAAATTGTCTAGACAAACGGGGCCACCTCATCAGGTATAGAAAATCTGTATTTGTATTACGGAATACCTTGCTGATGATTTTTATGATGATACGGCTTATAGCACGGAAGAAGATAACCTAAATTATTCAAAAACCATGTTTCTTCCTTAAAAAATGACACAACAAAATTAAGAATTCAACCTCATGAAAAACATATCTTTTTTGTTGTTCAAAAAGAAAAAATGTGGCTATTTGCCAGAACCATTGAACTCAAAAAGGGCAAAAGTCAAAATAGAGCCATAGCAAATATCACCTACAAACCCGAGTTATGGATTAAATTTTAGTTAAAATTGAGGGGTGAACTGGCTAAATTGAAATTGTTTAAAAAGCAATTTAGGAGCCAGTTCATGAAGCAAGATATCACGGAATTATTTTATTGTGTTGATGAATTTACAGAAGGTAGGGAGAAAGAGATAAGAACCCATCAACTCTCTTCGCAGTCAAGTTGCTCTTTGCCGACAAGAGTACCAGGACTTTCTATGGGGGAAATCATAACAATTATCTTAATGTTTCCGTATTCTCCTTGTCGTAATTTTAAATATTTTTATAAATCCTATATGGTTCTTTACCGGGAAGAATTTCCTCTTATGCCCAGTTATGAACGTTTTATAAGTTTAATGCCAAGAGCGCTTATTTTTTTGGCTCTTTTGCTTTATTCCTTATTCACTCCTGGAAAAGGAATAGGATTTATCGATGCAACTTCTTTAGCTGTTTGCCATCCGAAAAGAATCTCGAGAAATAAAGTATTCAAAGGACTTGCTGCGCTTGGTAAAACAACAAAGGGTTGGTTCTTTGGATTCAAACTTCACGTCATTGTTGATGATAAAGGAAACTTAATAAAAGCTAAACTTACGAAAGGAAACGTTGATGATAGGCATGTTGTTTCAGAAATGACGGAAGGACTAATAGGGCTTCTTTTTGGGGATAAAGGCTATATTGATAAAGATCTGTTTTTAAAGCTTTATAGAAGAGATCTTAAGTTAGTAACAGGGCTCAAGAAAAACATGAAAAATAAGTTAATGATTTGGCATGAAAAAATCCTTTTGCGCAAACGCTCTTTGATTGAAACTGTCTTTGACTATTTAAAAAACAAACTACAACTTGAGCATACTAGACACAGATCTCCCTTTAATATGCTTGTCCATGTGATCTCAACTCTTATAGTCTATCAATTAAAATCTTCAAAGCCCGCTATCTCTCAAAATTACGCCCTACCTAATCCATAACTCGGGTTACAACATAAAGCGCTTTATCTTTTTTTGGAGACAATCTTATGTCATCTAAAAAATCTACATAATGACTTGAGATATCCTATATTTTTTGATTTTAAAAATCTAATTCTTTTAATTTGCTCTATCTCATATTTTATCTAGATAAGGAATTAATGATAATTTACCCTATCGCACTAATGTCTTTCCACCTTTGCTCTTCTTTCAGTTTTCCATCTTCTTCAAAGCCCCCCTACTATTTAGTTTTTGCAAACTGTAAATGTTATAACATATTGGTTTATCTTGGAGTAAATAGGTCATTCTAGGCTTATCATGTTTAGAATCTATGTTATTTTCTGACTTGCTTGCTGCAGCTTTGGCTTTTGCAAACGCTTCTTGTGTTGATAACCCTATTCCCATTACCTCTCCCGTTGATTTCATTTCTGGTCCTTTTTCGTCCTTAGTCCCAGGAAACTTGTTAAAGGGGAAGACAGGGATTTTGGCTGTATGTAATGAACTTTTCTTCCAAGTTTCATAATCTGATTGTGGTAAAATATAACCAAGCATACAATTTACAGCCAGTTTAACTAAGGGAATATTCGTAGATTTGGCTACATAAGGTATGGTTCTTGAAGCTCTTGGATTGACTTCAATGATATATAACTGATCATCTTTTATAGCGAATTGAATGTTGATAAACCCTCTAATTTTTAAAGCCTTTGATACCTTATGCGTGCACTCGTAAATCTCATTTTCAAGTGATTCTTGAAGATTTATTGGTGGCATCACACAAGATGAATCACCAGAATGAATGCCTGTCAGCTCAAGTTGCTGCATGATTCCACCAATTAATATATTATTACCATCTGTAACAGCATCAACCTCCATCTCAATTGCATTATCTAAAAATTCTTCTATTAAAACAGGGTAGCCATTGAGAGAGTAATCATTTAAATAACCCTCTAAGCTTTCTGCATCTTTAATTATAATGATACCGCTTCCCCCTATAACATAAGAAGGCCTTAAAACTAAGGGATATCCTATTTCTGTTGCTAAGCTTCTTGCTTGATCTGCAGTAACAAAAGTTTCGTTAAACGGTTGAGGTAGTTT
The DNA here is from genome assembly GCA_019749935.1 of Alphaproteobacteria bacterium. Classification (GTDB taxonomy): domain Bacteria; phylum Pseudomonadota; class Alphaproteobacteria; order Paracaedibacterales; family CAIULA01; genus CAIULA01. Next base: position 23,186 of record JAIEPD010000009.1, read on the forward strand.
TAATTTTTCAAGAAGTTGTTTAAACCGTTGTCTATCTTCAGCTAATTGAATTTGATTAGAACTTGTCCCTAATAAAGTAACACCAGCCTCCTCAAGTGACCTTGCAAGATGTAAAGGTGTTTGTCCTCCAAGTTGAACAATTACCGCTTTGGGTTTTTCGACTTTTATAATCTCCAAAATATTTTCAGTAGTTAGCGGCTCTAAATACAATCGTGTTGATATGTTATAGTCGGTTGATACTGTACTGGGGTTACAATTAACCATTATGGTTTCATATCCTAGCTCTTGCAAACTCAATGAAGCGTGAACACAACTGTAGTCAAACTCTATTCCTTGTCCAATTCGATTAGGTCCGCTGCCGATAATAAGAATTTTTTCTTTATTTGTAGTAGGAACCTCACACTGTTTCTCATAACTAGCGTAAAAGTATCCAGTTGTTGTTGGAAATTCTCCAGAACAACTATCTATTCTTTTAAATGCAGGATAAATTTGATATTTTTCTCGATAATTTTTTAGGGTGGATTCATTTGTGCCTAAAAGTTCTGCTAAGCGTGCATCAGAAAAACCTTTATCTTTTAAAAATAAGAGGTCTTGCTGAGATAAAGAACTAATCTCTTTTTGCATTAACTCTTTTTCTGTAAAGATAATATCTTCAACCTGAGATAAGAACCAACGATCTATGTACGTATGTTTATAAATATCTTCTATATTAAAACCAGCTCTAAAAGCATCTGCAATATATAACAAACGATCAGGGGTAGGCTTTTGAATTTTAGGAATTAATTCATTCTTTGTTGTATTTAAAGGTAATATTGGGTTGAATCCTGTAATTCCTGTTTCCAAACTTCTTAAGGCTTTTTGAATTGATTCTTGAAAACTCCTTCCTATAGCTATGACTTCTCCTACAGATTTCATCTGAGTTGAAAGAGTAGTATCAGCATTTGGGAATTTCTCAAAATTAAAACGGGGGATTTTTGTTACCACATAATCAAGAGTAGGTTCAAAAGAGGCTGGCGTTAACCCTTGTGTTAAATCATTTTTTAATTCATCTAAAGTATATCCCAGAGCAAGTTTAGACGCGATTTTTGCTATCGGAAAACCTGTAGCTTTTGAGGCAAGAGCGGAGGATCTTGAAACACGAGGATTGACTTCAATTACAACAATATCACCATTTTCAGGATTAAGAGCAAACTGAACGTTACAACCCCCAGTTTTCATCCCCAGCTCTCTCATAAGTGAGAAAGCAGCATTCCTCATAAACTGATATTCTTTATCTGTTAAGGTTTGAGCAGGAGCAATTGTAATTGAATCACCTGTATGAACTCCAACCGGGTCAAAATTTTCAATGGAACAGATAATAATGCAATTTCCTACACCATCACACATAACTTCAAGTTCATATTCTTTCCAGCCCATGATAGATTTTTCAAGCAAGATGCCGTTATTATGATTAACTTCAAAGGCTCTATTACATAATATAAGCAGGTCATCTATGGTATGTGCGATGCCACTTCCGCTGCCTCCTAAAGCAAAGGAAGCTCTTATCATAATTGGGAAACCAAAACTTTGAGCGCATTTTAAAGCTTCCTTTATTGTAAAAACTGTTTCCGACAAAGGAGTGTTTAACCCCAAAGAGTTAACAATCTTTTTAAATTTTTCTCTGTTTTCAGCTTTTTCAATGGTGTCTATAGATACACCAATCAAACTTACATCGAAACGTTCTAATACTCCTTGTTCAGAGAGTTCAAGAGCGCAATTAAGGGCTGTTTGGCCACCCATAGTTGCTAAAATAGCATCTGGCCTTTCTTGTTCAATTATTTTGGTTAAGAATTCAAGTGTAAGAGGCTCTATATAAGTTGCATCTGCAAACTCAGGATCCGTCATAATGGTTGCAGGATTGGAATTTACTAATATAACACGACAATTTTCTTCTTTTAGGGCAAGGATTGCTTGCGTTCCAGCGTAATCAAATTCACATGATTGCCCAATAACAATTGGACCTGCTCCTATCACAAGCACACTATTAATCGACAAATCTTTTGGCATTTTCAAGCATATTTTAGTTTAGAAGAGCCGGAATAAAGTGTTACAGCTAGGAGAAACTCTTGAAAGAAATCATCCATATCATCGGGACCTGGTCCTGCTTCTGGATGTCCTTGAAATCCCCACACTGGTTTGTCTATCATTTTGATCCCTTGTACCGTACCATCAAATAAAGAAATGTGCGTTACCATAAGACGATCAGGCAGATTTTCTTTCTCTACTGCATAATTGTGATTTTGGCTTGTTATATAAACTTTGGCTGTTTCAAGGTTTTTAACCGGATGATTTGTGCCATGATGACCAAATTTCATTTTATTGACCTGCGCATTACTTGCTAACGCAATCAATTGGCACCCAAAACAAATACCAAAAATTGGTATATTGGTGTTTTGTATAAGCTCTTTTACAATTTGTAATTCTTCTTTACTTGCTTTGGGATCTCCAGGGCCATTCGATAGTAAGATTCCATCCGGTGACAAGGCTCTTAATTGGCTAGGAGATGTAGTGGCAGGAACAACAGTTATTTTACAGCCTAAATCAGCTAATTTCCTTAGAATGCTTTGTTTTACTCCATAATCATAAACAACGATATGATAAGGAAATAAAGTATTATCTTTCCTTAAACAATTCTTCTTATATTCGTTTTTCTCAACCCATGGATACGGTTTCTTGGTCGTAACGATAGGTATCAGATTGCCTCTATTGGTTTTTATAAAACTCTCTAAACAAGAGAATGCCTCTTTTTTATCAGCATTTATTGTTGCCATAATACACGCTGACTGAGAGCCTGAATCTCTTATAACTTGAGTTAAAAATCTGGTGTCAACTCCAGCTATTCCAACAATGTTATGGTTAAGTAAATATTCATTTAAAGAACCTGTTGTCCTCCAATTGCTTGGTATGAAAGAAGGGTTTCTTAATACAATCCCAGAAGCCCATATACATTCAGATTCTTGGTCTTGCTCATTAATGCCAACATTACCGATATGAGGATAAGTAAATGCTATAATTTGACCTGCATAAGATGGGTCTGTAAGTACTTCTTGATAACCAAACATGCTCGTATTGAAAACGATTTCCGCACAAGAAAACCCCTGTTTTCCTATGGAAGTACCCTCAAAAACCTTACCGTTCTCCAAAACTAATAGCGCTGCATTCATACCGATTTAATTAATTTCCTTTTAGTAACATCTTACTACAACAAGCTTCTTATTTGAATCAAATACTTCATAAAATATGTATTTTAATTTTTATAATTGTAGAGCGTAAACTAGAATTTTCTTTGGCCTTAGATAAAGAACTCGGCCGCAAGAGACCGAGTTTTCAGAACAGCTTTAACTGCCTGTATTTTGCTTCTACCTTATCCATTTCTTTGAGCTGATTCGTTACATATTCTCGGATAACTGTTTCATTAGCATTTCCTATGGTTTCTACAAAATAACTCTGCGTCCATAACTTCCCACCCCAAAAGAATTTTCTCTTAATGTCGGGGCAAAGTTTGAAAAATTGCCTCGCTGAAATACTTTTAATAATCTGCATAATATCTGAAGGAGAATAGGCTCTGAACGCACAACCATATAAATATGATCCACTGGAACTTCAATTTCTACAATCTCAATATTGTAGTCATAGCCTATAGCTTCAATTATATCTTTGAGAGTTGTTCGGTAAGGCTCTTGAAAAACTTTGTGACGGTATTTCGGAATTCAAACGAAATGGTACATAATCCGAAAAACATGATGACTATTTCTCTGAAGTTGCATAAGTGGATACGCCGTAATGGGCTTTCGCCCATTATACCTATCCCTCTCGGCGGCAAGCCACCGAGATTTTCGCTATGTGGTTAAATATTAGGAATATCTGGAACCCCATTAATTACTGCAACTTAATTTTTTACAAAAAATAACTATCTTAACTGCAAATAGAAAAATGAAAACTATGGCTACAAATACCAAAATTTCTAAAAAAGGTTTAATTGAAGTCTAGATGCTTTTTCGCATAGAAAATGCAAGGCTATTTACTTAATTGTTAGCTTTTAGTTTTTTGGTGAGTTAAAAACTGAAGAAAAATGGCACTCAATATTTTCTCAGAGTGGCAAAAAGATCCAATTAATCAATTTCAAAAGATGCCATTTTGCAAAAGATGTTATTTTTGTTAAGTCAACTCGTATGCACTTTCTCCTACTTTAAAAAATTATAAGCATGCAAAAAATCTAATAAAAATATATAGAGCAGAAGTGGAGTAGAACTTGATTACGCAACCGTTAATAGGTGGATTTTAAGCATTCCTCAACTTTAGAATTTGAGTTTAAGCAAGCCAAAACTTAATAAGCATGAGAATGGATATAAGCAAGTTTAATAGAATAAAAACAAATTGGTTTATTATATCAAAAACCTTCGCATAAGTAGGGTAATTTATGGTGAGTTAGGTATTTTTTAGCAAAGAGAAGGGCAGTTGCTCAGAAGACCTCGTAAATTTAGCGATTATTGTTTTGATTTTTCCTCTTTTTTTATGCCTTTTCTCATAACATAAAGACGCAATGGTGGTATCAATATTCTAAAGTTGTTTTGTTTAAGGCCTTTAATAGATTAAAAACCATCACTTTTAAGGCTATTTGCCCCTGAACTTTTGAATCCGCGGTTAAAGTAAGAAGCTCTAGAAAAATTGAATCAGCGTTTTTTAAGGTACTCAAACATTGCTCCACACGATAACGAACCTTTGAAGCCATCTGGTTAAATGTCTTCTGCCAATGCGTTAACCGGTTTATTTTTCTTGGCTTTTTCCATGAGTCCATTCTTGATTTCTTTTTCGTTTAAGATATCTCTGTTCTTTGTTGAACTATAGTCCTTATTTGTGAGATTCACAGAGATGGTTTCAACATTTTAGGGGAAGAGGCTGTCTGGTAATTATGAGGGATGATAGTTTCTTTTTTAGGATCAAAAATTTTATCTATGTCGTCCCATAAGGGGGTTTTGTCTAAAAGTTCTATATGTTTTTCTTGTGGTGTTTTTCCATTAAGAGAGCTATGAGGTCTATGCCAGTTATAGTAAAACTCCCAATCAGACAGTAATTCTTCCAAATTAGGATCCTTAATATCTACAGCTGAATAAAATTCATCCAAGTCTGTTCGTTGAGATCTTTCTACTTTGCCATTGAGGTGAGGAGAAGCAGGCCTAACAGGTCGGAACTTAATCCCCCATTCTAAAAGCTTTTCTTGGACTTCATAGGCCATAAACTCTTGGCCTCTATCTGTTTGGATTCGTTGAATAGGAAAAGGTAGACGGTAAAACACTTGATTTTCTATAAAATCTAAAGTGTTTTTGGCTGTGCGTCTTTTATAAAGAGCTATGACCTTGTAGCGAGTGCAATCATCAATAGCTGTATATTGATAAAGTCTATTGGCAATTTTACAAACATCCATTTGTACTCTTTGACCAGGAAGTTTGCAATTATACCGCTTAGCTTGCTTGCGATAGTTTCGCTTCTTTTGTAAATAAGGAAGCTGATGCTTCTTTAGAATCTTATGAATTGTTGCTAGAGATAGAGAAAGCTCATGATGGCGTTTAAGTTCACTCTGAATGCGCCTAACTCCTAATTTACGCTCTTGACGCAAACTAAGAATAATCAATTCTTGTTCAGAAAAGATCTTTCTAGAAGGGCTATTGATAGGTTTACGGCTATAATCCTCTAAACCATCCAGCCCCTTTTCTTCATACCGTTTTAACCATTTACGTAAAATAGAACGAGAGATACCACAGCGCCTACATACTTTTCCAGCATCCCCTATCTCTTGATAGAGTTCAATCCACCCTAAACGTGTCTTTACATGCTTGCATAAACACGTTCTAGCATACTGTTTTGTTTGAAACTATCTCTTTGAAGCATACACCTTATTGCCATACATCTTTTTATCTTGGCGATCTTTCATCACGGTTGCAAACTCAGTCATCTCGGATTGATGAGCAGGCGTCACATGAACTTGATCGATATAGCCGTCTTCTTGATCCACAACCGCGTATCCCTTATAACCAAAGCAACTTCTCTTACCTTTCTTAAGCCCCATGTTGCATCCGAATCCTTTGATAAACTCTCTGTCTCGCTGACCTTATAATCAGCTTGATCTTATTCTCGATCCGCGGCTATCGCTTCCCTTTCTCTTCTAGGCTTTGTTGCTGATTCAATAATCGTGACACCAATAATGGCACCTTGAGATTCTTTCGCCTTTAAACTCGCTTTTATAAGTTGACAATTGACTTCTTTTAACAGCCCATAGCTTAAATATGTCAGTAAATCTCAGAAGCGGAAAAAAGTTGTATGATCAGAAATTTCCACAAAGTCAGCGATGACTATAAAATCAAGCCTTACTCTTAAGGCTTCTTCTGATCTCTTGTCACTTAAATTATGCCGTGCTTGTAATATCAAGACTTTTAACAAGTGAGTCGAATTATAACCCTTGGGCCCCTCTACCCAGATCTTCCCAACTCCTCTAGCTTTTTCCCTGATAAATTCCAATCAATAATACGAGTGAGCTTCACTAACCTGTTCTCTTTCATCCTCTGTTCGGCTTCATACACTAAAAATAACATTGATCTCTCTGCTTCATATCTATTGCTAGCTTCTAACCCTCACTATACCAAATTCCTTTTTAACTCGCTTATACAAAGGTCTTTATCAGTCTACAACAGTACCAATTTATTATTTTCTTGATAATTAGTATTATTTCTGCACAATGATTTTATCATTAAAAATCAGAGTATCAAGTTGAGAACCATAAAAAGCGTTCAGTGCATCCTGTGGTGTTCTGCAAATTGGAAGGCTCCGAACATTAAAGGATGTATTAATTAAAATAGGGATACCATTTCTTTCATTGTATTTTTTGAGGAGAGCTAACAACATAGGATCACCATTGGGGGGGACAATTTGAATCCTACAGGTTTTATCAACGTGAACTAAAGAAGAAATTTTATTTTCCCATTTCGATTTTACACGATAAACAAATGACATATAAGGAGCTTCAATATGTTCATTTTCAAAATCAAATAAGTTTGTCACATCCTCACTTCGTATAAAGCCTCCATATGGTCTAAAATACTCTCTGTATTTTACATTTTTATTGAGATGATCAAGCATTCCTTTAACGCTTGGATCTGCAATTATGCTTCTATGACATAGTGCCCTCGGACCTCCCTCCATTTGTTTTCTAAAAACGGCTATTACCCTTTCTTTGGATAATTCATTTACCATAAAATCTACTATATTATCCTCTACTTTATAATTAATTTTATTGTTATCTAGAATCTTGATAATTTCTTCATTGTGAAATTCCTCCCCAAGAAAAGCTGTTTCAGTATATTCAGGTAGTGATTTATATAATTTTCGATGTAGGGAAACAGCCGCTCCAATACTACAGCCAGCATCGTGAGGTATTGGGGGAACAACAAATTTAATTGATGGATATTTACAACTTAATATACCGTTAGCAACACTATTTTGTGCAACACCACCGGTAAGAATTATAGATGATGAAAATTGAGATAAATATTTAACTTGATGATCAAGGATCTTCTCTGTGATTTTTTGTAAACCATAAGCTATATCAAAATGATGCTGATTAAGCTCTTCATCATTATCTCTTGGGTTACCAAATCTTTCATAAAAACTATTAGTTAATCTTTGCTCTTTTCCTGGCTTAAAAGATCTATCTATAATAAAATTTTTATTAATTTTAAATCCACCCTTTTCTTTAAAAATAATATTTTTTTCAAAGTATTCTAAATATTTATCAGTTCCAAAACTTGCAAGAGCCATGACTTTACCTTCTCCATCTACTCTTTTGTAACCAAGAAACTCTGTCACAGCCCCATATAAATAACCAATAGAATGGGGATCATTTTGTGTTAATAAAATTTTGGGTTTTGTCTCAGAATTAGATAAATTAAATACCATTCCTAAAGTAGAAATACCTTCCCCCATGCTATCATTTGACAAGACCACACCATTCTTTAACTCCGAAGCATATATACCATACCAAGCATGACATTCGTGATGAGTCATAAAATGGACCTTAACATTTCTTTTGTCGAATAATCTTTCAATAGAAGAAGAAACACTAAAATAAAAGTTTGTAAGCCAAAGCGCTTCATAAAAAAAACGTTTTCTTTTAAATACTTCAAAATTATAAAGAATAGCTAATGGATTATTTTTTATAAGGTACTGAATTAAGCATTTTTTCATATTAAAATAAAAGGCAATATCTGTAATATCATCTTTTTTTAGTTCTGCAGCATTTAAACAATATTCAATAGCTTTTAAAGGAAATTTACTCGTGTGTTTATCATAGTTAAATCTTTCTTCTTCTGCAAATGCAACTAATTTATTTTTATTTATAATACAGGCAGAGGCATCATGATTAAAACACACAATCCCGAGTATAGTTCTCTGCTTGCTCATTCGCTTTTTCCTTCTCTTTTTAGAAATAAAAATATTATACTCACTACTAAAATCTAGCCAACTTCTACAAAAAACGGCAGATTGTTATCAGTTAGATAAAATCTAACTGATAGAGTTCTTGTGAAGTAAACTCTCTAAAACTAAACTTTTAATAAAGTAGCCTTACTTTTCCTACTTTAAAAAAGGTGATTAAATCACTTCTCAAATCAAATTGAAAAATCAATTCTAAATCGCATTATTGAAATAAAAATTGTTTAAGAAAATGTGCAAAGAGTTTATGAAAGACTTAACATTCATATTGAGAATCAAATACAAGCTGTCAACTTAGCTATAGAAAAATTATTATTATCTCAAGAAAATATAAAAAAAGATTATGATAATCTACAAACCATAACAGGTATTGGCCCTATAACAGCAGTAGCGATTTTAGCCGAAATCCCTACTTTTTCTTCTTTAGAAAATGCTCGTCAACTTGCTGCTTACGCTGGCTTAATACCTTGTCATAAAATCTCTGGAACTTCTCTTAAAGGAAAGCCGTGTCTTGCTAAAATGAGATCCTCTTCTCTAAGAAAAACTCTTTATTTTCCAGCTATTGTTGCAAAAAATCATAATCCTATATTTAAGGAATTTGCACACAAGCTCGAACTGCAAGGAAAACATACAATGGTTATTATCGGAGCAATTATGAGAAAACTACTTCATATTATTTTTGGCATATTAAAACATAAAACACCCTTCAACCTTTAATGCCCAAATCTTACATAGTTTGCTTTTTCTGACAAAAACTGCATAAAGATAAGCACATACGAAAGAAAAAAGTTTAGGAGCTAACGCTAAAGCTACCTCCTTAATAATGCCTAATTCATAAGCATGAGTCTTAACTCTTTATGAGCCTTTTTTGCTTCTCTTTATCCACAGGGTATTCCCGGATTTGAACTTAATTATTTTTTATCAAATTAACAAATACTGTCTCGGAATTTTGGAGTGTTTGGGCCCAGAAGGCCTAAAAACAAAAAATTCTATAAATCGCTATCCACGATAGCCTTTCTCAAAAAACTGTACATTCATTGTATAAGCAGATAGATATGAGGATAAAATTTCAAAAGTACCCGTAATTTTTACGGATGTATCTCTTGAATCCTGCGGTTTATAAATGAAACTATAACTATTTTTTTGAGAGAGTCGTTAATTTAAAAAGAAAGGAAAATAGGGGTGCTTATATTCAACAGATTTTTGGTGTTTTTTATCCTTATCCTTATGTTTATTTACAAAGTTTGCAACGCGGATACTTCAAAAATTATTTTAGAAGACGATGGCAACAATGTCTTGCTACGGACGTCTCTTTCTCCCTCAAAAAAACTACCAGAAGATTCTGCAATAAAAATATTCGAAAAACAGAGTAGAAGATTTTATGAATATTATTTAACGCAAGTGACAAGTATAAGACGTCTATCGAAGATAGGAGTCGCTTTTACTGGAAGGAATAACTGTCCAAAAACTCTACAGGATCTAGAGAATGAGCTCGAAGAAGAGGCTAAGAAAAATCTAGATTGGACACATGATATAATGGACCCAGAAATAAGAGCCTTTGCTAGAAGTGGGTGGCTTTAAGAGCTTAGGTCTTTGAAATGTTTTGCAACTTATCACCGCTCAATTAATTTTATATTATCATTTAATCTTGTGGACAATTTTTGCTTTCATGATATATTTTTATAGCCCTAGATAAAAATGAAAAACTCATAGTCAACTGTTTTTCTAATAAAAATTATTTTTTAATTTTGTATCATTTCTTTTGTCTGATTGTTTTTATTGTTTTATACTATTCAATGAATTTGTATAGGTTAAGTTTATGGAAGATACAAACAGTTTTTTATTCTATAAGAATGAATCCATAAATAAGGAACTGCTAACTGATCTTGCTAAGATTTAGTAGACACAGAGAAGCCGGACAAAGAAAATAAACTTTGTAAGGTTTTAGAGGTGACTAATGAATATAGGGAAAAAAAAGAACATATGATAAAGAGCTTAAATTAAGCGCAATTAAACTTCATTTAGAGGAAGGCCGCACAATTAGGCAAGTCAGTGAAAAATTAGGCATTCCCAGTGCGACATTCAACGGCTGGGTAGAAAGCTATAAGGATGATGGGAAAGAAGCTTTTCCTGGCAAGGGTCATTTGAAAACATCAGATGCAGAAATGGCGCAGTTACGTAAAGAATTGGCAATTGCTCCTGAAGAGAGAGATATATTAAAAACTACCTAAAGGGGCTCCCTTTCCCTGTTAAATAGAAACTCACTCCTTTTATCTGGTATAATCATGCCGTCAAAGAGAGCGGCTGTCTGCTTATTGGTGGGCTACCCCGTTAAAAAACATGGCCCAGGGAGTATAACGAACCCGGCATTGGAGACTGTTTAAATAAAAAACTCAAAATAAATCTTAATCAATGAACATAGGTAAATAGCCACTTTTAGACTTTTTGATTGCTGAGACCATTGCATAAAAGGTGATTTTGAGTGATGAGAGGTAAATGAGTCTGCAGCAGGACATAATCTGCCGTTATT
>JAIEPD010000029.1 GCA_019749935.1 Alphaproteobacteria bacterium
GTAAAAGAGAAAAAACAAAAAATTGAAAAAATAATCAGAAAATAACGGCAGATTATGTCCTGCTGCAGACTCATTTATCTCTCATCACTCAAAATCACCTTTTATGCAATGGTCTCATACAAAAGGTCTGAAAGAGAATATTCAGGGAAAGCTTTCGTAAATCGACCAAGTGCTTTCTTGCAAATATTAGAACGCTGAGGATCGTTATCAGTGCATCTGCCCGCATATTTAAAAAAGATTAAAGCTTTATCTCGTTCATCCGATATTGACCGCCTGATGGATCCTGTGATCAAGTCACAGGAAAACTATATTTTTTACTAAACATACACCAGCTTCCCTATGGTTTGACCATAGTGGGGAATACAGTGGAGCTGTGGTGATCCAGAGGTTATTTTGCCTTTTTAGAAGTAACTTTCTTGGTTTTTGGAGCGGCTTTGGCTTTACGAGGTGCCTTTGCTGGTTGCTTAAGCTTCTTTTCCACGAGCTCAGCAGCCTCTTGAGGAGTTATCTCAAGAACGTTAATGGTTTTCGGAATTGAAACGAAAGTTGTGCCATGTTTAACATAAGGACCAAAACGACCAATGCCAACTACCATCGAAAGGTTTGTATCGGGATTAATTCCGATATCTTTAGGCAGTTCTTTCAGCTTAAGCGCCATTTCCAAAGTCATATCACTTGCTGAAAAACCATTGGGGATAGAAATCCGCTTTGGTTTTGGCTTGGCGGCAGCTTTTTTCTTAGGGGTTTTTTTGCCAGGTTTTTTTTCTGGCTCTTCTACAGGGGCAGATTGCCCAGGAAGGGGATCCCACTGCAAATACGCACCATATGGCCCTTTTCTAAGGGTGATGGGTTCCTTTGTATTTGGATCATTTCCAATTGCGACAGGTTCATTTTCAGGGCCGCCTTCAGATGTAGCGTCACTGCTTTGTCCAATCGGCCTTGTGTATTTGCATTCTGGGTAATTGGAACATCCTAAAAAGGCACCAAATCGTCCTAATTTCAAGCTGACATGCCCCTGTTTGCATAAAGGACAAACGCGCTGTTCTTTTGAAACGCCTTGGAATAGGTAATGATCCAGGTCTTCTTCGAGTTTCTCAATCACTTCTGTAATACGCAAAGGCTGCGTGGCTTCGACGGTTGTGTGAAAATCCTTCCAAAAAGATTCCATGACCTGACGCCAAGGTCTTTGACCTGATGAGATCTCATCCAGTTGTTCTTCTAGGTTGGCAGTAAAATCATATTCTACATATCGTTTAAAGAAATGCGTTAGAAAGGATGTAACCAGGCGCCCCCTATCCTCAGGGATAAATTGACGCTTTTCTAATTTCACATAATCACGGTCTTGTAAAACTTGGATAAGCGATGCGTATGTGGATGGCCTTCCAATACCCAGTTCTTCAAGCTTCTTCACTAAACTTGCTTCGGTAAATCTGGGCGGTGGCTGGGTGAAATGTTGGAAAGGGTCAATGGATTTTGTCGTTAACGCTTCGCCTTGATTCATAAGGGGCAAAAGGGATTCCCCGTCTTCTGTTTCTGATCCTTCATCTACACCTTCTTGATAAAGACGCAAAAAGCCGTCAAAAACCTGCGTTGAGCCATTTGCTCTGAAAGTTGCTTCTTTTGTTTTGTCGGTAATATCAATACTCACCTGATCAAAAAGAGCACTTTCCATCTGCGAGGCTAAGGTTCTTTTCCAGATTAACTCATATAATTTCAACTGACTTTCATCAAGATAAGCCGCAACTTCTTGAGGGCGCCTTGAAAGTTGAGTGGGACGAATAGCTTCATGGGCCTCTTGGGCATTTTTTGATTTGTTTTTAAATAACCTTGGAGCCGAAGGAACATACTTTTCGCCATAAGCTTTTTGAAGAAAGCTTCTTGCTTCAGTGATGGCTTCTTGAGCGAGATGAACGCTGTCGGTTCTCATGTAGGTTATAAGACCTGTGGTTTCCCCGCCAATGGTGACACCCTCATAAAGCTTTTGTGCAGTTTGCATAGTTCGACTAGCGCTAAAACCAAGCTTGCGGGCCGCTTCTTGCTGTAGAGTAGAGGTAATAAAAGGCGGCGCCGGATGACGTTTGGTTTGCTTTTTCTCAATTGTATCAACAGTCAGATCGCAAGAGGTCAGCTCTTTGCAAATCTTATGAGCTTTTTCAGCGTTTGGAATATCAAATTTTTCAAGCTTTTTACGCTGATAATGAGTCAGACGTGCTGTAAAATTTTCACGTTTTGGAGTTAAAAGGCTGGCTGAGATTGTCCAATATTCTTGGGTTATAAAGGCTTCAATTTCTTGTTCCCGTTCCACAATCAAACGAAGCGCTACAGATTGAACGCGCCCTGCGGACCTTGAACCTGGAAGTTTGCGCCATAAAACAGGGGATAGGGTGAATCCAACTAAATAATCAAGCGCACGTCTGGCTAAATAAGCCTCGACCAGCGATGAATTAATAGCGCGCGGATTTTGCATCGCTTGGCTAACAGCTTGCTTTGTGATTTCATGAAAAACAATTCGATGAACGCTTGTGTTTTTAAGCGCTTTTTTATCTTCAAGGGCTTGCTGAACGTGCCAAGAAATGGCTTCACCTTCACGGTCCGGGTCGGTTGCGAGATAAAGATTATCAGCGCCTTTAAGAGCAGATAAGATTTCGTTGATTTGCTTTTCACCGCGATTATCCGTTTCCCAAATCATTGAAAACTGATTGTCAGGAAGCACCGAACCGTTTTTAGGAGGTAAATCACGAACGTGGCCATAGCTTGCGATTACAACATAATCATTGCCGAGGTACTTATTAATTGTCTTCGCTTTGGCAGGTGATTCGACTACCACCACATTCTTGGTCAATTTATTTTCCTTTTTTATTCAGGTTTGAATAATTTTATTTTCATTCAATCATTGCAAGGTTCTTTTAGCAACCCCCTGTTAGAAATAGCAAGCAAAAGATTTGGTTTTTTTAAATTTTTATAAAAATAGAAGCTAAAAAAACCCTAAATCTGATCTAAAACCTCTCTTATCGAATCATAAGCGTGTGTTAACTGCTTTTCTGTTGTGCAATAAGGCGGCATCAAATAAACAACATTTCCTAATGGTCGTATCAAAAGGCCGCGCTCTAAAAAGGCTTTTTTCAAGGTTGCGACAATCGGCAGGGCATATTTTGATTCTTCGCTTTTGATATCAAAAGCGGCAATGGTTCCCATAATTCTGGCTTTTATCACATTTGGGTGTTTTGAAAGCTTGGCCATGTGATGATGATGCCAGGTTTCGATTTGTTTGATTTTTTGCAAAGTATTTTCTTCTTCAAACAATTCAAGGCTTGCCAGTGCCGCAGCGCACCCCAGTGGATTGGCCGTAAAAGAATGCGAATGAGCAAAGGCTTTGTCAAAAGTATCCCCTAAAAAGGCCTTATAGATTGACTCACTTGCAACAGTTACGGATAAGGGTAGAAATCCACCTGTAAGCCCTTTGGACAGGCAGATTAAATCAGGAGTAACGGATGCTTTTTGGCAAGCAAAAAAGGATCCTGTTCGGCCAAAGCCAGTCATAATTTCATCAAAAATAACCAGAATCCCATAAGATTTAGCCATCGCTACCATTTTTTGCAAAAACACGGGGCGGCACATACGCATGCCGCTGGACCCTTGCAGAAGAGGTTCAATGATCAAAGATGCTGTTTGATTGCCATATTTCTCAAGATGATCTTTAAAATGCTGCAGAGCAGATGCTTCTTTTTGCTCTATCTCACGGTCGCCATCAAAGGTGTGAGGATAGGGCATGACATCCACATCAAATAAAAACTCTTGAAAAGGCGCATGAAAATGGGCAGCGTTACCTGCTGCCATGGCGCCAAAAGTATCACCATGATAGCCGCCTTCAAAGGAAATGAAACGTTTACGATAGCCTTGCCCTTGGTTGTGCCAATATTGATAACTGATTTTCAAAGCAACCTCTACAGCTGTTGAGCCATTATCAGAAAAGAAAACCCGCGTAAGAGGTTCCGGCAAAAGCCTTGCCAGACGAGAGGCTAATTCAACTGCTGGTTTGTGCGTCAGGTCAGCAAAAATGACTTGTTCTAATGTTTGAGCTTGATCAAAAATGGCTTTAGCTATTTTAGGATGGGCGTGACCATGAAGATTAACCCACCAACTGGAAACCATATCCAGATATTCTTGACCGTTTTCGCCATATAAAACGCTGCCTTTGGCGCTTAAAATCGGTGTGACGGTAATATCTGTTTGTGCTTGGCGAAGAGGATGCCAAACGTGATTTGCGTCATTAACTAAAAGAGAATCCATTTAAAAGTCCGTGAAGAGAAGAGGGAAAAGGAATTTGTGAAATTGCTTCCTTTGTTAGTAGCCTTAAAGGTTCAATTTCAGCAAGAACTTTTGTCTTCCCAAAATGTTCGATGGCCTCTTTATTGTCAGAATTTTGAGGACCGTTCATGATAACCCCTAAAATGAGAAGAGAGCGAGAACGAAGAGCTTGTAGAGTTAAACATGTGTGATTAATGGTCCCAAGCGTGCTTCTAGCTACAACTATGGTGGGTACTTTTAAATGCTCAATTAAATCAAGTATGGTGTGTTTGTTATTCAAAGGGGCCATAACACCGCCAGCGCCTTCTATGATCAAAGGTTTATCCGTTTTAGGAAGGTTGATTTTCTCAAGATCAATCTGAACCTCTTCAAGAGAAGCTGCTAGGTGAGGAGATAAAGGTGCTTTCAATGAGTAAGTTTCTGGAAAAATTTCAGTTTTGGAAAGATCCCAGACAGTTTTTGAATCAGTGCCTTCGCTAGTTCCGCTTTGAACCGGCTTCCAATAAGATGCCTTTAGATGATAACAAAGCCAGGCAGAGACAACTGTTTTTCCAACATCTGTGTCTGTGCCTGTAACAAAGATCCTCATCGGGTATTACTTTTCTAAAATGCAGTAAGCGATCTGATAGGTTACAGAAAAACCACCATTAAGATAATTAAGCATGGGCCTGATATTAACGGGACTGTAATTAGCTATAGGGGTTTGGGCGCCTGTCCCTTTTAGTTGCTTGATAAATAAAAGCATGTTTTGGAAATATTCAACTTCATTCCGGATTTGAAACTGAAAGCTGTTTGGTTTTAAATTTCGGCATAATTTGTATAATGCGTCAGCGGGGATTAATGGTTTGAAGCCTGCAGAGTAATTAAATTGTTTGTAGGTGTCATGAAGTTCTTGGAATGTTCCTTCAACAGGGACTGTAAAGGCCAGAATGTTGGTTTTTTCCCATAATTTACGAACAGAAGTTTCAAAATTTTCAAACCATTGAAACGCCATACTTGAACAAATCAAATCAGCGTTAGTCTCTAGGGGCAGGTTTTCACCATCCATCACAAAAGAGCTTATTTTTGAAATATTTTCAAATTTCGTTTGGCAAGACTTCACCATCAAAGGGGCAAAATCAGTAGCGCTGTAGGGAATATCCTTAAAATGAGAAGCAAGAGGTTGCGTTAAAAAGCCGGTGCCACAGCCAATTTCAAGGATGGATTGAGGATTATTATTCCTCCCGATTAAATCACAGGCAAGGTTTGTTGCAATACGTTTTTGAGTGTAAGCATAACGATCATATGTTAATGCCGCTTTATCGAAAGCATTGATGACTTTTTGTTTAGAAGTTAAGGTCATTAGAGATCCAGTTTTTTATTTTTTTTGCGCACCAATCTGCATGGGTATAGCCCATTCCATGACCACCTTTTTCAAGGATGATGCTTGATTTAAAAGTTTCTTCTGTCAAAGCAAAAGGCACAATTTGATCGTCTTTTGCTGCAAGAGAAAGCATAGGCACGTTCATTGCTTGAAACGCAGATGTAAAATCCATCTTTTTCATAAACTCAAGATTATCAAGGAGTTGCTTTTTATTAAAACGAATGAAAGGATCCGTCAAGGAGTTTTCCATATACCCTTCGTTTTTCAAAATATCTGTTCGTCCTACATCAGATCTTCGGTGCTCACGTATTTCATATACACTCCGCTCCTCGGTCTTCGTACTCCTGCAGATCTTTTGAGATCCATTGGGTATAGCTGCTTGTTTGTAAAAATCCTTTAGAACGGCTTTTGGGTCGATTTCAAATTTTTCAATCATCCTATCTATAACACGAAGTGGTGTGCCTGTTTGGGCGGGGTTGTGGGCACAAAAACGCACAAATCCTGAAATACTAACCAATCCTTGAAGTGGCAAAGAAAGAAGGCGGGAAAAGCCCAAAGAATGACCAATTCCAATCCAAATACCTTTGCTTAAATCTGGATTGTCTTCTAAATAAACATGCTGATAATCTTTTAAATAGGTAGCTAAGGGCTTAAAAAATTCCCGATCAAAGCTCCAACCCGGTGAAAAAACGAAACCTAAAGACATGATTTCAGCTCATTTACAAAAGTGTCGATATGGCTAACATTATGACTATTATTAATATTCACCCTAAGTCTTGCGGTTTTAGGTGGAACTGTTGGGGGTCTGATGGCTGATACAAAAATTCCCTTTTCCTGTAATCGTTTTTGTATAGACAGAACTTTATTTTCATCTCCTATAATAATAGGGACAATTTGTGATGTTGATTTGCCGGTATCAAGGCTAAGAGTTTTAAGGCATTTTCTTAAATAGTTCGCCATTTCAAAGATCTGTGTGCGCTCAGATGTTAGTGTTGGGATTAAATCCCATGCGGCATCACAGGCGCCAATAATCATAGGCGAGGGGGCTGTTGAATAGATAAACCCACCACATTTGTTAACCAGATATTCTTTTAGCTGCTTTGAGCAGGCAACATAACCACCCGAAGATCCTAAGGCTTTACTAAAACTGCCCATGCAAAGATTTATGTTGTCATGAAAATCAGTCGACAAACCATAACCATTTTTGCCAAAAAGACCTGTTGCATGAGCCTCGTCCACATACAAAAAGGCATTATAGGTTTTTGCTAAAGTTGTTATAAGGCTTAAGTCAGCAACATCGCCGTCCATACCAAAAACGGTCTCAGTGATAATAAATTTGGGGACATCGAGGGACGCATAAGTTTCTAAAAGAGATCTCAGATGATCCATATCTAAATGATGGTAGCGAAAGATTTGAGCGCCTGCTAACTGAGAGCCTTGATAGAGACTGGCGTGATTGGCCCGATCAAAAAAGACATATGGTTTTGCGCCCAAAGTTTTTTTATCCAGAAGGGCTTCGAGTACAGAAACATTCGCTTGAAATCCAGAATTAAACAAAAGCGCTGATTCTGTTTTCTTGTCCCTCGCGATCTTTTTTTCAAGATCTAAATAAATAGATTGCTCAGTTTGCAAAAGCCTGGAGGATTTTCCACTGGTCCCAAATTTTGCTCCATAGTCTTGGGCATTTTGAATCACTTTTGGGTACGTGTTTAATGATAAATAGCTGTTGGATGTAAAATCCAAACAGGGTTTATTTTTATGACCTTTTGCTAATTTTCTGTAAAGAGATAAATCTTTTAACTTGGAACAAACCTTGCTATAACTGGCGAGAATTTTCATCGGCGTTTTCAATGAAACTATTTAGTGGATTAGGTAGACTATGCAGGCTTGTTTGGCAACTAAAAAAGAATCAAATCCTTTAGAAAATGATATCCGCAATGATTGGACTCTTGAAGAAGTCAACGAATTATTTGCTTTGCCTTTTAATGATTTATTGTTCAAAGCGCACACGCTTTATAGAAAATACTTTAATCCAAATGAAATCCAAGCAAGCACGATTTTAAACGTTAAAACTGGCAGCTGCCCAGAAAATTGTTCTTATTGCGGGCAGTCGGCACATTTTAATACAGGGCTTAAAAAGGAACCTCTTTGGGAGGTTGATGATGTATTAGAAAAAGCCCGTTACGCAAAGGAGACAGGGGCCAGTCGGTTTTGTATTGGGGCTGCTTGGCGCGGGCCGACCGATAAAGACTTAGATAAAGTCGTCGAAATGGTCAAGGGCGTAAAGGAGATTGGTCTTGAGGCTTGTGTAACCTTGGGGTTATTAAAGGGCCATCAGGCACAAAAATTAAAAGAGGCTGGCCTCGATTTTTACAACCATAACATCGATACTTCGCCTGGGTTTTATTCAAAAATTATCACTACCCGTAATTTTGATGATCGTATGGAAACAATAGGTCATGTCAGAAACGCTGGCCTTAAGGTTTGCTGTGGCGGGATTATTGGTCTTGGCGAGGCAGAAGATGATAGAGCGAACATGCTGCTTGTTTTAGCGAATATGTCGACTCATCCAGAAAGCGTACCCATTAACAGGCTTGTGCCCATTGAAGGAACACCTTTAGAGCATGATAATGATTCCTTGCATCCGATTGATTTTGTGAAAACAATAGCAGTTGCACGCATTTTAATGCCAAAGTCCAGGGTCAGACTTACAGGTGGCAGGCATATGTTTAGTGAAGAGATGCAGGCATTATGTTTTTTTGCAGGCGCAAATTCCATTCATTATGGTGAAAAGCTACTGATTACGCCCGGCATTACTCCCGAAAAGGACAATGCGCTTTTAGCCCGCCTTGGAATAGTGACTATGTGAATTGGTTTTAGCGTAAAAACCAACAAGTTGTGCAGATCCTAAGATGTGCCCTTCCATCGCCTTAAGAAGATCATCTTTCTTGACCCCTTCGGCAACAGTTAACTCACAATCAAGCGCATAGAGTGTGAAGAAATAACGGTGCTTTCCGCTTGGTGGACAGGGGCCACCGTATTTTACGTTGCCGCGTTTCCCGCCTTCAATATTATGTTCTTCCCAGCTGTTCATGCCTTGTTTTTCGCCTTGGGCAAAATATTCTATATTTTCTTGAAACTCGGTTACACCCGCTGGAATATTAAAAAGAATCCAATGAACCCAAGTGCCACGGGGAGCATCAGGGTTCTCCATAATCAGGGCAAAAGTTTTTGTGCCTTTTGGTGGATTTGTCCATTTTAGGGCTGGCTGATGCTCGCCCCTTCGCAGGTATATTTTGCGGGAATGTCGCTTTGATGAGAAAATGCGGGGCTTGACAGGGAAAATGGCGTGTTATCCGTCATGGAAGTTGCTCCTTTTATTAAGAGAAAAGATGCTAAACTCACAAATAAAAAACTCTTTTTCATAACATATACCCATGATGTATCGATAGAAAATCTTCACATAAAAGCGAAACCATTTCATCAAGATATTTACAAAAAATTTTAAATAAGTTTAAGATAATTTTAGTGCTTTTATAGAGGTGTATGTTTTCTTAAATTAGCTTTTTATGAAGAGGATCAAAATTTTATGAAATTTTTGTTGTGTATTATGGTTTTAATAGGAGCGCAATGTGGAAATGCGGCAACTCGATATTCTATGAATGACTCCGATATATCCTTTAAAAGATGCGAGAGTACACATTTATCTCTGGTAAAAGAACATAGAGAGGGAGATGATACAGTCGCCGTACGAATGCATAACAACAATATTGATGCTAAAAGTTATCCTGGCACATTTGTATCGGTTAACCCTGCAGATGAAGATGTATTTGGAAGGATAACAGGTTGGGCCTTTTTAACAATAGATGGAGTACAATATCCTCTTGATAGTTTCCAAACAAGAAAACTGACTTTACAAGGAAATAAATTTGAATTTAACGCTGCTGTTTTTTGTGGTGTGAAATCCATTACTTTCGAGGCTTTAGAAGGAAGTCCTTCTATGTTTACAAAAATATCATTTCATAGAGACTCTGTAGGAAAAATAGCTTTACATGGAAGGCTGGATTTTACAACGCTTTTTGAATGTATGCAAAATGTAGGAGATAGCAGCTTGGCAATGGGCATAGGGCAGCCAGATTTAAATAGGCATTTTTTAATTTCAGGAGCAGAAATGGCTAACTGTAGTATTCGCCCAGCTTCGGTAAGCCGCTCTCCGGGAAAAGCAGCAGGAAAGTCAACAGGGAAGGCTTCAGGAAAACAAAAATACGCTTCAGAGATGAAAGTAGGTTATTCTTCAAGGAAGCAAGGCCACAGATAGTATGCAAGTGGTTTAAAGATTATTTGCGCATGAGTATCCCTATGACTTGAGCCCAGGGTTCATGCGTATTGTATCAAGACCTAACGTGTCAGCTTGACAAATTTTATGTATAAGTCTTGTATTGATTCATGAAAATTGAATAAGGATGCGGTCAATGTTTCAACAAATTAGTATATTGATTATTCTGCTTTTAGGGATGGTTGAGACCAATTCAAGACTTTCTTCTGACGAAGAGACGATAGTTGAACGTGAACAGAACATTGCGCAGAGAGATCTATTAAGAGAAGCGTTAGATCTCGAAATCAAAGAAATAAAAAAAGTATCTGGTAGAAAACTAGAGAAATTATTAAGAGCGAATGATACTATCTACATATTGGCAAGATACACAAATGCTTTGTGGAATTACCACATTCTTAAAGTTCTCAATAGAGATGAAATGGAATTTGTCGAAATTGATTTGGGGGGCTATTTAAGCAAAATAGCGAGTGCACAAGCTGAAAATAACGTTCTTTGTCTCATTATGAAAAATGGTGAGAGGTATAAACTCGAGGGTAATGAGTTAGTATATACCCCTCAATAAGGATGCTTTTAATCATCCTTAACAGATTTCCAAAAATCTCCTAACCTATCCGCAATAACCTCATCATAAATTTTAGGTCTCGCGTGACCCATTCCTTCGATAATGAATTTTTCTGAATGTTCAATGGCCTTTGCGGTTGCATGGGCATGATCAACGGGAATAATGGGGTCGTTCGATCCGTGGATGATTAAAGCAGGGCATTTAATTTTTTGAGCCGCAAATTGAGTCGGGCCAAATCCGCTGGCTAGGGCATGGTTATGTGGGGTTTTTATGGGAACAGAGGGATTCATACGATCAAAGGCAAGCTTTAAGGTTTTTCTATATTCCTCTTCATCAAAAGGGGCTTGATCTCCGTTAAAAATCTGAACTGTTTTAAGGCTTTTGTCCATCCATACCTCTGGATTACTCAGGTCAGCGCCGCTAAACAATTTTTTAAGTTGCTCGAGTGCCTCTGGCTTTGGGCCGGGCAAACTTAGAAAAGCAGTGCTCATCCCCATAAGGGAATAAACTTGCGGCGTAAAGTCCATCGTCGACATTATAAGAGTCAAACTTTGAACGCGGCTTGGCTGGTCAATGCTCAAGATTTGGGCAATATAACCGCCCATTGAGCTTCCAAGGATATGAGATTTCTCAAAACCATATGAATTCATGATTTCAATAACGTCATCTGCCATGTCATTCATTTTGTAGGGAGATTTAGTGAAATCAATATGTGTTGAAAAGCCGGTGTCTCTGGGGTCAAAGCGAATAATGTAAAATCCTTGATCAGAAAGTAGCTTGCAAAAATCAGCAGACCAAGAAACTCCTTGGCTGGCGGCACCAGAAATCAGAATAACAGAAGGGTCTTTTGGATTGCCAAACGCCTCTGTCCAAAGGTTGATAGACTTGCTCTGTACGTACTTTTCGCTCATTTGCTTTGCTCTTTTTTTGATTTTCCCATAGCATAGATTAACTGATAAAGATTAAAAAATCTTCAGACTTCTTGTCTTTTAAGGGACTATTATTTTGAAACATTTTTTTGTTATGTCGCCTAATCCTGCAGACAACCGCAGTCTTTGGGGAATAGCATGGATGAGCTTTTTCTGGAGCACGGCAACCGTGATGGTGTTTACCCTGCTTCCGACATTTTTGACGGAAGTTCTGGGCGCATCAAAAACGAAGCTTGGTATGATTGAAGGGGTTGCTGTCTTTTTAGCATTCCTAGCCAAGGTTTTTTCAGGCGTTTTGAGCGATTATTGGAAGTCACGGAAACCGCTTATTTTGGTTGGCACCTTTTTAAGTATTGTCGTTAAATCAATGTTTGCTGTGGCGGCCAGCATTAGTTGGATTTTTTTGGCGCGATCGATTGATCGTTTTAGTAAAGGGGTACGCTCAGCGCCAACGGATGCTTTAATTGCGGATCTTTCGCCTCAACACAAAGAGGGGTCAAGCTATGGTCT
Organism: Alphaproteobacteria bacterium; assembly: GCA_019749935.1. Lineage (GTDB taxonomy): Bacteria > Pseudomonadota > Alphaproteobacteria > Paracaedibacterales > CAIULA01 > CAIULA01. The sequence continues at coordinate 12,009 of JAIEPD010000029.1, forward strand.
TCGTTATATGCTGTACACCCTTGGGGCAGTGTTTGGCGGCGGTATTGCTGCGCTATTGATGCATTTATCGCCGCATAATTATCGTTTGGTATTTTGGCTTTCGATTATTCCTGCAGCGGTTGCTTTTTTAATTTTGTATTTTGTTGTAAAGCCGCCAGCCGAAGAAACAGAGATTAAGCAGCGTCCATGGCATTGGAGAGATGCGAAGTATTTACCTCCTATTTTTTGGAAATTATTAGGCGTTTCTTTTTTGCTTATGCTGGCTCGTTTTAGTGAGGCTTTTTTAACTTTGCGCGCCAAGGATTTGGGGTGGTCGATTCAAATGCTGCCTTTGTTGATGGTTGCGTATGATATTGTTAATGCGGGTATTTCATTGCCAATTGGTAGGCTTGCTGACAAGTATAATCGCCATAAGCTTTTACTAACTGGTATCTTGGTGCTGACGGTTACAAACTTAGTAATTATCAGTATTCACGCGCCTGCAGGTATTTTTGTAGGTATGCTTTTAGCAGGCCTTCATATGGGAATGACACAAGGGTTAATTGCAGCGCTTATTGCTGAAACAACATTGCCTCATCTGCGCGGAACAGCTTTTGCTTTTTATTATTTAACCAGCGGTACGGCTGTTTTGATTGGAAACTCAGTTGCTGGTTATTTATCGGATATGATGGGCGGTGCAGTGGGTGCCTTTTGGGGCGGTGCTGTTTTTACCGTATTAGCTGCCATTTATTTGATGAAAGTGATGAGAGAGCCTTCAATGCAGGTTAGCCGATAGTCTTTTATCCTCTGGCAAGATTTTCAAATGTTTTTTGGTTGGTTGACGAGGGGGCAATTATTGGCTTTATCGAGGTGCAATGGTTATAGTTTTGGTCTTTGCGGGGCCCACCTCGAAACCCCAAAACGGCCGCCCACCCCAGCCTCCACAAACAAAACTCTCTTCCTTTTTTATCACCTTTAACAGGCTTACAAAGTTCCAACCCTTAATATGGGTTCCATCCCATAAAAAAGCAGTTTATACCTTTTCTGTTTCAAATTTCGGGTTCGTTGTTTTTCAGGGTCTTGGTGCTCATGTATTTCTATACACTGCACTCCAGGACTTTCAAACGCCTGCCCGGCTCTTTGAAACATTTTGGGTTTCTTCAGATACGCGCGTATCTAAAGTTAAACACGATAAACCTTTGTCAATATTTGGACAAAGGCGGCTTTAACAGCCAGTTTCGGACCCGGCACAATCCGAGCCTAACTTACCTCCATATTTAAATATAAATATATGTTATTAATATAGTGTTAAAAATAGCCTTAAAAATTTGTCAGATGATAAGGCTATTAACCTATTAAAATATTGACTCACTTTTCTAAGTCCGCTATAAATAATATGCATTTCTACATGGAGATTTAAGATGGCTAAGCGCTGCACAATTACAGGAAAAGGTGTTCTGACAGGCAATAATGTCAGCCACGCTAACAACAAAACGCGTCGTCGTTTCTTGCCAAATTTGCAAGAGACTTCTTTAATGAGCGAAGCTCTTGGACGAATGGTGCGTATGCGCCTGTCAACAACTGGAATCCGCACCATTGAATTTCATGGTGGTCTTGATTCATTTCTAGTCAGAACTCCTGCTGCGAAACTTGGGCCAAAGGTTGCTGCTTTGAAAAAAGCTGTTATGGACCGTATCGCTGCAAAAGTTTCTGCATAGCTAAACTTTTTAATGAAGGGGCGCAGATAGTTTGTCTGTGCCCTTTTGCTTTTCCCCATGGATAACTTCGTTCATTATCTGATTTTAATACTTGAGAATCTTTCTCCGGAAATTCTCTCTCTTATAACTTTTTTGATTTGTGCCATTACAATCTTGGGCATGCTGCGTTATTTTGGAGCAACAGGGCTCTATGTCTATAACGCAATCGCCATTATTGTTGCCAATATACAGGTTTTGCATGCAGCTAAGTTTATCTTTTCGCCGGAACCGGTGGCTCTTGGCACTGTTGTGTTTGCAACAACCTATCTTGTTAGCGATATTTTGACCGAACATTATGGGTCTGATACCGCAAAACATGCTTTATGGCTAAGTTTTATCTCGCAAATCCTCGTTACTCTCTTGATGATTCTAACCTTAGGTCATACACCTTTATCGGAAGGGGTCAGTCCGCCAGAAATAGGTGCTTTTGCAAATTCTAATTACTTAGCCATGCTTAAATTATTTACGCCGACTCCTAGGTTATTATTTGCTAGCTTAATTGCCTATGTTTTAAGTCAGTTATTTGATATTTGGATTTTTCAGAAAATTCGTAACCTTAGTAATGGCCGATACATTTGGCTTAGACAAAATGTATCGACGTTTCTTTCTGGCCTTTTGGATAGCTTCATTTTCAGTTATATTGCGTGGGTCTTATTAAGCCCTACGCCGCTTCCTTTTTATACGCTGATGGTTAGCTATGTTATTGGAACTTATTTATTAAGATTAATTGTGAATCTTTTAGGAACCCCTGTTATGTATGCGAGTTATCGTGTTTAAATTTGATTATACTGAACATTCTCCAGGTAGAGCACGTCTTGGTCGTATTACAACGCCGCATGGTGTTATTGAAACGCCTGCATTTATTTTCTGCGCAACCAAAGCAGCGATGAAGGGCCTAAGTGCCGAAGATATGAGAAATGCAGGCACGCAAATCATTTTGTCGAACACCTATCATTTATTGTTACAGCCAGGCCCTGAGATTGTCAAAAAAATGGGCGGCCTTCAAAAGTTTACAGGCTGGAGGGGGCCCATGCTGACTGATTCAGGTGGGTTTCAAATTTTTAGCTTGGGTCATGGGTCAGTTGCTTCAGAAATAAAAGGCAGGCGAATGACCGGGCGTCAGAAAACTCTTTTAAAAATAACTGAAGAAGGGGCCCGTTTTAAATCCTATGTTGATGGAAAATCATGTTTATTAACTCCAGAGGCATCGGTTCGAATCCAGCGCGATTTGGGTGCTGATCTGATTGTGGTTTTAGATGAATGCACGCCTTATCATGTTGATAAACACTACACAGCTGAATCCATGAAAATGAGTCATCGCTGGGCCCTTAGAAGCTTGGCTGAATTTAAACGCGGTGATGACGGAACGCAGTCACTGTATGGCATTATCCAGGGCGGCGTTTATCCAGATTTACGGAAAGAGGGTTGCGAATTTGTAAACAATCATCCCTTTTTTGGACATGCCGTGGGTGGATCTTTAGGAGCTAGCAAGGATCAAATGCAAGATGTGGTTGGGATCGCAACCGAACACCTATGCCGCGAACGCCCAATCCATCTTTTGGGTATTGGCGGTGTTAGTGACATTTTCTCAGGCGTTGAGCAAGGGATTGACACCTTTGATTGTGTGCATCCAACGCGCCTTGCTAGACATGGCGGTGCTTTGGTAAAGCCGAACACACAAGAATCATGCGAAAAGGAACATATCAACCTTCGAAACAGTCAATTTCGTTTTGATGCAGATCCCATTGAAAAGGGATGCCCTTGCCAGACGTGCGCTAGTTATTCAAGGGCTTATATTCATCATTTGCTAAAGGCCCAAGAACTATTGGCTTTTACCTTGATTTCCATTCATAACGTTAGCTTTATGAATCGTCTTATGACAGCCATTCGAAAGGCCCTTTTCGAAAACACTTGGGTTCAAACGAAAAAGGAATGGTGCCAGCTGAAATAATGGGCCCCCTAAGGGACCCATTTTAACTGTACGCAGAAATTATTATTTCCTTTTTTCAGGTGGTTGTTGGTACTCGCTATAAAAGTTCAGAAAATCCTCACCCTGAGCGCCACCATCATAGTATTCTCCTGATTCTTCATCTTCATCGCCTCTGCCTTTTCTTTTTTTACTAGACTTCTTTTTGGGTTTGGGAGCCGTTGTAACGACTGCAGAAGTGGAATCTTTTGTAGGTACAGATGTTGTTGCCACTGCTGTCAAGGGAGTTGTCAATTTTTGGATCTCAGCTTCTAAAATCATCATGATTTCAGGAACATCTATGTGGGGTAGGCCAGAAGCCAATACAATTAATTTTTCCCTGAATAGTGCCAATTTAGCTATTTTCTCGACGTCTGGTGATGCTGCATAAACTGGAATAACTTCTTTTAAATGATTAAAGGAATTTCTAATCATATCAGCGCCAAGGCCTTTTTCTGGTTCAATAAGAGAAACAGCATGAGTGTAATGATCAAGAGCCTCACTCAAAAGGGATTCATCTCCTCCTAGTTGCGCTCTAAACCATCTTGCATCCCCCAGAAAAACTTCTATTGCAGCATTGCGATAAGAAAAAAGATTCTTAAAGCGATAGCTAGATATTTTGCTTAAGGTTATTTGAGAGGCTTCTAAAGATGGAACGGAAGATTTATGTCGGCCTTGGTGTAATTGCATTTTACCTAAAACATATAAAGTATGAAGGAATGTTAATTCCCCCTCTTCGCCTGCCACATCTCCTAGGCCTTCTAGGTAAGTTATAATTTCATCATTTTGCTCTTGATCCCAAGCGAATTTCGTATGACCTTGCCATAATTTACGAATTCTTTCATCATACTTCTCTGCCTCTCCCCAAATTGATGCTGCTTCAGCAGATGAAACAAATTGATTTAAATAGTGATAAAAGTCGCCGGGCTTGCAGAATAAACCTTTTAGTTGTTTGTGTGGATACCATGAAATTCCCAGCTGTCTTAATTCTAAAAAGTTATTTAAAGCTTCGTAAGGGGTGCCAGCTAAAAGGTGTAAAACGGCCTGAACAGCATAGAGGCCAAGCCTTGAAAATTCGTCAATAGGGCCTTCTGTAGATTCATGGGCATTGACTCTGATAAGAAGGATATTTGCCAAATCTGATGCTTCTTTTGGCTTGCCACTTGCTAATTTTTCAACAATTGTTAAAAGCTCTTCGTTGATTGGTAGGCGAGGGGCAGGTTGTCCACTCAGCTTTAGTTCAAGTAAATCATCCAATGCTGGTAGAATCTCAGATTTCATAATACTTATTTCTAGCCTATTAATTGCAGCTTGTGTGTTTGCGTCACCAATTTGCGAATTTTGATGCTCACCCAAACGGATAAATCCTGCAGGTGCGGTCGGTTGAGATAAGGGTATGGCAAGATCTTCTGCATCATTTTTAATCACTTCAGTTATGTTTTGACCGGTTTTTACCTTTTTTCTAGGGTGCCCTAATTTTTTTTCATCACTGTCTTTTGTGATTTCTGATATTGGTTCTAGGATTAACTTTGTTCCCATATGAACATAACCCGGCGCAGCAAAGGGTTTAGTCATTCTTTCTGGAGTCGTCTTCACACGTCGTAACTGCTTAGAGGTTGTTCCGGCCTCATCCTGGGAAGCATTTGCCGGTATAATAGAGCTGTTAGCAAGTAAAGCCATCATGCTGGTTGTTAAGATTTTAAAAGATGTTTTATGGATCATTTGATACCTCTTGTGCTGAAATAGGGTAATATATTTATTTATTCAAAATACAAAAACGTTAGATAGTGTTAATAACTTGCGTAAAAATACGCAAAACTATCAACGTGATTTTTTGCAGATTGACATTAATGCTTTTTTATGGTGTTTTTCCGAAATTGGATCAAGGTGTTTTTTATTTTGAGCTGTGGAAGTTTTAATAGTTTTTACGACAGAACATCTCACCGTCTAAGGGGGTGACGGTGAGGAAAAGAAAAAGCGGTAAAAGAGAGTTTTTAAATACTCTTAATTACCGCCTGCATTTTCTGATTTAATATTTGAGAAAAGTTACGACTTACTTCTTTCCTTCATGATCGCTATCACTGTGATGACCTACAGACGCGCTATCACTATGATCTGCAGGGGTGATTTTATTTTTCTCTGCAGGAGCTTCTATTAAAATATATTGGATTGTTTGAGCCAGATTGATTTTATCGTCGTGGTTATTGCCAACCTCAATTAGGATTCTTTTTGAAAGATGATTAACCAAATTTAAAGACGCATCGGGATCAATTTTACAAATGACTCTGGCGAGAATGGATGCGTACAAGGGATTATTTTCCTTCTCAAGCCTTTCCATAAGCATACCTGTTAATTTTGTAGTATTTTGCGGGTCAGATGTAAAAGATGATTCTACAAGCTTCGCTAAAAGCAGCGTATTTCTCTCTGCTTCAAACTTTGCCTTAAGAGCATCAAAAGTCTCTGAGCTTGCAAATGCCGATCCACCCCATAAAAGACTTGTCAGCAGAAGGGCGCTAAGACATTTACCTATACGGCTTGATTTCGCTTGAGACATTTTTTGTTCCTTTATCATCTCTAAACAGAAAAAGTTTTAATTTAACTATTCTATATTTTATTTATTAATATTAAGTTAAATTTTAAAATGCGGTATGATTAATCAATGTTTAATGATCGGGAAATTTTTTGATTTTTTAAGAGAGGTGGGCGAGAAAGTTACCGTTCAGTAAGTTTTCTTGAGGAACTTCTGAATAAATTCTCTTGAGCCTATATAGAATAAGGTCTTGCCAGTTTAATATGTCCCGCCCTAAAACTAATCATATAGCCAATGAAAATGAAGATACCTGTTTTCTGGATCGCCATCCGCCACATTTTGCTCGCGGTCGCGATGACGCAATCTACTTTGTCATGGCGAGCAACGAAGTTGCGTGGCCATCCAGGTATTTTGAAGTGTATACCTATGATTCCCGGATTACCACGTCGCCTTTGGCTCCTCGTAATGACGAGGAATGCTGCGTCATGGCGAATCGCAAAGCCGCTTGGCAGTTGTGGGGATCCAGGAGGGTAAAGATTATTGATTTTAAAAGATGAGAAAATAAAGAGGGTTTAATTTTTAAGATATGTCACAGAATTTTGTTACTACGGAACACAAACTATATGCGCCAGTTGGTAAGTGTGTTTATTGTCAGAAAGAGAAACCCATCACAGAATTAACAGATGAGCATATAATTCCATATGGATTAGGAGGAAGACTTGTTCTTCCAAAAGCAAGTTGCTCAAGATGCCAAAGCGCAACGAAAAAATTTGAAGATCACTGTTTAAGCAGAAAATTTGGTAACAATCGATTTTATATGGGAATTGGTAGTAGGAGTGGTAAAACTCGAACGACTGTTCCTATAGAAATAGTTAATAAGAAAGCTAAAGAAATAGCTCTAGATGATTTACCTGCAGTTCTTTTAATGTTTCATTTTCAGTGGATTCCTGGAATTTTATTAGGAGAAACACCTACTACAGAATTTGCAGGGAAAATTTGTGTTCGTCCTCTTCGCGATAATTTTAATGACTGTATTAATAAGTTAAATGGAAAACTAAACTTAACCAAAGGTTTTAAAGCATTACCTTTTGGCAAAATGTTAGCTAAGATTGCTCATTCTTATGCAGTTGCAGAGCTTGGTATTGATGGATTCAAACCTCTCTTAAATAGTTTGATACAAGGTGCAGGACCTCTTTATCCGGCTCAGTTTATAGGAGGAAATCTTATTAAAGAGCCTGTAGGTAAAGAGCTCCATGAGCTTAGTATTGGATATAGTAATGACAAAAATGGGCGTAAATTTGTAGAAGTGAGAATTCACTTATTTGCTTCTTATGATATGCCCGTACATTATGTGGTGGTAGGAGAAGCTTTGACTTAAAAAGCTACCCTTCAATCTTCCGAAACAAATCGTCAATTTTCTTATTAGCCTCAAAGGCTAAATCGATTTGAAAGCTTAGTTTGGGCACAACACGAAGTTGCAGTTTTTTGGATAACTCTTTTCTGAAATAACCGGCAGAGGCCTTTAGAAAGGCAATGGTTTCTTCTTGATGCTCGCCACCCAGTGGCATGACATACAGGGTTGCGTGCTTTAGATCAGGAGATACCTTGATATCCGTAATTGTGACCGTAGCTGGCAAAGTCATCAATTCGCCGTCTTCTGTATAAAGAGGAGGGACATCCCCCCGCATTAAAACAGACGATACATAAAAACGGATCTCTTGCGCCACGCGTTCTTGACGGTGGCTGGGGGCCTTGCTCGGGACAAACAGATTAAGGGACTTAGTCATAATACCCTTCGCCTTTCAAAATACCAGTTCGTCGGACCTCAAAATCAACTGTTGCGCATGTATTATCTATACATTTACGCCCCTTGACCTTTGTCCTCCTGCTGGTCTTTTGAAATTCATCGGGTACAAACATTGCTATCCGCCTTTACAACTGACGCGCAATAGATTCAAGTTCAAAACATTCAATCATGTCGCCCACGCGGATGTCATGATAGTTTTCAAATGCCATACCGCATTCATAGCTTTCTTTGACTTCTTTGACTTCGTCCTTAAAGCGTTTCAATGTTTTCAGATCGCCTTCATGGATAACCACGTTATCACGCAGCAAGCGAACCTTTGATCCGCGTTTGACAACACCTTCGGTAACGTAACAACCCGCAATTTTTCCAACGCGCGTGATGTTGAACACGTCTCTGATCTCAGCTGTGCCAAGGTATTTCTCGCGAACTGTTGGCGCCAACATACCGCCCATGATGGCTTTCATATCATCGAGGACATCGTAAATAATGGAATAGTATCTAATTTCAACGCCATCTCTTTTCGCCATTTCGCGGGCTTGTGGGTTGGCACGAACGTTAAAGCCGATGATAATACCGCCAGACGCTCTGGCAAGGGTTACATCGCTCTCGTTAATACCACCCACAGCACCATGAAGGACACGGGCTGTGACCTCAGCTGTTGCAAACTTAGAAAGACTGGATGAAATCGCTTCTAGAGATCCTTGAACGTCTGTTTTGATAACCAGTGGCAATTCACGCGCTTCACCGGCTGCAATCTTAGACATCATTTGTTCCATTGAACCGCGGGCTGAAGCTACAGCTACATTTTCCCGTTTTCTATGTTGACGGTATGCTGTGATTTCACGGGCTTTGTTTTCGTTTTCAACCACAAAGAATTCATCACCTGCCGATGGCATACCATTAAAGCCTAAGACTTCAACTGGCATTGCAGGCGTAACTTCTTTAATGGGCTGTCCATGATCGTTCACAAGGGCTCTAACACGGCCCCACTCAGTGCCGGCTACAAACAGATCGCCCACACGAAGGGTTCCGCGTTGAATCAAAACGGTGGCAACAGTACCACGGCCTTTGTCCATTTTAGCTTCGACAACAACGCCGCTGGCGGTGCGATTTGGATTCGCTTTAAGATCTAAAACTTCGGCCTGCAACAGGATAGTTTCTTCTAATTTTTCAAGGTTAAGGCGTTGTTTCGCTGAAACTTCAACGCTCATGACTTCGCCGCCGTATTCTTCGAGTACGATGCCATGTTGTAATAGCTCATTACGCACCTTATCGGGATTAGCTTCAGGTTTGTCCATTTTGTTAATGGCAACAACCATCGGTACTTTAGCTGCGGTTGCGTGGTTAATAGCTTCTAGGGTTTGTTCCATAATACCATCATCTGCTGCAACAACTAGCACGACAATGTCAGTAACGTTTGCACCGCGAGCACGCATTTCGCTGAACGCGGCGTGACCAGGGGTGTCGATAAAGGTAATTTTTTGTCCCGATTTCATGGTTACCTGATAGGCACCAATATGTTGGGTAATGCCGCCTGCTTCTCCGCTGACAATGTCTGTTTGACGCAAAGCATCCAGAAGCGAGGTTTTTCCATGATCCACGTGACCCATAACGGTAACAACCGGGGCCCTTGGGTACATGTCTTCTGCAGCATCAGCATCACCGCCAAGGCCAAGTTCAATGTCCGAATCAGCAACACGCTTGAATTTGTGACCAAATTCAGTGCAAAGAAGTTCCGCTGTGTCCGCATCAATCATCTGGTTAATGGTGACCATTGTTCCCAGTTTCATTAATGCTTTAATAACGTCGGCTCCTCTGACGGCCATACGGTTAGCAAGTTCACCCACAGAAATGGTCTCAGGAATGGTAACTTCTCTGATAATTTTCTGTTGTTCTTGATCGTGTCCTTGCATTTTATGCTTTTGACGAGCACGTTTCATGGCGGCTATAGAGCGGGTGCGTTCTTCTCCGCCGTCATTGTCCAAAACTTTGGTGAGAATATTTCTATGTAATTTTCTGGGAGCCTCAACAGTTTTGCGAACGGCTCCTAGTAATTTCTTGGTTTCTGCTCCACCTCGAACGGCTTTTCTTTGAGCTGCTCCCTCATCCTCTAAATCCACATCAACATGTTTTTCGTGTTTCGGAGATTGAGCATGATGCGATTTTTGAGGAAGATCTTCAATCGGCATTTCAGCAGGGATGGTTGGCTTTGTTAAGCTTGTTTTTGATGGGCCGTAGCTAGAAGCCCTTAGAATAATGGGGGTAACCTGTTCGTGAGGTTTCTTTTTTACTTCTTGTGTTTTAACAGGGGCAGATTTTTGTTTTTCAGAAGGCTTAGGAGCAGAAGATTTGCTTTCTTCAGGGAAAGGGGAGTCTTGCTCTTTAGACTGAACTTCTTCAACTGTCTCGGCTTTTTCTTCTTCTTCAACTTGTTCTAATAATGAAGGCTGAAGTTCCTGCTCTGTAACGTTTGTACGCAAAGCTTCTTGAACAGCTTTAAATCTTGTTTCAAGTTCACCATGCGTTAGACGTTTCAAGGTCGCTGAATCAGATGGTTCGCCAAAGACGGCTTGTTGATCACTAACTGGCTTGTCAGCCGCTTTCTCTCCAAGAGGAATTCGTTTGCGTTTGACTTCGACTTCAACTGTCTTTGAGCGACCATGTGAAAAGCTTTGCCTAACTTGGTCTTTCTCAGGTACTTTTTTAAGCTCTAACTTTTTACTTAAAGTTAGAGTCTTTTTTTGACCTTCTTCAGTTCCAGTTGGATTCTTAGGATCCGTTTTTTCCGTCATTCTTTCTTCTTACTTTCATGCTAAGTTAGCGAATTCATGCATTTTCAGATTCAAACCTCAGATTCAAACCAATGTGCGCGCGCTGCCATAATTACTTTATTTGCATCTTCTAGAGATAAAGCATCTTTACCTGAAATGTCTAATAGTTCATCACCTGATAATTCAGCCAAATCATCTAAGGTTTTGATTTTTGCATCCAGAAGTTTTGAAAAGACAGCTGGATTTAAGCCTTCTACAGCTAATAAATCAGCAGCCATACCCGCGTCTTTGCATTTTTTCAAAATATCCTGATCTCTTTTTGCAATATATTGACGGGCTCTGTTTTGAAGCTCTTGAGCAATTTCATCATCAAAGCCTTCAATATTTGAAAATTCAGAAATATCGAGATAGGCAATTTCCTCAATTTTTGAAAACCCTTCTGCAGCTAAAAGCTGAGCGATCATTTCATCAACATCAAGGGCGTCTATAAATAATTGACAACGGTTGACGTTCTCTTCTGAACGACGAGCGATTTCATCAGCCTCGGTCATAATATCTATGTTCCAACCGGTCAACTGAGAAGCAAGGCGAACGTTTTGACCTCTTCTACCAATAGCAAGACTGAGTTGATCTTCGGCGACAACAACGTCAACACGTTTGGATTCTTCGTCAATAACAACTTTCATGATTTCTGCAGGTGCTAATGCGTTAACAACAAAGGTTGCCGGATTTGCTGACCAAAGGATGATGTCAACTTTCTCGCCCTGCAGTTCGTTTACAACAGCCTGAACGCGTGTGCCGCGCATACCAACGCAAGCACCAACAGGATCAATGCTTGGGTCTTGGGTGTAAACAGCAAATTTTGCGCGGCTGCCTGGATCACGAGCAACGGCTTTGACTTCGATGATGCCATCATAAATTTCAGGCACTTCTTGTTCGAAAAGTTTTGCCATAAATTGAGGGTGCGTTCTTGACAGCGCAACCATTGGGCCTCTGGCATCTGGTTTTAAATCAGCGATTAAAACACGCACCCTGTCACCAACGCGGAATGTTTCTCTTGGGATAAGGTCTTCACGACGTAAAACGCCTTCGCCGCGGCCAATGTCTAAAACGACATTTCCAAATTCGACACGCTTTACAAGGCCGCTAATGATTTCATTAATACGGTCTTTGAATTCTTCGAATTGGTGGAGGCGTTCTGCGTCTCTGACTTTTTGAACAATAACCTGACGCGCGCTTTGAGCAGCAACACGACCGAATTCAATCGGGGGTAAAGTTTCACTAAGCTCATCACCAACCTCTGCATGAGGTTCTTGCAGTTTCGCTTCTTCAAGAGAGATTTGGGTTAAGTTCTCAGCTGCATCTTCAACAACAACACGAACTCTATGAATGGAAACTTCACCACTATTACGATCAATTGCTGCCCTGATGTCGTGCTCAAATCCGTATTTCGCTTTCCCTGCCTTTTGAATGGCTTGCTCCATGGCAGATAAAACTTCTTCCCTTTCAATACCTTTTTCACGCGCAACAACTTCGGCAACCTGAAGTAATTCGTGGCGCGGCTGATTAAGAGGGGATGATTCTACGGGTTTTATCTTTCTGCTAGCCAAGGTTCGTGTCCTTTATCATTATCATGAATGGTTAAAAAATTTATTCTCTTTATCGTCTTTATAGTCGATTAAAAGGTGACATGTAAACGCGCGACGCGAATATCACTATAAGGGATGTTGAAAATAGGTTCTTCATCTTTTTCTGGATTTTCCACTGTTATTGTTATATCCGTTTCTGTTGCAGATTCCAACTTTCCTTGAAAAGTTTTCCGATTTCTAATGGCTTGTGTTGTTTTCACAACAACGATATGCCCAACGAATCTTTGGTAATCTTTTATCTTTACAAGAGGGCGGTCTATTCCAGGCGATGATACTTCTAACACATAGGAACCAGAGATAGCGTTTTCTACATCTAATTGCGCTGAAATTACGTGACTGGCTTTTGCGCAATCATCAACCGTAATTGTTTCCTCATCGATTCTTTCAATCATAATTTGCAAGGTTCTTCGCGTGTTTCCACTGAGTTGAACGCGAACAACACTATACCCTTTATCATTGAGGGATTCTGCTATAATATTCTCGATACGCTGAACAATATCCACGAAGGATCCTTTTTTACTTTGCCAAATATGTCTTTAGTATTGTCTAAAGAGATTACTTAGCTCACATTCTGTACACTGAAAATGTATGGATTTACTTATAGAAATTCAAGCTTTTTATGAAAAAATAAATATTATGACGATTTTATCCTTATGCCTGCAGCAAAATGAATGCTTTGTCGCCATTGAGACAGATGGGAAAATAATAGCTCATTCTATGCAAATTCAACCAGGTGAAACGCAAGGAATGGTTTTGGTGCCCTTTATTCAAAAAGCATGGCAGGAGGTGGGTTGTCCGCCAATTACAGTATTAATCGCCCCCAAGGGGCCTGGGTCCTTTACAAGCCTGCGCGTGGTTTTGGCGGCAGCGCAAGGATTATCCTTAGCGTTTCCAAAAGCAAAAGTGTTTGCGCCAACCCATTTTGATGTTTTGAATTATGTCGCAAAAATCTATGCAGATAACCCTTGTTTGGTGCTAATTGATTCAAAAAAGGGCGATTTCTATGGGCAAGTTTTTTCAAAAGCTGGAACCGAGACTCCTCTTGAATACACAATAGATGAGGTGAAGGAGCTATTAATCGATAATCCTGATTTAAGAGTTATCTCGGATTTCAATCCGCCTTTAGATGATTTGTTTGATGACAGATGGATTGCCTTTGATAAAAATCTGGCGGCTTGTCAAATCGAATTTTATAAAACTTCTTCTTTAAAGGAGACTTTAGAATACCAGCAATTTCATCCCTATTATCTACATTTGCCACATTATGTTAAAAGAAAACCAATATAAGCTTCTGCCTATCACGGTAAGGGATGCTGAGGTGTTGGCCTTGATTCATGCAGAATGTTTCATAGGGCAGCAGATCTGGTCACAGGAAACATTTAAAGATTTTTTTACATCAAACACTAACTGGGGTCGTGTTAGTGGGTGGATGGCGATTCAAGGTGAACAAGAATGCGGTTTTATTTTGGTCAGAAAGATTGTCCAAGAGTGCGAGATTTTAACTTTTGCTGTAAGACCGGATTTTCAACGAAAAGGGATCGGCCGTTTGTTATTAAGACACCTTTTAGACGAAATGGACATTCCTATATTTTTAGAGGTTGCGACAGATAACTTTGCGGCCATCAAATTATATGAATCCGAAGGTTTTGAAGTCTTGACCATTCGCCGTAGTTATTATGAGTCAGAGCCGGGGCGCCCACGAAAAGATGCTTATTTGATGAGGTATAGGCCGGCTGTTGGTTGAATTAAAACTTAACAAGCTTTCAATTTTTATTTGCAATATGCGTGTTTAATACCTATCTATTACTGATGATTTAAAAACCTTTGAGTAATAGGCAAGATTTACATGATAAAAAGAATCATTGTTTGTATGTGTTTCCCTTTCGTAGCGTTAGGGATGGATGACTTGCCCGAAACGAGTGGAAAAGTAAAATTACGCCCTATAGAAGGTAGAGACCTAAAGACAGAGAGGAAAGCTTTCGGGATAAAGTCAATTTCGGATCCATTAACAGGAAAAGAAACAACACTAAAACTTTCCACTGTACATCCTCTTGAAAATCCTAAATTACTAGATCGCTTAAGTCGCTCTGATTCTTCGAGTAAAGAAAATAAGTTAGGACATATAAATTCTAATTCTCCTACTTGGGGGTCTGAATTGTTGGCTGCACGCAGCCTTCTTAAAATGAATTCTTTGCCAAATATATAAGGAATAATGAAATGACAAAGGCGATACTGTTCTTTTTTCTTTTCTGTGGAATTATCGTGGCTATGGAGGATGATGGATCTAAAGAGACGCCTTCTCTGCGTCAGTCAAGGCGAGTAACATTTGCTGCAGGCGTTGAATCACCAAAGGGGAATGAAGAATTGAGAGCGCAGCAGAAAATGGCTCTTAAAGCACACAGAGAGCAAGTGGCGGCTGCATTTAAACAGAAACTCGAAGATGCAATTCCGAAAGATGTTAAATTAGATTCGAGAAAAAGTAAAAAAGCGACTTCTAAGCTTCGAAATATACAAGATCAAACCTTTGCTAAAGGTCTTAGTTATAGAGAAGAAGAGGGCTCAAGAGGCTTAGGTTTTTCTAATTTAAAAATTGCTGCCGTACAGGAAGCTACTTCTAAAGATCATGATGAGTCTTCCCAGATGGCCTCTTCAAAAGTTGAGATTCCTACGGAGAAGAGCGATTGGTCTGATTAAGTCGGTTTTAGGGCAGGTAAATAAATATAATTTTGTTTTTCGATCTTTAAAGCGAATCATTTTGTTGCCTATAATATAGAAAACCGACTATTAAAGGACAGTTTTTGAGTGCTTAAAAGAGTAGCGATTTGTTTAGTTTTATCAACAGTCCGACTTATTGCCGGTGATCTTGAAGAGATGCCACCACCTGCAGAGGAAGGAGCCGCCTGGTTTTTGTAATGTTGTTAAGGTGCGTCGTGGCGATGTTGTTCCTCCATCAGCTCCTGCGGGTGAATCTAAGGATGAAGTGCTGCAGTAGATCAAAATGAATGCTTAGGTCCGTCTAAATAACCCTTTTCCTTGACAAGGTCCGCTATTTATTGTACAATCTTCTTGTACATATGAGGAGAGTCATCAATGAATCTAGCCGTTTCCTACAGTGAAATAAGAAAGCATCTGAAAGAGAGTTTTGATCGTGTTTGCGCGGATCATACCCCCCTTCTTGTGACAAGAAAAAATGGTGAGAATGTTGTTGTCATTTCTGAAGATGATTTTCGATCTCTTCAGGAAACAGCTTACCTGTGCCAATCTCCTAAAAATCTTTCAAGACTTCTTGAGGCACTGAACCGTAAAGAAGGGCGTAGCCTAGAAAAAGTCAAAGATGAACTTGGAATTTGACGATAATGCTTTTGAGGATTTGCGTTATTGGATAGAAATAGATCTGAAAAAAGCTAAAAAGATTATGGCTCTGATAGAAGAAGTCAAGAGATCCCCTTTTAAAGGAACCGGGAAACCAGAGCCTCTTAAACACAAGCTGGAGAGATCTTGGTCAAGAAGAATCGATCAAGAACACCGTTTGGTTTATACAGTTGAAGATAAAAAAATCAGAATTCTTTCTTGCCGGTATCATTATTAAAATACTTGACCTTGCTACCCGACAGGATTTTTTAAATAAGTTTTGGTTGGTAGTGAAGAGGACGCAAATGTTAGCTTTAACGAATAGTAGTAAATACAGTTTTAGCCTTTGCGGGGCCCACCTCCAAACCCCAAAACGGCCACCACCCCAGCCTCCACAACAAAACTATATCTCTTCCCTTCTTATCGCTCTTAAAAGCTTACAAAGTTCCAATCTTAGATATGGGTTCCATCCCACAAAAAAGTAGTCTATGCTCTAGATACGCGCGTATCTAAAGTTAAACACGATAAACCTTTGTCAATATGTGGACAAAGGTGGCTTTAACAGCCAGTTTCGGACCCGGCATAATTCGGGTCTAAGTCACCTCCATATTTAAATATAGATATACAATATTAATATATTATTAAAGGTGGTATATTTTTTTAAGCCATCTTGCAGAGTGGCAACGATTCTGACAGATAAGTATTGCCGCTCTCTTTAAAACACTCTACCATCAATCCACAAAATAAATGGTAAAGAGTTTTATATAAAGATTATGTCGCGTTTTCAAAACCGCAAACTAAGTGAACTAAGATCTGTCTTTTTGGGCCCTAGCTTTGTCAAATATGCCGAAGGGTCCTGTTTCGTTAAATTTGGTGATACGCATGTTATTTGTGCTGCAACAATCGAAGAAAAAGTCCCGCCTTTTTTAAGAAATACAGGATCTGGTTGGGTAACTGCTGAATACGGTATGTTACCTCGTTCCTCTCATGAGCGCATTGAACGAGAGGCGGCCAAAGGCAAACAGTCTGGGCGTACCCAGGAAATTCAACGTTTAATCGGCAGAGCCCTAAGGTCTGTTGTTGATCTAAAAGCCCTTGGCGAACGTCAAATCAAAATTGACTGCGATGTTTTGCAAGCCGATGGCGGCACCCGAACTGCAAGTATTACTGGCGCGTATGTTGCTTTGCATCAAGCGTTAAATAAACTTATGGATCAAAAAAAGATTAAAACTTTTCCGCTTATAGATCAAATTGCGGCAGTTTCATGCGGCATTGTCGATGGTGAGCCCATGCTGGATTTAAACTATCTTGAAGATTCAAACGCACAAGTGGATGCCAATTTTGTCATTACGGGTCAAGGTAAGTTGGTTGAGGTTCAAGCAGCGGCGGAAAAGGATCCTTTTTCTGAAAAGGAATTTACGGAATTATTAAAACTGGCAAAGCACGGAACTGAAGAGTTAAATAAATTGCAGCGCCAAGCTTTGAAGTTGGATTAATCCGTTTTATGAATAATCAGTCCACCCTCGTCCAAGCGTTAAAAGGAATCACAAAAACCCCTCCGCCAATTTGGTTGATGAGGCAAGCAGGGCGGTATTTGCCTGAATATATGGCTGAACGGCAGAAATTTCCTGACTTTATGGAATTTTGTTTTAACAGCGACGTTGTCACCAAAGTCACGCTTCAACCCATCGAACGTTTCGATTTTGATGCTGCTATTATCTTTAGCGATATTTTAACAATCCCCCATTTTTTAGGACAAACGGTAAGGTTTGAAAAAGGGCATGGCCCCATCCTTGCTAAGGTTGAATGGGATCATTTTTTGAAAAATGGCAAAGACAGGGATTTGTCTTTTGAATATCAGCCGCTATTCAAAGCAATCCAAGATGTGAAAAAAGCCCTACCCTTGGATAAAGCCTTAATTGGTTTTGCAGGATCACCCTGGACGATTGCCACGTATATGATTGGCGGCGGCAAATCCAAAGGCTTTTCCGAGATTGTCAGATTTGCCGAAACAGAAGCCTCTATATTTGATAGAATTTTGGATATTTTGACCGATCAAGTGATTAAGTTGCTTTTAGGGCAAATTAAGGCAGGGTGCGATGTTGTCCAAATCTTTGATTCATGGGCAGCAGCTGTGCCCAATCAATATCGAGAAGCATGGTTATGGAACCCCCTTCAAAAAATTTACAAAGCAATAAGGACTGTTTATCCAGAAACGCCAATTATTTATTACGGTAAAGGTGTGGCTTTGAATTATCCGGCATTGATTCCGGGCCTTCCTGGTTTATGCTTTGGCTTGGACCAATTCGTGGATGTAAAATGGGCCCACAGCGCCATACAGAAATTTTCTCCTGTTCAGGGTAACCTCGATCCTGAAAAACTTGTAACAGGTGATTTTCAAAATGATGTTCAAAATATTTTAGAAAATCTAAATTCGGGCCCCTTCGTTTTTAACCTTGGCCATGGTATTTTGCCTGAAACCCCTATACAGCATGTTCATCAGTTGGTTGATCTGATCCGAAGCCAGAAAAAATAAAATTTCTTCTGTATATTTTACCGAGTTGTGCTTATTTTGATTAACCCTTACTAATTAAAGTCCTTATTAATCAGTTATAACTGTCATTTATGGATAAAATTAGTTACGCTTAAAATATGGAAGAAGAATATCAAAATCTTGAGCAGTATGTAGACCACCCCAAGTGGTATGGGCCATCCGAAGAAATGATGGCACAGATTCGTCATGCCTTGCACATGGATGATGCTGATGACATTACAAAAGCCATTGAATCACTTCACCCTGCGGATGTGGCGGTTATTATTGAAAGCCTGTCCATCGATGATCGAAGCCGATTTATAGAGCTGGTTCATGATAAGCTAGACCCTGAAATTCTCCCTGAAATGTATGCAGATATTCGAGCTGAAATTTTAAGGCATCTTTCTGATGAAGAGATTATTCAAGCTCTTATCCAATTAGACAGTGACGATGCTTTCTCAGTTATTAATGAACTAGAAGAAGATCATCAAAAGATCGTCTTGCAAAATATCCCAGAAGAGAAACGCTTAAGGCTTGAGCAAAGCTTAACGTATCCAGAATATTCTGCGGGTCGTTTGATGCAGCGCGAAATGGTTGTCATGCGATCGAACTGGACCATTAAAAAAACAATCGACATGTTAAGGGCACCTAAAAAAAGCCGCTTCTCATTGCCTGAAACTTTTTATGAGATTTTTATCGTTAATAAAGATTACGAACCCGTTGGAAAAATCCCTTTAAATAGCTTATTTAAATACCCCGAGGACACAACGCTTCATGAAATTATGGATAAAGATGTCAAATCCATTCCCTTGACGATGGCTCAAGAGGACGTCGGTTTTATTTTCCGCCAATATAGTTTTGTCACGGCGCCTGTTGTCGATCATAAGGGACGTTTGGCTGGAATGATTACAATCGATGACGTTTTAACGGTTATGGAAGAAGAGGTGACGGAAGACATTATGAGACTGGGAGGTGTGGGCGAGTCAGACTTTCACGCCAGCACGATGGATACAACGATTTCAAGGCTTAGGTGGCTGCTTGTTACATTCATTGATACGCTTTTAGCCTCTGCAGTTATTTATCAGTTTCAAGGGATCTTAGAAAAAAAAGTAGCCTTAGCCATTTTGATGCCAATTGTGGCGGCTATGGGCGGGAATGCAGGTATGCAGGGCGTAACAGTTATGGTGCGTGCCCTTGCAACGCATGAGCTTAGGGCGACACGTATTTGGGCGATTATTGGAAAAGAATTAAAGGTGGGGCTGATTAATGGCCTAGTCTTTGCCAGTCTTTTGGCAAGCATTACCAGCTTTTGGTTTCAAGATATCACCCTTGGGCTTATTTTAGCGGCAGCTATGGTTTTCAATATCGTTTGGGCGGCCTTGGCAGGGACAGGTTTGCCTATTCTTCTGCATCGATTTGGCTTTGACCCTGCGATTAGTTCAGGGCCGCTTTTAACTACGACAACTGACGTGTTAGGATTTGCTGTTTTCTTAGGCCTGGCAACCTTTATTTTGGGTTAAGAGATTTTCTTTTTTGTCGGGCAGCTTCAATCCAGGTTTGGTGTATGCTTAAGGGAATATATTTATTTGTATCGCCAGCTCTAGGAACCATAAAAGGGACTGGAATACCGACAGCAGCTAAATACTTGAGTTTATTTCTTAAATAGCATCTCAGATCTATCCCAAGACAGGTTCTTCTATGTATCTTGGTCCAAGTAGGAATTGCTATGTATTGACCATTTAGGAATCCTCCGCCCCCACTCATTCCCGGTCGAAACGCTCCTTCATAATCATTAAGTTGTCTATATTTTACAACTATCTTTGAAAGAATAGGTTGATCATTTTTCGAAACATAGTTAATAAAGCTCTTAACTGCACGTTTCTTTCCATCAAGGCGACTAAGCCATGATCTAGTGTCTCCGCTAGCCCCATAACCCACTATATTTAAGGATTGGTTCTCTAGACAAGTAGGCTGCGTATAGGTTGGCTCAATACCTTGTAAACCTTTAATGGGATCTTGTATACAAAGATAAGCGATATCATGAGGGTCTATGTTCTCAGTATATTCATGATTATACTTTTCATGGACTTGACAGTCTATAATTTTTTTTCTAGTTAATCCTTCCCCACTGATATAAATAGGGTGTTTAATTTTACCGTCATAATCTAACCAAGGAGCAATGCAGTGAGCGCTTGTTATAAACTCTGTTCCATCTCCTATGCAGACTGCTGAACCTGAGTAAGCTGTTAGTATTTTAACGCCAAAGAAAGTAATATCTGCTTCTAATCTAACGACGTGTCTAGCTACCGGGAGTTGAGTGGCGAGTCTGCAAAATGCTTCATCTGTAAGGGTTTCTCGGATATCATCGCCCATAGCTTGCACGCCAAAGAATGCAAGGAAAAGAAAACCTAGAATAAACCTGCTTTTTAATATCATTACTTTGGATGGTTGTTACAGATACAGAATAAAAAACAATTATGATTAATTTTTATAAAGATAAAATATTTTGTTTTCAAATCAAAAATTAATAGATTCCTGTACTGAAAAGAAAATCAGGCAATTTTTTCTTCTTTAATCACCGCAGTCAAAGGTAGGGGTCCATAAAGGTGTGGAAAGATTCTGCCTGACCGAGGCGATTTTTCCCATTTCAGATGCTGTTTGATTTTGCTTGTATCAATTGACAAAAGGATAACATCGGTTTTTCCTGTAAAGAATTTCTCTAATGTTCCTTGGATTTGATCTTTGGTGGAGCAGTGCATATAGCCATCTGCTTGATCTAAAGCAGACCCTTTATAAACGTCTTCTTTTTGAAAATCTTGCCATTCTTGTAACAAAACAAGTTTATAGATAATTGGGTGATCCATTGTAGTCCTAACCTATTAAAGTGATAATGATAGTCGTCATCACGAAGCTCCGCAGGAGCTGTGGTGATCCAGTGTATTTTCTAGATTGCCACGCAACTTCATTGCTCGCAATGACGAAAAGTGCGTAATCATTTTATGCCTATCCAGCTATAATTATCTATAACGACGATTTTCAGGTAACATCTGAGTTGGGTGAAAGTCCGCTTGATGTTTTAATGCTTCGTACGTTTCCATAAAATCTTGAGTTGTTGTTTTTATTAAATCATCAAAACTAGAAACCACAAAATAGATTTCTTGATAGTCATCAATTTTGTAGTTGGTCCGCATCACACGTGTTGAATCAAACCATAAGCGATTTGGTTTGGCTGATTCCAGGCAGTATTTAGATTCACCAGCGGATGAAACAATGCCCGATCCATAAATACGAAGACCCTTTGGCGTATCGATTAAGCCAAATTCAACCGTATACCAATAAAGGCGTGCCAGGTAATGAAGGTTATGATTGCCTAAGGCTTTAAGGCCTGCTTTCCCATACGCCTCCATATAGTTGGCAAAAACCGGCTGAATCAAAAGAGGGACATGCCCGTAAATATCGTGAAAAATATCAGGCTCCTGCAGGTAATCTAATTGATCCATGCGTCTTATAAAGCAGGTTGATGGAAAACACCTGTTGGCTAATAGGGTGAAAAAAATATCATCGGGAACAAGCCCTTCGACGGCAACAATCTTCCAGCCTGTGGCTTTGGTTAAGATGTCGCTGAGTTCTTTGAAATCAGGAATCTTGTCAGGTGCAATTCCTAAATGGTCTACGCCGTAAAGAAACTCTGGAACTGCTCTGTTTTGCAGAATATCGTGTTGGCGATGAAAAAGTGTTTTCCAAATATTATGCTGTTCATGGGTATACGCGGCCCAATTTTGATCAATAATGTGGCTTTGAACGGAAGTGTCCATCGTTATGCCCTTCGTCTTTCAGGATATACCTTTTAGAGATAATTAAACGTCATCTGATATTATCCATCAAAGATGGTTAAAGATGCATTAAAATGCTTGACCCTTTCACCCAAAATAGTTAGGAATAAAGAAGGGGCCAGCTTGGTGGAATTGGTAGACACAACAGACTTAAAATCTGTCGCCCGTAAGGGCGTGCCGGTTCGAGTCCGGCAGCCGGCACCACT
>JAIEPD010000089.1 GCA_019749935.1 Alphaproteobacteria bacterium
CCTGGATTATTAATATCATTCATCCTTCTGTCGATACTTGTGGTATTACTTCTCTTGCAACCAGATCTTGGAATGACACTTGTGGTGGCATCAACGTGGATTGGACAGCTTTTTATTGCGGGGATGCCTATTATTTGGATGGTTATACTTGCAACGATGGGAGTTATTGGGTTATGCGGAGCTTATTCATTATTTCCTCATGTGGCGAAACGTATTGATCAGTTTCTAGATCCAACATCAGGGAATCCTCAGCATGATCTGTATCAGGTGCATCAGTCCTTAGAGGCCTTTATGAATGGGGGATTATTTGGTAAGGGTCCTGGAGAAGGTGTTATCAAAAAGAATGTGCCAGACGCGCATGCTGACTTTGTTTTCTCGGTCGCTGGTGAAGAGTTTGGGCTTATTCTCTGCCTTGCTCTTGTTGGGCTTTTTGCATTTGTTGTTATCAGATCTTTGTTAAGAGGAATGCAAGAATCAAGTTTATTTACAATTATGGGAACAGCTGGAATTGCTATGCAATTTGGATTACAAGCATTTATTAATATGGCCTCAGCCTTACACCTTATTCCAACAAAAGGGATGACTATGCCTTTTATAAGTTACGGAGGCTCCTCTTTGGTGGCTTTGGGAATCGCTATGGGAATGCTTTTAGCATTAACCAGACGTCGGCATGGCGTAACGGAGGTGCTCTAAATGAGACGGCCCGTTTATTTATTAGCTAGTGGGGGGACAGGAGGTCATTTATTCCCAGCCCTTTCGCTGGGTGAAGAACTTAAATCTCAAGGGAGAAAAGTTTACCTCGTTACAGATAACAGAGCGAATAGTTTAAATCAAACCAATTGCTTTGAAGAAGTTTTTGTTCGCCCTATAAAACGGCGTGCTCCCTTGATTGGAAAAATCAGACTTTATTTCAGCTTATTTTGCCAAACAATCTATTGCTATTGGCTTTATCGTCGTCTTCGCCCAACTATCGTTATTGGTTTTGGAGGATACCCTTCTGTTCCCCCTCTTTTAGCAGCCCAACTTTCAGGCATCCCAACAGTTATTCATGAGCAAAATGCTGTTCTAGGACGGGCCAATCGACTTTTAGCAAAAAGAGCCTTTCGTATTGCAACCTCTTTTCCCGTCACCAAGGGAGTCCTAACGAAAAACACGACATTTACTGGAAATCCTGTCAGACGCGATATTTTAGCTCTAAAAGACCATCCCTACTCCCCCCCATCTCCGACGGACCCTTTTCATATTCTGATAATTGGCGGGAGTCAAGGTGCTAAGATTTTTTCAGAGATTGTTCCGCAGACCTTAATTCATCTGCCTCTTGATTTACAGCGAAGACTTGTTGTCCATCAGCAAGCTCGCCCTGAGTATTTGGAAAAAACAAAATCCATTTATCGTCAGTCTCTTCTTGATGTTGAAATACAACCATTTTTTAAAAACATGAATGAACTTTATAGTAACGCACATTTGGTGATTGCACGCTCTGGCGCCTCAACAGTTGCCGAGCTTGCGATTACGGGATGTCCTGCCATTTTGGTTCCCTACGCTGCCTCAATTGAAGGTGATCAATGGCATAATGCTCAGTTTTTCTCGCAACACGGGGCTGCTTGGGTTTTTCGAGAACAGGAATTTACACCTGAATCTCTATCAAAAATGCTTGTTGATCTGATGAATAATCCGCAAAGCCTATTAGTTGCATCAAGAGCAATGCGTCAATATGCGCAGGAGAATGCTAGTAAAAATCTTGCAAATACTGTTGCGCAAGTTATCGGAGATTTGGTAACTGTATAAATAAAGATTAGTGAATAATAAGATTTTTTAAAAGAATTTCATAAAAACAGTATTCGTTCTGTAGAATATAGAAAAATATTTAAGAACAAAAACAAGTTTGAACGAAAAATTCCTTGAAAAAAAATATTATGCTATAATCTTAAGTAAAGTAATTAGTGTTTTTCTCTATTGTTGTTAAGGCTTATCATGCGTATTCCCCCTCAAACGGTTCACCACCTTCATTTTATTGGTATCGGTGGAATTGGAATGAGTGGTATCGCCGAGGTTTTATATAATTTGGGATACCAAGTTAAAGGCAGCGATATCGCCGAAAACAATAACACAAATCGTCTTCAAAAGATTGGCATCCCTGTTTCTATAGGTCACAAAGCCGAGAATGTTCATGATGCTCAAGTTGTCATTGTTTCCTCTGCTGTAAAAAATGATAACCCAGAAGTTGTTGCTGCCAGAAGTTATGGCATTCCCGTCATTCAGCGCGCTGAAATGCTAGCTGAACTCATGCGCCTTAAGTTTTCAATTGCTATCTCTGGAACCCACGGAAAAACGACAACAACGTCATTAGCTGCATCTTTACTAGATGCAGCATCCATGGATCCTACAGTCATCAATGGTGGCATTATTAATGCCTATAATACCAATGCGCGCCTTGGCACTGGTGATTGGACCGTTGTTGAAGCAGATGAATCAGACGGAAGCTTTGTTAAGCTGCCAGCAACAATTGCTATTGTGACTAATATCGACCCAGAACACATGGAATTTTATGGTGATATCGAATCCTTAAAAAAAGCTTTTCTTAAGTTTGTCGCAAATATCCCATTTTATGGTCTCGCTGTTTTATGTGCTGATCATCCAACTGTCATGGAGATCTCATCTCAAATTACAGATCGCCGGATTATAACCTATGGCTTTGATCAAAATGCTATGATTCGTGCTGTTAACATGCGTATGAGTGCTGAAGGAACAACTTTTGATGTTGATATCAACAGACCTCTTTCTCATCAAACTCTTATGCTCTCTGAGATTTCTAAAATAAAGGCTCTTCCCACACGAATAAAAGATTTGTTTTTACCAATGGTTGGCAAACACAATGTCCAAAATGCTTTGTCCGCGATTGCAATCGCGCAAGAATTGGGCCTTGGTGAAGATATTATTCGGAAAGCCTTTATGGGTTTTAAGGGAGTTAAACGTCGCTTTACAAAGGTTGGTGTTTCTGAAGGCGTTACGATCATTGATGATTACGCTCATCATCCTGTAGAGATTAAAACAGTACTAGAAGCAGCGAGACAAGCAACAACGGGGAAAATTATTGCCGTTATACAGCCTCATCGTTATTCGCGTTTAAGCTATCTTTTTGATGAATTTTCCGCTTGCTTTAAAGGATGCGACCAATTGATTATAGCGCCAGTCTATGGGGCCGGAGAAGCCCCTATCGAAGGGGCAACATCAGAGAATCTTGCAAAAGCTGTTCGCTTAAGTGGTGATGTTCAAAATGTTTATGAAATTGAAGATGCAAAAGAAATCCCTTACCTTTTAAGGCGCCTTGCAAAGCCTGGAGACATCGTTTTGTGTCTTGGTGCTGGAAGCATTACTTATTGGGCAGCTTCTCTGCCTGCTCTTCTTGATCCGTTATGGCAAGAAGAAGTTACACAAACACAAGAAATTGCTGGCTAATTTGGTTAAATGACATTTGAATGTGAAAAACAGATTATTGATTCACTGCCCCTTGTAGAAGGACGCTATAGTTTTAACCAAAAAATGTCCCAAACAACTTGGTTTAAAGTTGGCGGCCCTGCGGAAGTTTTTTTTAAACCTGCTCACGCTCAAGATCTAAGTCATTTTTTGAAAAACAAACCGTCTGATATGGACATCCTTTGTATGGGGGCAGGTTCAAATGTCCTTGTAAGAGATCATGGAATCAAAGGTTGTGTCGTTCGTTTAGGATCGGGTTTTTCAGGAATCGAAATTGATGGGCCTGACATCATTGTGGGTGCTGGTTGCTTGGATAGAACTGTTGTCATGAAATGTCTTGAAGAAGGAATTTCAGGTCTTGAGTTTTTGGTAGGCGTTCCAGGCACAATTGGTGGCGCTATTGCCATGAATGCAGGCGCCTATGGATCTGAGGTCAAAGATTTCTTAAGATGGGTTGAATTAATGGATGAAAAAGGCGAAATTTATCGTCTTTCCTCTTCTGAACTTTCGATGAATTATCGAGACGGAAATCTTCCAGAGGGGTCTATTGCCCTACGTGCTGCCTTTGGATGTTACAAAGAAACTCAACAAGTTATTAAAAACAAAATTGATGACTTTTTAAAAAAAAGAGAAGATAGCCAACCCATAAAAGGCCGCACAGGAGGCAGTACCTTCAAAAATCCGGAAGGCTATAAAGCCTGGGAGCTAATAGACAAAGCGGGATGCAGAGGGCTTCGCATTGGAGATGCCGCAGTTTCTGAAAAGCACTGCAATTTCTTACTCAATCTTGATTCAGCAACAGCGAGGGATTTAGAAGATTTAGGAGAAACAGTACGCAGAAAAGTTAAAGAAACATCTAACATCCATTTAGAATGGGAAATCCTCCGTTTGGGAATGTAAATACAAGATTAGGTTAAGGAAGTAACAGATAGAATGAAATCAAAGAAAATTGCCGTTTTGATGGGTGGATGGTCATCAGAGAGAGAAGTTTCTTTATCTACAGGAGCTGAGGTCATAAAAGCCCTGACAGAAATTGGTTATGATGTAAAACCTATCGATGTAGAAAGAAATTTGCCCAAGCTTTTAAAAGAATTAGAAGAAGTAAAACCTGAGGTCATTTTTAATGCTCTGCATGGCGTCGGCGGAGAAGATGGTGTTATTCAAGGTGTATTGGAAATGCTTCAGATTCCATACACTCATTGCAGTGTAACCTCTTCTGCGATTGCCATGGATAAGATTTTATCAAGAAAAATCTTTCAGTATATAGGCATCGCAACTCCGCCATGGAAAGTGATATCTTTTGAACAATTAAAAAAAGAACATCCTATGGAATTTCCTTACGTTGTGAAGCCAATTGGAGAAGGATCGAGCCGGGGCGTTACGCTTGTTTTTAACAAGCAAGATTACCAAAGAAGCATTCAAGAATGGACCTTTGGTGAAAAAGTATTAATTGAAAAATTTATTCCTGGACGTGAAATCCAAGTGGCTGTTTTAGATGATGAAGCGATCGGGGCTATTGAAATAAAACCTTATGAAGGCTTTTATGACTATACAGCCAAGTACACCCCCGGAAAGGCTAAACATTTAATGCCAGCCCCGATTTCTCCTGAGGCCTATCAAGAAGTCCTTGAATTAGCTTTAAAAGCGCATAAAGTCCTTGGTTGTCATGGGGCAACGCGTTCTGATTTTAGGTATGACGACACGAATGAGAGTCCCACGTTTTATCTTTTAGAACTCAATACCCAGCCCGGCATGACTTCACTGTCATTAGTGCCTGAGATTGCGGCTCATGCGGGAATATCTTTCAAGGATCTTTTAGAAAAGAAGATTAAAGCCGCAAGATGCCACCAATAATTCCACCAAGGCCCAAAAGAACGAGCCGGACAAATATACGCCCCAACCGCAATCGTTGGCAACGAAAAAGCTTTAAAGGTATTTTTCTAAGCACTTTTGTTGGTTTTTTTCTGATAGGAAGTATTGTTGGTTACTTCTTAGAATATCCTCAAAAAATGTATTCTTATCTTTCCCAGAAAATGGTGATTTTTTCTGGTGTCATGGGCCTCAAAATTGACGAAGTTTTTGTTGAAGGACGCCAGCATTCCCCCCAAGAAGCCATTCTAAATGCCGTTCAAGCAAAAAGGAACCATCCCATTTTGGCTTACGATCTTGAGATTATTCAAAAAAATCTTGAGAAAATTGATTGGGTAAAATCGGCCACGGTTCAAAGACGCCTTCCCAATTTGCTCTATATTCACATGGTTGAAAGAAAGCCTATTGCACTTTGGCATCATCAACAAAACTTTTTCTTAGTTGATCAGGAAGGAATTGTGATAACGACTCCTGTTGTTTCTTATTTTAAGGAATTGCCTGTTGTTGTTGGCGCAGATGCTCCGGTTCAAGCGCCCCAAATTTTAGCAACCCTGGAAAACTTTCCAAAGGTACGAGAAAAATTAAGTTCTCTTGTTAGAATTCGCCAACGCCGTTGGGACTTGACCTTAGACAATACAATTCAAGTCAAACTTCCCGAGGAAAAGGTAGAAGATGCCTTGGCAAGATTGTCTCTTTTAATTGAACAAAAAAGAATTAGTAAGGAAGAAACCTCGATGGTTGATCTTCGGATTCCAAAACAAATTATCCTAAGGCTTTCCAAAGCAGCAGCCGTTCGATTAAAAGTAAAAGGAAAAGAGACCTAAACTTGTTTGCATTACTAAAAAAAATAAGTTTTGACTTAACAAAAATTAAGCTACTCTATGTGTGAGTTATGAGAATTTAAAAGGAAAAGTTATATGAGTTATATTCACCGCTATTTCCTACGCATGGGGATTTTCTTAAGTTTAGTGCTAGTGACTGTTGGTGTCCTGTTTATTCCTTTGAGCAGAATCTTCTTTCATAACTTTGCTCTAAACATTGTCATTCTTTCTTGCGTTGGACTTGGGGTTTTCTTAAGTTTTTACAAACTCCATCGTCTGCAACAAGAACAAAACTGGCTAGACAGCTACGAACTTGGAAAAGAACGTTTTCCTAATTCTCCAAAGGCTAAGATCTTAGCGCCTTTGTCTATTCTCTTGAGCGACCCAAGTTTTAACGGAACGCTTTCCCCCATCACGGCCCGTTCTGTTTTATCAAGCGTTGAAAATCGCTTGGATGAAACACGCGATCTAAGCCGATACTTAGTTGGGCTATTAATTTTCTTAGGCCTTTTAGGAACATTCTGGGGTTTGTCTGAAACAATTGGTGCCATCACTGGCGTCATTAACGGTATCGATATGGGTAGCGGCGATGTTCAAAATGCTTTTAGCCATTTAAAAGAAGGTCTTCAATCTCCTCTTTCTGGGATGGGGATGGCCTTTAGCTCATCGATGTTTGGCTTAGCAAGCTCATTGATTATTGGCTTTTTAGACCTTCAAAACACAAAAGCCAGCAGTGAATTTTTTCATAATTTAGAGGATCGCCTAGCAATCAATACAAAGATTGGCGGCGCGTCTGAGGCAGTTGCAGCCGGCAGCGGCCCTGCTTATTCAATGGGTCTTTTGGAACAAACTGTTGAATCCATGGCGAACCTTCAAAATCAAATGCGCAGATCCGAAGACAACCGTCTCAGTGTGATTAAATCTATGCAAACCTTGAATGAAAAGCTGGCATTATTGGCAGATCAAATCACAGCCCATCAAACAGTGATTAAGAAAATTGCTCAAAACCAAGTTGACCTTCAAGAGAACATCATTCAAATGGCTAAAAATCCAGCTGGTGGCGCGCACGATGAAGCCATTAAACACCTTCTTCGAAATTTGGATGCAACATCTTCTAAGATGCTGGAAGAATTGGTCGAAGGTCGCAATCGTTCAACGCAAGAATTACGTACAGAAATCAGAGTTATTGCCAGAACTTTGTCTGCAATTGCGAATGGGCAAGAAGTAGCGGCGTAAGATAGAAACTACCATTGTGAATTCAACCAATGCCAAAATCCCTTCAAAACACGAGGTATTGGAAAAACTTCTTTTGTTGGAAAAAGAAAAACGTAAACTTGGCCTTATATGGAAAGATCATTATCAGCTAATTGAGAAAATATCTAATATTTGCCAATCAATTTCTGAGGTTATTGACCTTTCTGGTCAGCGCCACCTTTTAGAAGAAAGACTAGGGGAATTGATTCTTACATCCTTCTCTTTTTGTATTTTTTGTCAGTTTTGTCCAATAGAAACCACAGAAAAAACCCTTCTTAAATTTCACAAAAGATTGGAGGGAGTCATGCAATTAGCAACAAAAGACGGATACTTAAATTTAAACAATAGGCCCATTGAAGTGATATTGTCATATTGGCGAGAAGCAAAGAAATTAGATAGCAGCTCTATAGCTCTACAATCTAAGCAGCCAGAAGTTAAGGCTGTTATTTTTGAAAAAGCTGTCTTCGTTGAAAAACAAGCAAGAGCTTTTGGGTTCAAATGGGATAATTATCAAAGATTAATTGAAAAAATACATGATGAATGCCAAGAAATTTCTGAAGCGATTGAACGTTCCTATATGCCCGAAAGTTTACAGGAAGAATTAGGGGATTTAATTCTTGCATCCCTCTCATTTTGTATGTATTGCGATTTTGATCCCAGAGAAACCATTGAAAAATCGCTAAATGATTTAGAAAAAACCAGGCACACATCCTCACTTTTTCAAAACGTCATCTGATAACGTATCCCCGCTCCTTGCCCATATCGGTGAATCAAACGATATTCAAGCAATTGGTTTAAACCATAACGATTGTTCTCTTAGAAAGGTCAGTCTCTTCTGCAGTTTTTTGACTCTGCTCCATAAAGCAAACTCAAAATAATCGCGCAGTATTGTGCAATTTATTTTCATTATTATTGCACAATATTGTACAATTTTTAATTGTTATAGTTCCAATTCCATCTTATCCAATTTACGGATCTCATCTCTGAGTCTAGCAGCCTCCTCAAATTCTAAATTACCAGCAGCATCTTTCATTTGTTTTTCAAGTTGGACCTTTCGTTTGGTGATTTCTTTTGCACTTAAAACAGGAGCATCTATTTCAACATCTGCATAATCAGCGTCAGAGATAGATTGCAAAGCTCCGCTAATGCCCTTTTTCACAGACGCAGGCGTTATGTTGTTCGCTTTATTATATTCGGCTTGCTTTTCACGACGGCGGTTTGTTTCGCTTAAAGCGCCATCCATAGACTTTGTCATTTTATCAGCGTATAAAATAACTTTTCCTTCAACGTTACGGGCTGCCCTTCCAATCGTTTGTAATAATGATGTTTTTGAACGTAAATACCCTTCCTTGTCGGCATCCAAAATCGCAACCAATCCACATTCTGGAATATCAAGCCCTTCTCTTAAAAGGTTAATTCCAACCAGAACCTCAAATTCTCCTAAACGTAAACCTCGAATAATTTCAATACGTTCCAAAGTTTCAATATCGGAATGAAGATAACGAACTTTCAAGCCGGCTTCATTCAAATAATCGGTCAAAGCCTCAGCCATTTTTTTGGTTAAGGTTGTAACAAGCGCCCTAAAGCCTTTTGCAACAGTTAATTTACATTCATGAATCAAATCATCCACTTGATGTTCACAAGGGTGAATTTCACAAACGGGATCAATAAGCCCTGTTGGGCGAATCACTTGCTCCACAAAAGAACCTTGCGTTTTTTCAAGCTCCCATGGACCTGGCGTTGCTGACACAAAAACCGTTTGGGGGCGCATCTCCTCCCATTCTTCAAACTTAAGGGGCCTGTTATCAGCGCAAGATGGCAACCTGAATCCATGCTCATAAAGCGTTGTTTTTCTAGCCCTATCGCCCTTATACATTGCTCCCAGCTGAGGAACGGCTACGTGGCTTTCATCAACAATTAAAATTGCATCTTTTGGTAAATATTCAAACAAAGTTGGTGGCGCTTGTCCGGGCGCGCGGCCTGTTAAGTATCTGGAATAGTTTTCAATCCCTGCGCAGCTTCCCGTTGCCGCCATCATCTCAAGATCAAATTTAGTCCGTTGCTCAAGGCGTTGATACTCAAGAAGCTTGCCTTGCTCTTCAAATTCTTGAAGACGAATTTTAAGATCAGCTTGAATTTTTTTAATAGCCTGCTGGATCGTTGGGCCTGGCGTTACGTAGTGACTATTGGCAAAAACAGTGACTTGCTCAAGCTCAGCGAATTTTTCGCCGGTCAAAGCATCCATTTCAATAATTTTTTCGATCTCATCGCCAAAAAAGCTGAGTCGCCAAGCCCTATCTTCGTAGTGAGCCGGGAAGACTTCAAGAATATCGCCACGAACCCTAAAAGTTCCACGACCAAAAGCGATATCATTGCGTTTATACTGCAATTCAATAAGGCGCCTAATGATGTCCTGCTGCGAGACAATTTGCCCAGCTTTTAAAGGCACAATCATTTCACTATAGGTTGTAACGCCGCCAATGCCATAAATACAGGAAACGCTGGCAACAACAATAACATCTTTTCTTTCCAAAAGAGAACGTGTTGCCGAGTGGCGCATACGATCAATCTGTTCATTGATCGAAGCCGTTTTTTCAATATACGTATCTGTTCTGGCTACATAAGCCTCTGGTTGATAATAATCATAATAGGAAACAAAATACTCAACCGCATTATGGGGGAAAAAATCTTTCATTTCCCCATACAACTGAGCTGCCAAAATTTTATTAGGCGCCAGAATCAAAGCTGGACGCTGCAAGCTTTTAATGACATGCGCCATTGTAAATGTTTTTCCAGATCCAGTAACCCCCAATAAAACCTGGTCTCTCTCTCCTTTTTTTAATCCCTCAACCAGCTCAGAAATGGCTGCAGGTTGGTCACCTGCAGGCTCAAAAGGAGATTCAATTTTCAAAGAAAGTGATTCCTTGGTGTTTGAATTGTAAACTAAAGGCAAAATTGCAGTCATACAGTACCATTAAATTTTATAAAAATTTGAGACGAGTTCGATGTTATTTTAAAGAAAAATTCAAAATTGTATTCTATAATAAGATTATTCATTTAATATCACTTAGGGGTTTTTATGCGCTTTCATCTTTTTTTAAGTTCCGCTCTTGTTTTAGCATCCGCAGGAATTAATTTTGCCCAAGCAACAGTCGTTGCTCCTGATCCCTCAAAACAACAGGCTCCTGCAGCAGAAGCTGTGGCACCTGCCCCGCAAAGCGCCAACACGAATTTGCCTCAATCAGCTGTTCCTGTAACTCCAAAAAGTTCAACCGCTCCAGCACCCGCAATGGCAGATCATAACCTTACAGCAAATCGATTTGTTTTAGCAACGGGTGTTGTTAACCATGAACCACAAGGTGCAAAAGATCAGTTCTCTGCTCATGATGGACATATTTTTGCCTTTGCAGATCTAAGCAGCAAAGGGAATGATCATGTAACTTTCCATTGGAAGAAAAACGGAAAAACATATCACGAAACTAAGGTCAGCATTAAAGACTCTCCTCGTTGGCGTACTTATAGTAAAGTGATAGCTCATCCTGGCGATTGGAGCGTTGCGCTAGTTGATAGCCATGGAGCCGTTGTAAAAGAAGTTAACTTTAAAGTTGCCGCTGATGAATCTCATGGTACAGCAAAAAAACCTCAGGCAGCTCCACCAGCTGATGGCCAAAAACAACCAGAGAGCGTAAAAGAAGTTTTACAATCTCTTGAACCCGCAAAAGATCCGAAAACAGCAAAAGCGAACTAATAACCACGAAGCGGCCCTAATCATCCTCTCTTCTTCAAGAAGAGGGGATTTTTTTATGATTTCTTAATCCTAAACTGTTCAAATTTTTTGATCTCACCCGGATCAAGGCGGAGCGTTAGATAGATAATTTCTCCTTTATCATAACGGCTTAAAATGACGCCTTTACGATAACACCAGGCTAAAATCTCACCCTCATGGGTTGGAAGCTCTATATGGATGATTTTTCCATCCTCTATAAGGCGCCTTTGAATTAACGCCAACAAATCAACCAAACCTTCACCTGTCACAGCTGAAATCAAAACCTTATTCGATTTTCGGCTTAGCTTATTGGAAAAAACTTCTTTTTCTGAATTTGTTAATAAATCAGCTTTATTAAGGACTTCGATAATCATGGGGCCATCTTTGCCCTCTTCTTCTACCCCAAGTTCAGTTAAAACTTTTTTGACATCATAGGCTTGCGCTTCATGATCGATATGGGCCGTATCATGAACATGCAAAATCACATCAGCTGTACAAACCTCTTCCAATGTTGCCCTAAAGGCAGCAATTAATTGCGTTGGAAGGTTAGAGATAAATCCAACTGTATCTGAAAAAATGACTTCTCTGCCGCCTGGCAGCTTACACATCCGCATGGTTGGATCGAGCGTTGCAAACAATAAATCTTTTGCAAATACATTTGATTCCGTCAGTTTATTAAACAACGTTGATTTTCCAGCATTGGTATAACCAACCAGAGCCACCACAGGCGTTGCATTTCGCTGGCGCGCTTTACGGTGAAGGCTACGCATTTTAATTGTATGGTTCAGCTCTTTTTCAATCTTTAAAATCCGGTTATCAATCATACGGCGATCAAGCTCAATCTGCCGTTCACCAGGACCGCCCGTAAAACCAAAACCGCCGCGTTGCCGTTCAAGGTGAGTCCAAGAGCGCACAAGCCGGCTTCGTTGATGTTTAAGGGCAGCAAGCTCCACCTGTAAACTACCTTCAGCAGTTCTTGCCCTTTCACCAAAGATCTCAAGTATAAGGCCGGTTCGATCAATGACTTTACATTTCCAAACCTTTTCCAGGTTGCGTTGTTGAATCGGGGACAAAGCTGAATCGACAATCATCAATTTGATACCAAATGCCTGAATTGCGCAGCCTATTGCATCCACATTTCCCTTACCCATCAAAGTTGATGGCGACATCTTATTTAATCTAACGATTTGTTTATGCACCACATTAAGACTAATGGCCTCAGCAAGACCGAATGCTTCTTCTAAAGCGGCATCAAGGCTACGTTCCGGCTGATTTAGGTCAACATTAGGCTTTCGCACATGAACGTGCACAATGCCGGCAATAACGCTGTCTTTAGCAGACTGATTTGATTGCTCAGCAGCCACTTGATTTACTATCTGGTGATTTTGTGCCATACATAAAAAATCATAATTTTAAAAACACTGTTTTATGTTCTGTACCATAGCCGATTTGACCCTTTATAAAAATACCAAAAAACGTCTTATGGGGATTGATTTAGGCGATAAAACCATCGGGCTTAGTTTATCAGATCTAAGCTTAACAATCGCAACCCCTTATAAAACCCTAAGTCGCCAAGGCCAAGAGAAAAGCTTTAACGAATTAAAAGGAATTATCGAAGAGCATAAAGTCGCCGCCCTTGTTTTCGGCTATCCCTTAAATATGAATGGATCTGAGGGTACCCAAAGTCAAAAGGTCAAAGCCTTTGCTTCCAAATTCTATGAATTTTATCCTATTCCAATTTTTTTATGGGACGAACGTCTTTCAACAGCAGCTGTCACCCGCACCATGATTACAGCTGATCTATCTCGCAAGCGCCAAAAAGAAGTGGTAGATAAAATGGCCGCTAGCTTTATCTTGCAAGGCGTCCTTGATACGCTGAAAAGGATGGAGTAAATCTAAAAACAACTAACTTCATGTGCATGCCAAAATGAAAATAAAAGCAATTTCAGCCATTATGATCCATGTTCCTGATTGGAAAGAAGGTCTTGCATGGTATGAAAAAGCTTTTCCAGAGGCAAAGCGCATTAGTTATCCAGAGTTTAGTTTTGAATGCCTTGAAATAAATGGCATACAAATAGAAATCGTTAATGCTGATGAAAAAGTTGGAATCGGTTCGTTCGGAGTAGCGGTTGATTGGGAAGTAGAATGCTTCGATAACGCGCTAAAACATTTGGTTGAGTTAGGAGCCACTCTTTATAGAGAGCCCATGAAAATAGAATATGGAAAAAAAATGTGTAAATTAAAAGACCCTTTTGGAAACTTAATCGGTTTGCGAGGGAAATAAAAATACTGCCGATAGTATATTTGGAAAAAAAGTTTAATACCTAAAATTGAAAACAGAAAAAAATTCGCAAAGATTATAATGGTGCCAGAGTCGGAATCGAACCAACGACACAGGGATTTTCAGTATTTAGAATATAGTTTCTGTCTTTTTCTAACAAATTCTAAAATGATATATGAATCAACAAGTTACAGACAAAAATATAAGACATCAATTCTTCTTAATTCTCTAATTTTCTACTAATTTCTGAGCCTAATTACACAGGAATTACACAGACTTTTTACAAAGAAATTTTTGTAGAAATAGTAGCAATCTTCTTTCTTTTTTGATTTTTTAAATAAATATTAACTACCGCCTAAAAATACTCGTGTATTATATCTAAAATTTGTAATCAGTAGGTCGAGAATTCGAGTCCCTCAACCGGTACCAGGTAAATCAAGGACTCGTGGTTGACTTTGAAAAACAGAAAACTTTAAAAGTCACCAATAGGTGGAACTCCGATCAATTAAAATTTCCTCATCTGTATCGATGTCAAGAGTCCCTTTCTCAATTGCACCCAACCCTTTCCAATCTTCTTCTCCATTGGGCAGTATGTGAAGATGATCAAGACTAAATACATATTCTAACATGACTATTCTCATGGGTTATGTTTATTGTTAAACTTTGGAGGTTCTTACTTAATCAGCTTTATCCATCTCATCCCAGGAAATAAAACCTTCTACCCAACTGTCTCTATTCAACTTTTGAGGCTCAATAGAAAAATCTTCTGGATAATCTTTAAATCCAGGCTTATCTTTAACTCTATTTTTCGCAGCCTCAGCTTCTTCATAACTTGTATAAATGCCTATCAATTTTACATCTTCCTCCCCATCAGGAAGTTCGTGGATGTGATAAAGAGAAAAAACATATTCCATAATTAATGCTCCTCATTTTCCTGGATTTTCACAGCCTCTATCGCAAAATTTTTTGAGTTTATTATAATCTGAAGCAGGACCTTTATCATAGTTTCCTTTTCCATAGATAGAATCACAGAGCCTTTCTGCGTATTTTGTACCTTTTTCGTTAACATATGGCATTTGTCCTTTAGCCCAGCTGGGAATATTTTTTGCGCTTTCTTTTCCACTAAAACCCTCTTTTCGTATTTTGAATTCAGGTATTTTTCCATCTTTATGAAGCACACTTGTATCAGGTCCTTCGTAAGCATCAAAGCCTTCTACATGTCCTCTGGTTAGATCTTCAGGCACTGCATCATATCCTGGTGTTCTTGGTAAATGATCAGCTGCAGGCGTTGCATGAACAGTTGGTTTTGCTTCTTCAGTATCAACGCCCGTATCTTCCCATTCAGCATTCTCAGGCGCTGCATCCATTCTACGCTTAAGAATATCTTCTGTTTGCTTCTTGGCAAGAAAACCTCCTGCCATGGTTGTCGCTAACAGTCCGCCAACAGCTTTAAAAACCTCTTTTGTTAAAGTTTGCGCACAGTTATTGATAACGGCGGTTGTTGCCGTTTCAATACCCACACCCACGTCATGACCGGTAAATAGATTAGAAACCGCACCGCTAAATCGTGCCAAATCAACGGTACTTTTTATCTCCGCCTGGACCAAAGGTTGCAAAGATTCTTCTGTCAAGGGCCTGCCCTCTGCCTTTGCTTTAGCAACAACTCTTTGTGCGATTGTTTCCGGATCTTCCTTAATAAAATTGGCAACCGTGGTTGCGACCATGGAGGAAAGACCGCCTGAGATGGCTCCTTCTTCGGCATTTTCAGATAACATGGCCCCAGTACCTGCCCCAGAAATGCCATGTAGGGCTGCCTTAGTAAAGGGATCAAACCCGCCAGCACCAATATGTTTTGCAACCGATGCCTGCAGAGTACTGGCAACAGCAACTCTCGCTGCACTTAACGCGGCTTCATCAATTTTCTTACCGGTTGCTACGTCAACTGTAAACCCTGCTGCTGCTCTTCCAAGGCCAGTTTCTGTTAGCCCAGCCGTCGCGACAGAAGTTGCAAGCGATTTAAACGTATCCGTTGTGGTTAGATGTTTTGCTGCTTTACCAAAGTTACCGTCGTTATTAGCCAAGGAAAGGGCTGCTTGGGAACAAAGGGATGCAAAGGCAGCGTTTGTTATGGCAGAGGATAAAACCCCTGTCGTTCCCATCAAACTGGCCCCAGCACTCTGTGTGGCGATGGTGACAGCAAGGGCAATGACAGCGCCAAAGGCTGCAGTGGGGCCACGCACGCTATGGAGAATTTAGCAGAGGCTATATGCCTTTAGCTTTGGTCAATTTAATCAGATATTATAAAACTCAGGCAATAGCTCCAACTCCCAACTTACGTGGTAAGATTTATTGTGGTTATAGTTTTTTTCTAAATTGCTCAAGAATTCTTTCCTCACCATCTTTTTCTAATTCAAAAACAAAGGGGGTGCCACCAGTTTGAACAACAATCTCTATTTTATCAGCGCTTGCTATTTTTGCAAAGGTGGATATTGGCATCTCAAAAACGTATGCTTGTGCGCCAGACGTTAATGAATACCGACTAGGGGATAATCCCCATATATCTTCAGCCTGGAGAGGGGATGCCATCTTATATAAAGATAGGTCAGTATGTTTGAACCTGTTAGGGTTTTCCTTTGCTATTTTATTTACCAATACATCAATTGGGTTAAATACATAACCAGGAACTATTTTTTCCTCACTAATACCATTTTTAGTTGTTTTAATCATTATTTGAGGTTTTTCATAAGGAGCTTTAAATCCACCAAGATATCCATTATCAAACCTGACATGCATATAAGCTGCCAACCGATTGTCAGGTATTTTTCTAAAAGAAATACTTGTTGCACTTATAGACGAAGATGTCCGTGCAATTGGATAATTGCTAAGTTCAATATATTTTTGATTACTTGAGCTAGAATCTCTTTCAATAATTTGAACAGAATTGCAGCCGCTCAATAATATTGTGATTAATATTATGCTAAAATATGTAATTCGCATGATTATTTCTTTCTTATAAATTCTAAAAGTGATTCTCTCTGTTCTACTGAGAACTCATCTTTAATAGGTTCATATCCGGTGGGAATGGAGAAATGTAATTTTTGGGCTATTACTATTTTCTTAAGATCATCAAGTTTTAAACCAAAATCACCTTTGTAGATTTGGATTATGGAACCACTGGATTCGGTAAATGAATCATAATCTTGGTTTGTAACAATAAAGTTTAAAATAACTGGTGGTTGGCCAGCATTTTCAACTGTAAATGTTATATTGTCTCCTTTTTTGATACCATGATTTTTTCCTGCAAACAGAGAACCCAATAAAGATCTTATGTACTTAAGCTCAACAGATCCCCATACCTCGTCTTTGTTTGATTTTTTAAAATTTAAAGTTGCCAAAGAAACATCTGTTCCTCGCGTTGATAAACCAAGAGCTAAATGCTTATATGCAATATTAGTGAAAGGATCATACGATTCAGATTGTTGTACGGTTTTTAAACTACAACCTGTTAAAAAGATTAATAAAAATGCACATGATATTTTTATCATATATTTTTCCATTTACTATACAATTAATAAAGCAGCTCCAAACTTGCATATTCAAATTTGAAATGCAACTGTTTTGAAAATTATTTTTCAGTTAGAAGGTGTTTCTTTATAATTTCAAAGAACAAAAAAAGGTTATTGATACAAAGTATCTGTTAAAAGTTTATGAAGGAATTCCTCAAAATTGTCTGCTAATTTAATCTGTTCAAAACCAGCATCATGATCCGAAAGCCAGACCGAACCATCAGGTTTGCATCCTATAGGGTTGCCATCAAAATCATCCGAGATTACATACCAATCCTCAATATCAGGCCAAGATTGGCTGCGATAAAAATTAGTAACGTTAATAACTGTTGATAATTTCTCGTCCATATCTTTTTGCTTTTCCATACCATATAAAAGTTTTGAGCCAATGCAAGCACCTCCATATTTTTTCAGAAACGTTTTATATGATTCCTGAAAGTTAACACCTAAACTGTCTTCTGCCTTACCAATACTTTCAGTTATTGCAGGTTGAGCCATATCTTGGGGATAAGTTTGAAAATACTCTTCTAATTTAGTCCAAATGCTATTACTCATTAAATTCTCCCCTTCTACTTAATTCTGCTTTTGCTCGTTCCTTATGAAAAGATTCTCTTAACTTATTCCAATTAGATCTTTGTTCTGGTTTTAATCCCATTCCTTTTATATTACCATAAGGGTGCTGCAATGGATTGCTAACATTATGGTTAGAAGCAGGCATTTCAACAATGAATGCTCCGGAATCTCTATGATATTGTTGCCTATGATGATGTCCTCGTAATTGTTCTCCTGATATGCTTCTTGGTGCACGCCCCGAACGATAAATATCCCATAGAGTTGAGCTTTCAACATGCTCCAAATCTCTTACCGCCCTAAATTCCACGCCATCGAACTTTACCTTGCCAGGGCCTAAATATTCAAGTTTAGATCCAGCTGGAATTGCCTCTCCCCGAATGGCTTTGCCTTTTGTAATCTGGGCAGATTGTGCAGAAGGAACTTTATTCCCCCTCATCTTCTCCGCCGCAGACCTCAATTCTCTCGCTATGTATTTTGGAGCAGTAATATACCCTTTAGCTAAGACCTTATCAGCTTTGGCTTGACCTTTGCTTCTGATCTTGGGAGTTTTGGTTCCTTTATCGTCTGCCATAACGCCACCCATGCCCATCAATACATGAGCACCTGCCTCTACAACCTCTGGGTGTTCGTCGATATAATCCGCCGTTTTGTCCATAGCATCAGCAGCCGCAACTTTGCCGGCATCAACGGCTTCTTGCAGCGCTTCCTTCAGGGCAGAGCTTTCAAACACCTGTCGTTCCATGGTCGCTGCACAGTTATTGATAACGGCTGTTGTTGCCGTTTCAATACCAACATTCACATCATACCCTGCGAATAACGTGGCAACTGCAGCACTTAACCGTGATATATCAATTGTTGCCCTTAGTTCAGCTTGAACGTAGGGTTGTAAGGATGCTTTATCGAGGGAGCTTCCGTCTGCTTTGGCCTTTGCAACCGCTCTCTCTCCAATGATATTGGGATCTTCCTTAATAAAGTTGGCAACCGTGGTTGCGACCATGGAGGAAAGACCGCCTGAGATGGCTCCTTCTTCGGCATTTTCAGATAACATGGCCCCAGTACCTGCCCCAGAAATGCCATGTAGGGCTGCCTTAGTAAAGGGATCAAACCCGCCAGCACCAATATGTTTTGCAACCGATGCCTGCAGAGTACTGGCAACAGCAACTCTTGCTGCACTTAACGCTGCCTCATCGATTTTCTTACCGGTTGCTACGTCCACTGTAAACCCTGCTACTACCCTTCCAAGGCCAGTTTCTGATAACCCCGCCGTTGCGACGGCAATTCCTAAGGATTTAAACGCATCTGTTGTGGTTAGATGTTTTGCTGCTTTTCCGAAGTTACCGTCGTTATTAACCAGGGCAAGGGCTGCCTGCGAACAAAGGGATGAAAACGCTGCATTGGCCATGGCAGAGGATAGAGCACTTGCAGTGTTGAACGCGCTATGTTTTAATCACATGCTCGCAAGGCTTTATTAAGTTCCGCATGTAGTTGTCGAGCATGCTTTCTTGTTTCTTTTGAAAGATAATCCAATTTTAAAATATTTTTGATATTCCACTTTAAATCCATAAAAATTTCCGTGCCTATAATGCTTCCAGACATAGCATCTAGCAATCCATCTGCATATTCTTCAGCCCCATCTTGAGTTAAAAGTGCTATAAGTTTTTTTGTTTCTTTATAATAATCATAATTTGACATGTTTATTTTCCTAAATGATGAAAACTTTTCATTTGCACTCCATTCACAGGAACCACCACTTCAATGGCTCCACCTCTGTTTGATTTTACACCAGGAGCTGGGCGTGTGACAAATGGTGTTCCTGGCTTAAGTTGCGCTGTCTCGACAAAGTTTAAATCCTTAAAATTCTCAGCTGGGATACCATATTTTTTGGCGTAACCTGGATTTAATGGATTTTCTAGAGACCAATATTGAGCTTCAGCTGCATGGCTTTTACCAGTCGTACCTCCTCTATAAAGTGTTGCGCCTTCTTTAACTTTCTTACGCGCCTCTAAAGCTTCAGGAATCCTGTCTTGAGATGCTAATCCCCTTGGAGTTTTAATTCTCTTATATCTAACTTGAGGGATTGAATCGCTCTTCAGTTTACCATCCCGTATCTTATCCGCTGCTGTTCTAAGGCCTTTAACAAGGGGTTTTGCAGCTGAGGCCATTCCTTTAGCTAGAATCTTATCAGCTTTTGCTTGACCTTTGCTTCTAATCTTGGGGGCTTTGGTGCCTCTATCTCCAGCCATAACGCCACCAACAGCCATAAGCATGTGTGTGCCTGTTTCAACAACATCAGGGTGTTCGTCTATAAACTTAGCGGCATCATCCATCGCATCTGCAGTAACTGTCTTACCAGCATCAAAAGCATCCTGCAGCGCTTCCTTCAGGGCGGAACTTTCAAACACTTGCCGTTCCATGGTGGCTGCGCAGTTGTTGATAACAGCTGTTGTTGCCGTTTCAATACCAACATTCACATCATACCCTGCGAATAACGTGGCAACGGCGGCACTTAACCGTGATATATCAATTGTTGCTCTTAGTTCAGCTTGAACATAGGGTTGTAAGGATGCTTTATCGAGGGAGCTTCCGTCTGCTTTGGCCTTTGCAACCGCTCTCTCTCCAATGATATTGGGATCTTCTTTGATAAAATTGGCAACCGTAGTGGCCGCAACCGATGCTATGGCACCTGAGGTAGCACTAGTTATTTAGGAGCTTTAGAGTTTTCTAGCTCTTTTCTTAATTGCGTAATTAACTCCTTATGATGAGGTGATTCTTTTTCCATTAGATCAAAGAGCCTTAATAAAAATAGTTTGTCTGCACGATGAATATGTTTACGAAAAATTTCATAGTCTTCTTTTGAATTAAATAAAATAGAAACTATTTCCTCGCAAAGGCTTGGGCAATGTTCAAAAAACTCTCCGATATAAGGCAAAAAACTCCTTATACCTTCTTCATCTAGAAAATAGAGAATAATATCAGGTAAACTCTCATTTATAATGTCGTATTCATAATCCTCTTTACAATGTTTTAAAATCTCTTTTAAAGAGGTTGAATCCTTT
Organism: Alphaproteobacteria bacterium; assembly: GCA_019749935.1. Classification (GTDB taxonomy): domain Bacteria; phylum Pseudomonadota; class Alphaproteobacteria; order Paracaedibacterales; family CAIULA01; genus CAIULA01. The sequence goes on from JAIEPD010000089.1 coordinate 20,664, forward strand.
TTCAACAGTATTTCATTTAGTGTATCTAAATATTTTTCCACATCACTTTCATCTGCTACTTTGCTGTATTTCTCTAAATTCTTATAAAGCTCTGGTAATGTAGTCATAATTCCCTCTTAATCATTTCTTAAATAGGTTAGGATAAAGATCTTTGTTTTGTTCTACTACTTTTTGCAAACCCTTTCGAATTTCAGGAGTGTATGCACCATCATGCTTATAGACATGTCTTGCTCTGAGAGTTGCTTGCGCTAATGCACTTCTTGGAGTTTTAGATAAATCCTGCCTCTGTAGCTGTTTATGTATCTCTCTGTGACGCCCGCCTGTGCCTGGAATAGGGTGTTCTACCATCATGGAAACTCCTTTATCTCTTTGAACGCCAAGATAATTCATATACTGGTCATTGGGGATATGGTGACGAGCTAAATTATCATTTCTTGTTTTATATTTCTTTAACTCTTCATATGTCCCAACTTTTCCTTCTCCAGGCAATAATGGTCTTTGTTCTGTCTTACCTTTTCTAGAAGATACTGATGCAGAAGCAGCTTTATTTCCCCTCATCTTCTGCGCTGCCGCCCTTAATCCCTTTGCCAGAGGTTTTGCAGCAGAAGCATACCCTTTAGCTAAGACTCTATCAGCTTTTGCTTGACCTTTGCTTCTAATCTTGGGGGCTTTGGTGCCTCTATCTCCAGCCATAACGCCACCCATGCCCATCAATACATGAGCGCCTGCCTCTATAACCTCTGGGTGTTCTTCAATATAATCCGCCGTTTTGTCCATAGCATCAGCAGCCGCAACTTTGCCGGCATCAACGGCCTCTTGCAGCGCTTCCTTCAGGGCAGAGGTTTCAAAAACCTGTCGTTCCATGGTCGCTGCACAGTTGTTGATAACGGCTGTTGTTGCCGTTTCAATACCAACATTCACATCATACCCTGCGAATAACGTGGCAACTGCAGCACTTAACCGTGATATATCAATTGTTGCCCTTAGTTCAGCTTGAACGTAGGGTTGTAAGGATGCTTTATCGAGGGAGCTTCCGTCTGCTTTGGCCTTTGCAACCGCTCTCTCTCCAATGATATTGGGATCTTCCTTAATAAAGTTGGCAACCGTGGTTGCGACCATGGAGGAAAGACCGCCTGAGATGGCTCCTTCTTCGGCATTTTCAGATAACATGGCCCCAGTACCTGCCCCAGAAATGCCATGTAGGGCTGCCTTAGTAAAGGGATCAAACCCGCCAGCACCAATATGTTTTGCAACCGATGCCTGCAGAGTACTGGCAACAGCAACCCTTGCTGCACTTAACGCTGCCTCATCGATTCTCTTACCGGTTGCTACGTCAACAGCAAACCCGGCAGCTGCCCTCCCAAGGCCAGTTTCTGATAACCCAGCTGTCGCCACTGAGGTTGCAAGCGATTTAAACGCATCCGTTGTGGTTAGGTACTTTGCGGCTTTTCCAAAATCACCACCATTATTAGCCAAGGAAAGGGCAGCCTGCGAACAAAGGGATGAAAATGCTGCATTGGCCATAGCTGAGGAGAGCACACCTGTTGTTCCTAAAAGACTTGCCCCAGCACTCTGTGTAGCGATGGTGACAGCAAGGGCAATGACCGCACCAAAGGCTGCGGTGGGACCCCGCACACTATGGGATTCAACGTGGTGCAGTTCATCTAAAAGGATATGGTTAATGGCAGCTGCCCCATGCAACTGAATCCGATTAATCCACTCGAGGGTCTGTCCCCGAACCGATTCAACACTCACGGTCCCAGCATGAATCTCTATTACATCACTGAACTTTGAGGCTGGATGGGTGCGGTGAAACTCTTGAAGAATGCTTCTGCTTTGAAATAAAAGACCTGATCCTTGGGATGTGCGCACATAAGACGCATAATCTGTTCCTGAATGAATCGCAACTTCACCCAGAATCGATGCTAAAATCACCTTTGGCGCCACACACGTGATATGGGTTAGATCAATATTCCCCATCGAGGCCATAGATACAACATCGCTTATATAAGTTGGGCCTTTGGATTTTGCTTCTGAATAAAGGGTTTCGGTTTTGCTTGAAGAACTGCCCCCAAGAAAACCTCTACTGCCTTTGTTTGAAACATTCTGGTATTCATAACTATCGTGAACCTCGTGCCCACGGACACCTTGTTTGCCAACCACTGTTACCTTGGGTGCCTCTACTCTATGGGCATAAATATCTTGAACCCCTTCTGCTGTTGATAAAAACTCACCACTTGAGGTATGGGTGGATACATGTTGATGAACACGTCTTTCACGGGTATAGCCACCGCCGCCAGGATGATAATGGAAATTACCACTTGCTAAGGCTAAGGCTTCATCCAACGTGTTCCGTCCAGCATTCAACCAAGTCTTAACACCAGAGCTGGTTCTTGCCGCTTTAAGTAGGTTATCACGCTCAGAATCAATAGTAACCACATGACCCGCTTCAACAGAGGCTTCATCGATTTCATCGGCATAATTATATGCGTTTCCTTCACGACGCGCTAAAGATTGAAGGCGAGTGTCCTGGGCTGATATTAGAGTGGCATCATGGCCTGCTTTAATTTGCGTTGCTAGCAGATTAAGATCGCTTTGCGTTGTGGTCACATTTACGTCATGTTGGTTTTTAAGACGAGCGCGCACCATTTCGATGTGGCCAAACGTTAAGCTGGTATCAATGGCTTTCAAAGTCGCAGAACGCCCCGCATCAGGCTCAATTTCTGATTCAGGAAAATACACTTCCAAAACCATTAAGGGAATATTTTGATAAGTCATTTCTCTAAAGAACATCACAACTTCTGGAATCTTGCGGATGGATTCAGGGCTTTCTAACATTCCAAGGCCTCCGTAATGCCTGCCAGAATCTAACAAGAAATCAATCATTTCCTGACTCGTAAGGCCTTTATGATAAACACGTCCTAAATGCTTTAGCATCAAGTCATATACAGCCGAATCCGATAAATTAGGATGAGCATACAAAAGGGCATTGCTTTTAAAACCAAGGTTTTTTTGACCAACAACAGGTGCCAGACTAGAATCGCCATAAGATCTGCCTTTCCTTGAAACCGTATATCCAATAGTCCCGTCAGGCTTTTGGACAATAAGGCCATGTTCTGTAACCTTTCCTTGAATTGCATAAGCCGTAGAATGAACGCCAGCGGTTGGCCTATCACTGGTCATAGAGGCAATAAATATGACCGCTAATGTATCGCCGCGAAGGATAATGGTTTGCGCCGAAAGATAGGATGATTGCCGTGATTTCCTTGGCGACATCTGGATGTGTTTTCCGGACACCATTTGAGGCGTATCTATACAGTAAAGACCGTCGTCCCGGAAGCTACATCCTACACGATAGGCTGCATCATCACTCCTTAGAATCTCCAAAGGACGGCCTTCTGCATGACTGTTAGAAGAGCCATCAAAAATCCCGCCAATGCCTTTAATGATGCCAGCATAATTGTAAATTTCGTGAACATTAAAATGAATTTGCCCTAGAGACGCTATCTCAGCACGGTCAGATTGTGGATATTCTTGCCAAAAATGCCAAACTCCATCAGCCTCATCTTTACTCGCGCGATAGGGAGGAAGTTGCGTGTGAACATAACGATGACCATTAATCAATAAATGGCTCTGCGTCTCAATTTTAGAGGATAGATTTTGAATGTCAGCTGTTGGGGATTTTGACTCTAGCTCTATCCAACTCTCAGCAGAGATATGAGTGTGATTTAAAGAGACGCCATCTCGTCCCCAGATATATAATGCATCATTCGAAGAGACAAAGGTCCCGTTTCGCCGACTATAGAGCGATGTATAATCCCTGCCATACGCATCATGATTCTGGCATAAAGGTGGGGCTTTACAAAATTCCTCAATCGACAGCCAAGCATGTGTTTTCCACTCTTGGATACCCTCCCCAACGCTAACTCTTCCTTTTTGTGCCCAAAGCCGCGTCAATCCTTCCCCCGCAATGTGCGCATAAGGGAGATTTAAATCACCATTACGCATAACAATGATCAGATCATTGTCTTGCTTGGTCGTTATCTTGGGATCAGGCAGAGTTTCAATCGTTCCATAGACAGAGCTACTTTCGCCAAGTTCAAACAACTCTTCCACCCGAAGAACAAGGCTGTTCGCTTGTAATTTATAGCGGGGGTTTTTATATTTTTTAACTTCCAATCTCAGTTTACCAGCATGGGTGATATCGCTCTCTTGGTAAAACTTATCGCCATAAATCCAAAGAGCTCCCGCGTGTTGCCACCTATCACCAAATCGATGAAGATTATAGGCTATATCCATAAAGGAAGCCAATTCTAAAACCAAATCACCTTTTGTCTTTAAAGTGCCAAAGCTTGATTGGTTGGTTAATTTTCTAGTCGAACCAGGAGTTTTAATTCCTCCATTTTTAAAATTGGCGATCCTAATTTTAGGGCCGCTTAAAGGATTTTTTGGCGTCATACTAGGCTTTAAAGCAATGAAATGTAGATTTCCAGAAGACTCGATAACCCCGGAATTTTTTAAAACGTCAGTTGTTAACTCCATCCCATCTAAAGTAACAAGTGTCCCTAAGTTTTTAACCCCTTCAAAACGATGTTCTCCTCTTCCCAAAGAAAAAACGCCTTGCTTTGCAATAGAAAGGGATTTAACTTTAAGGTCTCCCACTAAAATTTTTACGATTCCATAGATATTTAGTTCATCAAGCGGCAAATAATCTGAGTATAAATTTGCCTGTATTACACCGCTTAGATTTTGATGACGACCATATTTTTCTTTGCCAGCTCCTCTGCTATGACTCCAAAAACTAAGACTATCCAAGCTTAGGTATCCATCCGCATTATCGAAGATACTCACCTCAAGCCTTCCATTCTTCATTTCAAAACGGGAATGATTGATAAAGAGTTCGGGTTTAAGCTCACCTGACCCAATTTGGATGTAGGATGTTTGTTTTTGTGCCTCTATTGATTTTTCTGACTCTTTGGGCAGATTTTCGATCCACTTGATACCTGGCCCTATAGAATCAATTTCTATTTGGCCCCCTTTATTCGTTATTCTTTCTGTCCCTTCAGTTTGAAGGCGAGTCACTTTAAATAAAGAGGTATTTGTAAAATCTCCATAGTCAGAAAGATTAAGGATTGTTGTCCCACGCGTCACACCAAACTGACTTTCATTCACAATATGGTACGCTGATAAATAAGCCCCCATCTCACTCTCAATCGTTCCTCTTAAGGTCAAGGTGTCGTAGAAAGAGGGCAAAACCAAACGAAGGGGCCCTTTTGTTTTCAGCTCCATGCCTGAAGAACTATAAAAGCCAGCTCCTTCATAGCTAAACCCCTGCTCACTTGTGAAGTTACCAAGAAGATTTAGATACTTTCCGTTTATGACCGTTTTTCCATTAACGTTAATGGTCCCTCTATCATTAAAAACGCCACCCTCGCTGATTAAATCTTCTTTTACAAAAATCGTTCCATAATTATCAAAAGTTTCGGATCGCGTTTGTAAATGCTGCAATTCCAAAGCACCTTTGTTGAGCCAATAAAGAAAATCCCATTCATAAGGTGTATCGACTCTTGGCTTATAGGGTACAGTTGTTTTGATAGTTCCTCTGTTCTCAAACATCCCTTTTCTAAATGTTGAGCTTTGATCTTTTGCTATCTCAAAATGAGGGATTGGTGCTTCAAATTGATCTGTTCTTTCCAAGTACCCTAAATTCAAAAGATATAAAGCTCTAAGATTGTTATGGGTCCACCGGATTAGGCAGCGATTAATAATTTGATTAGCATAAGCCTGATTGTCGAACAGCATCATCTGTCCAGAGTTATCAATCACCTCTCCTTTCCAATCAAAAAGCTTTAAGGCTTTAAAGGATCCTTCATTTAAAAGTTTCACGCCTCTTAAGGTTGCTGAGTTTTCTAAAGTAATCTTTCCTTTGTTATGAATCTGATCAATCCGTCCTTTGATAACACCAGCTAAAGTGATTTCTCCTTCTGTTTCAAAATGATCCATGTCAAAGTCAGTTAAATCCGTAACTTGAAGAGAACCTTCTTTTTGATTTATGAAACCGCTTCCTTGCTGCTGCCAATGTGTTAGGGTCATGGTGCCATTATTTCTAAAAGACTGATGGCGGTTGCAAAAATGAGGAGTGATGAGCTTTCCTTCATTAATTCTAACCGATTCCGGCAATAAACTTTTTTCAAAGGTTAACGTTTTAACAACTATTGCCGCTCTTTTATTACCTTTAGATAAGTCTCCATTGCGCCAAGTTTTTACATGAGAACCAATCCTGACTTCCATTTTGTCTTGGATCCATTCACTGAAATTTTCAAACTCATTATTGTTAACGAAAACTTTAAGACCAATAATTTCACCACCAACAACAAACTTACTTGCGCCTGATACAGTTAAAGAATCAGCTATTGCCAATAAACCTTGCTCATGAGAAAACTCACCAATTAAATCTAAAACGAGAGAATCAGCAGACCACCGCCCCCTGTTAATCCCTTTCAGACGAACCTTCCCCTCTCCAATCACAGATCCAGTTGTGTCTGTAAAGAATTCAGCAATTGTTAAATTTTCGAATCCCTTATCAGCTTGAAAAACGCCACTATTTCGAAGTTTTCTAAGAACGCCCTTCATACCTGCAGCGCTCTTAAAAATGCCCTTATTAATAAGCTCTCCTTGATAGTCTTTAAACCACACACCACCTTGAAGACTTATGCCTTCATTTACCCCAGAAACCCCACCATTTTCGATGTCAGCATGCCCTTCTATAATGGTTAATCCTTTAGCAGTAACGCTTCCTGTGTTTTTATTAGTAAACTTTTCTCTTAGAGCTAAAGTCAGAGCTCCGTTTGCTTCGATAAGGTTATGGTTTATAACGGATCTGTTTCCAAGAGTCATGAGTTCTGTACTCGATATTACACCAATGTTCTCAAAGCTTCCTTCTCCTAAAGTTTCAAGGATTCTCTCACCAAAGAAAATTGCTTCTAGAGCATTGATAAAATGCGCCCCTAAAGTAAGCTTGTGTTTACCCTTAGCTCCAAATTTTTTCTGATTTAAAAAAGGTCCTCTGATGATTGTTTTTGCTCTTCCTTCTGAGAAAATGTCGCCTTCATTCAAACCACCATTTAAATCAAGGCTTAATGAGCTCTTTCCGTTGATTACTCCTTTATTTTTTGTGATGCCTAAGACTTTTACACGCTCGATCAAAGCCGCGATCGTGTTTGTATTTAGAAAGTTTCCTTGAAAAATTAGGGTTTGTTTCCTATCCGAGATCATTGTCCCGGTATTTTCAAAATCCTTTAAGCCAATCACTTCTGTTAAACGAGAACTATGTATTATTCCTGTATTTGTATAATCTTGGCTTGCCCATAAACGAATAACATCCCCTTTAATTGTTTGAGCGTTCTGAAAAAATTGAGACCTTATTGAATAGGAACTCCCATTTATGGAGCTTAGATTGCAAAATAAACGAGCATTTATAAGCCTAGAACCTGAAGCAAAATTTACATCACCATAGTTAATAAAATCGTGGCCTTTTAAATCCATAAGGCCATCTTTGGTAACAAACAGAGTCCCTCGATTTTCTGCCTGACCTTGGTGAAGACAAAAGTCTTTTATACTAAGTGAAGCTTCTTTTAGATTGATAACCCTTCCCGTCACGCCTTTGGAGCTTTCTGCCCAAACATCTAGACGATTTATGGAGCTATGACCGTGATGAAGAACGTTTGCTGCTTTTACCAAAAGGTGATCTAAAGCCAGATTCTCACCTAAGACAACAGAACCATAAGGGTTATAAAGCCTTAAGACAGAAGATCTAGAAGCTTTATCTCCTTTTCCTGAAACGAGCAAGTTTCCAGACGCATGAAAGAAAAAAGAATATCCAAGCTGTTCCCAAGCAAGACCATCTGTTTGGATTTTTAAACCTGGATAAAGGGATTGCAGCGATAAAGAGGTATCAATGAGTTTTTGCGTTTCTTCTAAAGATCTTACTAAAGGTATGAAAGGCAAAGATGTTCTTGATTTTACAGAGAAATCCTCATTTTTATCATCAATCTGAATTTCAAAAGCAACGCCTCTCTCTTTTTCGATTATTTCTTCAGCAGAAAAAACTGAACCAAAAAACGCACTCGGAGAGTCAGGACGTATCACCTCCATATCGGCAGCAAAAATCACGCTCGGCCAAAGAGTTTGAAAATAAAAACAAACCAAAACCAGCCAGGAAACAAAACGTTTGAACTTTGAGGCACAATTGGATGTCATGTGCAATCATGTCTTGGTAAATTTAATAAATGAATAAAAACTAAACTTAAACAGACAATTAAACTAGCTATCTAATTATATAGGTTATTTATTTTTTATTTATACAATAATAAAATTTAAATAAATGTTTTAATAAACAAGCATTGGGCTCATAAAACTAAATTACTCAGAAATTGATCTTTTATATAAAATATCAATATGGTTCAGTTCATGAAGTAGATAAACCTACCTGATTTTTTTTGAGCTAATCCTTAACGTCAGGGATTCAGTTTGTCATTAAATTACCTTTCCATAGGTTATAATAGCTTGTCAGTGTTTATAAATAATTTAAAGTTTTAAAATATCCCTTTTCTAGGGGAATCATTTGGAATTGACTTTATTTATCCCATCAATTAACTAAAGATATATTTTTGAAAATCCATTCTTAAGAGATTTTTTAAATCATTTGAAACTATCTAAAATTTTTTAGATCTTTTATAAAAAATAAAAACTTACAAGGGAAATTTTTTATGTTTTCTGCTTCTCAAGTTAAGTATTGGCAAAAATTAGTCGAAGAAGGCAGATCTTCAGTATACGGCTATGATGCACCAATTTATAAATCTTTTTTATTAAGCTTCTATCTTGCTTCTTAAGTGCCTTCCAAGCAGTCATTTAGAAAAAAGTCATATTTGATTACTTTCACAAAACAAAGTTCATGGAGAAAATAAAATGTCCTTAAGTATGCCAAAAACCGATGAGAATGGCTGGATTTCAACCCTTAATGATAGAGGATACATGAGTTTGAGTTTTGACACCTATACACAAGCCTTTTTAGCTTTTTGTGAGAAGTACCCAGGAATAAGCGTTTTTGAAGCAGGAGCATCTTACGGTAATGCAAGCCTTGCTGCATTAGCAAGAGGGGCTAAAGTGACCGCTAATGATCTAGATAAACGACATCTTGATATCTTAGCAGCCAGAACTCCTTTATCTTCTCGATCTAAGCTTGCTTTAAAACCAGGTCAATTTCCCCATGATGTTGAGTTTGCGGAAAAGAGTTTTGATGCCATTTTAAGCTCTAGAATGATTCATTTTTTAACAGGTGATGAAATTAGTTTGGGAATGAGAAAGTTTTACAACTGGCTAAAAGAGGGAGGAAAACTTTTTCTTATTGCCGAAACACCTTATCTTCGCTGTTATTCTGATTTTATATCAATCTATGAAGAAAGAAAAAAGAAAGGCGATAAATGGCCTGGATTAATTGAGGACACTTCATCGTTTCAAACTATACGTTATAACAACATTCCAAAACTTCTCCATTTTTTAGATCCCGAAGTTTTAAAAAGAGAAGCCGAAGAGGCAGGGTTTAGGATTGAATCGGCAGGGATGATTGAACGGGGTGATTTTCCTCCTGAACTGAGGTTAGATGGTCGGGAAAGTGTGGGGTTGATTGCCATAAAACAGGCCGAGACTCTACCTTTAAACTTGTGGCGATAAGGCCGGCAATTCCGCTCAAAATAAAATATAAAGCCGGTGCTTCTGAAAAATGAAATGTTTGAATTAGCATCGTTGAAATAAGAGGAGCCGTTCCGCCTAAAAAACCAACCCCTAAAGCAAAAGAAGTTGAAATACCCCGGCAGCGAAATTGAGCTGGAAAAACTTCTAACATATAAGCATGCATAGGGCCTAAAAACATTGCGGCTAAAAGAGCTAATCCGATTTCTCCACTGAGAATAAAAGGAACATACCCTGAAGTCATCAGACAAAATAAAGGATAAGCTAGTAAAGTAGTCAAAAAACAAGCGATTTGCATCATGACATTATGTCCTGTTTTATCGGATAATGCTCCCATAATGGGTAAGCCCAGCATATAAAAGAGTAACCCTAAGTTACTAATGAAAGACGCTTGAGAAGATGATAAGTGGACAATGGACGTTAAATAAGAAACCATGTATCCCACCAGTGATAAAGAAAGAGTTCCTGCCACCCATCCAATGCCTAATGTCGCTATAATCCCTTTTGAACTCATTTTTAATAATTGAGATATTTTTAAGGGAGAGTTATTTTCGACCATTTCTTTAAAAACGGGGCTTTCTAAAATTGTTCCCTTTCTAAGATAAAATCCAACCAAACCTATAAAAGCACCCCATAAAAATGGGAGTCTCCAGGACCATGAGTTTTCCAAAGGAAAAAAAGAAACAAAGACTGCCATAGAAGAGGCAAGGAAAAAACCGAAAATTGCAGAGGCTGTCACCATACCGCTAAAGAATCCCCGTTTTTTAGGATCTTGATGTTCTAAAAGAAAAATAGCTGCATTATTATATTCACCCCCTGTGCAAATTCCCTGAACTAATCTGCAAAACATCAAAATTATAGGGGCTAAGATGCCGATAGAAGCATATGTTGGCAAAATGCTAATAATGAAAGTCGGGCACGCCATAAGCAAAATGGTATGACTGAGACTAATTTTTCTTCCCCTACGATCTCCTATATACCCAAACAAGAGAGCTCCCAGGGGACGAGAGATAAACCCGGCCGCAAAAACACTCATGCTTGCAATTAATAAAGCAAGAGGATCTTCAGTCGGGAAAAACAATGGAGATATTACCGGGGCAAAAAAACCAAATAATCCGAGATCATAGAATTCAAGGAGATTACCTAAAAGAGTCACCCCTACAACTTTTATCTTTGCCATGAGAATGCTTTTATTTCTTTAAGATAGAATCTGCTTGCAATATATATCAGAAATCTTTTATTTTGCAAAAAATAAACAAAAGGAGATATTCTCTTCATGGAGCGTAAAATAATTACCTCTTTACCTTTTGGTCTGGAACAAAAGCTAGATTTATTGACCGAAAAATTGAGGCCATATGGAATAAGTCATATTGGGCATGGAATGATTATCCCTGATAAAATTCCAACTGTTTATTTCTCCTCAAAAGAATGGGCAAAAAGATACAGTGAGGAAAATCTCGTTGGCCGAGATCCTGTACGAGAATGTGCTCTAAAGACTGATTATCGTATGATTCCTTGGGACGCTTTGTTACTAGATAATCCCAAACGTATGATTTTAGAAGAAAGAAAAAAGGCCTTTGAAGCCAATACGGGTATTTTAATTTCATTAAAAACCAAGCAATTTCATGAAACATTTGTCTTAGGAAATGCCTCTAAAAAGATGGATATATCGCATCTAATTTTTGATAATAAGGCAACTGTATTCAAATATCTCCTTAAATTCAGAGAACATCATCTTTCTTTTTACAAAGAAAATAATATTTTTCTTCAGTAATCTTTTCGTCGATGCCAGATGATTGGAGCAATTTTTTCTATCTTCTGGTTGTATAAGATTGGATTCTCAACCTTTGTATGGGGATTGGTACTGGATAAAGTAAAAAACTCTTCCTTATTTCCTTTGAGTAAGCGCTTTATGATTTGCTCACCTGAGGTAAGTTGAATAATGCAATTTACTCCCATACAAGTCTCAACTTCTTCTTTTTTCTTAAAAATTCCAGCAACATAGTCTCCCAAGGAGTAGAAAGGCTCCATGGAGTCATCAAACACGCCAACAACAATGCAATCAGAGTGTAAGTCCCTAAAAAAAGCAATTTCTCTTATTACTTTAAGCTCTGGTGTCAATAAAGAAGTAACGGCTTTTAAGTCCAGATTATGCTCTGAATCTTCCCTCTTTTTTAATTCTTCAAAAGTACAAGGTGAAATACCTTCTCCGGCTAAAAGCCAATTCGTCGAACAAAAATACCCTTCCTGTTGCATAGCTAAAACGATTCTTTTGGCTATGCCCTGGCTCAAAGAATGCTTACCTTTCTCAATTGCATATAGATAAGATAAGGATATTTTGTGTTTCTGGCAAAATGCAGGAAATTTCATCCCACATAAAGTAATAGCAATTCGGATTCTCTTACCGTACTCATTTGATGGATTTGCGGAGGGTAAAATCTGCTTCATTAAAAATGTATAATTCTTTCTCACAGATGGAATTATCTGGATTTAGAAATGATAATAGCTATCTCTGTTTAAAATTCCTAGAAAAAAGTAGTTTTTTGTTGAAAATAAGTTTATAAGAATATATTACTATATTAATATAATAGCATTATATTATTATATCTATGATGGAAGTGATCAGCGCTTTTAGATATTTAACTCAGCAGACCAAAGGAAATTTTATTCAATGAAAATTGTTAATAAGCCTCTTCTTCATAAATTTATCGAAGAAAACCCAAGCAAAAGTGAATGGTTGAAAGCCTGGCTTCTAAAAGTTAAGCAAGAATCATGGGATACTAAGGATAATCTTTTAGGGTGTTTTCCAAAAGCAAAACTAAAGGATTGTGATAAAGCAACATTCTACAACATTGAACACGCATATCTGTTAGATGTATCCATTCATTACGCTTCAAAAATTGTTGTGATTGAAGCCATTAGCAATTTGTAAAGAAAAGAATAATCATTTCTAGGAGATATTTTTTATGTGCCACAACATTAGACCCATACGTAATATTCATGATTATAAATCGGCTGTTTATGCAATCACCTCTTTATGGGAAGAAGGAAAAGAAAACTCTTATGAGAAAGACCAACTCGATGTTTTAAGTTCTTTAGTTGAACATCATGAACAATTAGAGCATCCCACTCAGTTTCCAGACCCCGTCGAAGCTCTTAAGTTTCACATCGATCAACAAGAGATTTCTATGAATTCTTTAATTGAGATTTTTGGGTCCTTAGAAAAAGTGGATGAAGTCATAGCAAGAAAAAGGCAATTGAACTTGAATGAAATATGGCACCTATGCATGCTTTATAAAATCCCAGCCGAATCTCTTATAAAACCCTACCAGTTAACTTAAAAGACACCCTTCTTTATGGGGCAATTTTTTAAAAAGAGGATATATAAATGTGCATTAAGCCTATAAAAACCATTCAAGATTTTCATCAAGCAACTCAACGCGCTATTTTACTACTCGAAGAACTTTGGCCTTTGTTTCCTTTAAAAAAGAAAAATAATGATGATTGTTATAAAGGAGATGAGTTTGAAATTCTTACTATCCTTATGGAGTTATATAAAAAAGACCATTATTTGCACTGTAATAAAAAATTCTCAGATCCTATTGAGGCTATCAACAATTATATGCATGAGTATGGACTAAAATTTTCTGATTTTGCTCGTCTTATAGGCTCAGAAATTTTAGCTCATGATATATTAAAAAAGGATCAACTTCTTTCATTGGATCATATCTACACTATCGTCAGAAACTGGCAAATTCCGGCCATAATATTATTACAACCCTACAAAATTACTGCTTCTAAAGATAATAAAGTTAAAGTGTATCATTGATAGTCATTTCTTTTGCTGAAAAGAAAACTTAATTAGATCATTCTTAATGATATGCAAAAAGCTAAAATAATTTCTTAAAAAGCTTTTTCTTTTTAAAATTTAATATCAAAAAATCTGCTTGAGAGATTTTTTTTATTAATTCATCTTGAAATATGAAAATAAGTGCTTACCTTTAAAGAAATAATTTTTTCCGCAGGGGTTATAAATGCACGAAAAAGAAGATGTTATTTACGTAAATAATAATAGTTATTTCCAAAAAATTGTATCTTCAATTGTCTTAATTTCTTTTCTTTCCATGACAGTTACGCAAACCTACGCGTCAACTGAAGAATTAGTGCCCATAAATTCACATTCCAGGCCTGGTAGCGCTTCTGGTAAAGTAGTTCAAGACCCCGATCAGGGTGGCGTTGAACTTAGAGAAATGCTTACTCAACCACCAAGACCTAATATTGACCGAATTACTTACAACACTCGAAAAGTTGTACCCTTAGAAATAGAAGTCAATCCAAATCACGATGATTCTTCCCCACAAAAACACCCCCAAGAAGAGGCTAAAGCTACAAAAGATGATGATGATAGTGACGATGACGAAGAGAGTGAGAAGTCCAAAAGCTCAAAAGTCGATCCAAAAACCAGAGCTGCCGCAGCTGAAGCAATGCGAAGTGGTATAAACGCGGAAGACATTAAGAGAATAAAAGCAGCTGCACTTCTCACAGTAATATTAGGAACTGGTTTATGGGGACTTATGGAATTATGGATTAATTCCGTTATTAATGCTGTTGATTCAACGGAACCTGGGTATAAATTTACTTATGAAACTCGTGAAGGTGCTGAGGCTATAGATGAAATTATACTCGCCCAGAGAGTCAATATTGCGATTGCGTTTTCTTCGTTTTTCTTTTACCGGTCTTTAAAGCTTGCTGATCGATTGCTTCCATCAAAAGCAATAGATGAGGTAACAAGAAAATTTAGCTATTGTGCAGAAGTTCCCGGGGAATTGGCTGCTATTGGATTTGCCTTATTCACAGCCGCCTCTTCAGGATTTGAATTATACACGAGCCTCATTAACTACTCTAGGACTGTTGCAGGTGTTACAACGGGTTTTTTTGTTCCCCTTACAATGATGGATTTTTATTTACGATATGCAGAATTAAAAGATTCTACATATGATTATTTATTTGTTGATAATGCTGAGCATTTGGCAAGCTTAACGATTCCAAAGGATAAGCAACCGCAAGTTATCAAAGAAATTCATGACGACGCACAAAATAGAGAAGAGTTAGAAAGGTTTTTCGCTGGCAGAAAAGAGGCAATATACAAAGAACCAGCAGAACAAATGCTTAAGCGATGGAGAGAAGTCAAAGATCTTGAGGCAAAAGGCAGCACAGTAAAGCAAGCCAAAAGACTTTTAAAAAAGGAAAATGATGAGTTCTTGTCCCCTGAAGAGCAAGCAATAGTAGTCAAAGAATTAAAATTAATAGAAGAAGAAAGAGAATCTTTAAAAACAACAAAAAGAGACACTCTAGCTCTCGATAAACAAGCAATATTAGCTGCAGAAGAGAATAAAAAAAACAAAGCTTTAGAATTTAGACGGACTCGCAACAAGGGCCTTTCTCTCTTTATTAGTTCCTTAATAATGGCTGGAGCGATATATTACGGCTTTAAAGGTTCACAAGGAAATAGTAAATCAGCGTTCAAACTGACTGTACCAGGGGGGACAAAAAACGCCGCAAATGAAGCCGAACTAGCCATTGATATAACGAGATATAAGATTTTTAGAGATGCTACCGCTGCTACTAGAAGTGCAGGTTTAAGAGGGAGTTTAACAGATGTCTATATTCCCGATTTTAACATAACTAAGCCCTACAACGTTGAAGAATTACTGAAATGGTGCAAGCCCTGTTTAGAGGGGGTTATATGGAAATCATATAATGTGAATGCAACAACAGGAGTTGGAGTAGGAACCGGTAGCATGGGCTATGATTGCGATGGTGTTTCGTTTCAAGAAAACGACTGGGGGTTTTCTCTTCCCCAAGATAAACAAGTAAATCCGGGAACTTGTGCGGCATGGGAGTATTGGATTGATCGTGACTATGCTGAGTATGCGAAAATAAAGGATGAAAATACTGACGATTATTATAGCGATGATGGTGATGATTCTGTGAGTATACCCATTGCTGCTGAAGGAGCGTCAAATTTTATCGGAGGTGTTGAGGCAGTTGCAGGGGGTCTTTTAACAATAAAAACATCCAGTAAGACTGTCGTGGACATTCTTAACTCCTTTACTAAAAATCCAGACGAAATCCTACCTGGAAAGCATAATCTTTTAATGAATACAGCTGTCTCTCTTACAGCATTAACTGAAGCCTTAATTTATGCAACACCGGCTGCTATTGCCGCCTGGTTATCAACGCAAGGTTCAAAAACACCCGCAGGGGTAAATTGGTGGTTTACTGCTTCAAAATACGCATCCAGCACACTAAACGTATTTCCAGATTTTAGTGAAATTTATACCAGAATCCCTCTTGATTTAATGAGTGTATATTACAACACGCACATTCCAAGCGGAGTACAAAACATGTTTAACGGCATGCATGCGCACACCCCTAATAGCATAAAGATTCCTTTTGATTATGTCTCCTCTTTGAGTGTTTCTGGTGTAAGCAAGTTGTTTAACTATTTTGGCCTTTCAGAACAAGATTACATCCGAAATCAAATGCTTAAAATGGTTAATAACATGGCTTATACTGCCGCACACGGAACACCAGGATATAGGGTTTCTCTTATTGAAATGTTTGGAGTTAGAGATAAGGCTAAGATAAGAAGAAAAGCTGTTATGGCATAAAAAAAAGAGGGGTCTAAAAGGCCCCTCTTTTTTGCTATGCTAATGTAATAATAAGCTAGTGTTTTACTGTCTTACCACCACTACCAGTAACAGCATAAGCATCGGTAATTACTCCAGGTGCTGCCATTGCTGCAATAGCCATTACGACAAAAGCGATTTTAAACATTTTGGACATGATATCCTCCATTAATTTAAGTAAACACCGGACGAAGATTTGAGGAGTTTTGCTCCTTTGTCTTCGAGATCTCCCTTTGAAGGAAGATCGTGAAATAAAACATAGAACTCGAAAATGAAAAAGCAAGCCCCCCGACAAAAAAATATCTGTAATAAGTCTTCTTTTAATTTTGGAAAAACTTAAATTCTATTAAAACGATATACCTTATTAAGATCAAAATTTATTTATAATATAAAATTTATATTAATAAATTAATTTAGGGCTGTCGTAGATAATTTTAAAATAAATAATTAAAAGTGTTTAAATATCTTGATTTCTTGTCCTTTCAAAAAAGAGAAGAATTTTCAGTTATTTATTGTTAGCTTTTAGATTTTTTTTATCCATTTTTTAAAGTTCTTAACTGTTCTTTCGAGCTTCCATAATTAAAGCTAAACTCGCATTCTTTCAAAAATAAAGGAAAGTGTTTTTTAGGAATTCTTTTAGGTTATGCAAGAGATCTAATGATTAAGAGAAGTTTATAATACAGCAAAGCCGCGCTATTTACTTTAATACCCAACATGTCTGCAGCTGAACGAGCTGTTACCACCTGCAAAATAAAATACTCTAGCAACTGAGTTTATATTAATTTATTTAGTCGGCACTTTTTCATCACCTAACCATCGTAGCTAACTTTCGTTATCTACGATAGTCCCAAATTTAATTATCGAGGTTAATGGAACCTCACATTTTATTGATGGGCATCAAAATGCTCTAACACATGTTAAAGCGTTTATGCTTGAAAAAGCGGGGTATACAGTTAGACGATTTACAATAGATCTCCAAAAAGCAGATATCCTTACTTTTTTAAAAACAGAATTAGCAGAATTCCTGCCTTCTCTTACGGAGCCCAAACCAGACAAAGAGCACTATTTTTCAAATGGCTATTATAAAGTTAAATCGTAAGTTTACTGATTAAACTTATATGTGAGATTCACAGAGATGGTTTCAACTTTCTGATGGCCATTTCAGTATGATAATTTTGCTCTTGAATATGTTCTTTTTGTGAATCATA
>JAIEPD010000043.1 GCA_019749935.1 Alphaproteobacteria bacterium
TGGTGGGCCCTGAAGGATTCGAACCTTCGACCCCCTGATTAAAAGTCAGATGCTCTACCGACTGAGCTAAGGGCCCTTGCTTTATTAAGTCACTATTCCCTTATAAACTAAACTTTTAAGACTCGTCAAGGGATTCGTGGACTTTTTCCAAAGCTTTCCTTTCCTCCAAAATAGCAATATTTTTAATAAATTTCAACAAATCGATAATTAATAAATTAAAGTTGCTTTTTTAAGAATTAATCATTATAAAATTCTACCTTGTAAGGCATATTTGTTTCCAATTTTAAAATATTTTAACTCAATCATTCAAAAAGGAATAAAAAAATGAAAAAACTTTCCAACCAAATTTTATTAGGCGGTGCTATCTTTATTGCATTTATCGCATTCTGCAATTTTTCAACTTTTGCCTCTGAACCAGAAGGACTAGAAAAACCAGAAGAACCTCCTGTTGTCACTCTAGCAAAATATATCCCCCAGATAAAAACTTTAGCTAGCGAAAAACAGGCTATTCTTCAAGATGAATTGGCCTCCCTTCCTGTTGGATCGACCAAAACATTTACTTCATGTAAAGCAATTCTAGATAAAGAGTTAGTGCAAGCAAAATACCTTCTGCAATTTGCTGATAATGCAGAAAAATATCTAAATCTATATAAAACTCTCAATGATACAATGATCAGTGGGGATGATTTATCCCAATGTAAACAGCTAGCGTTAGCAGCTGAACGAGACCCTGATCAACCGTCTGTGTCAGCAAAAAGAAGATTAGATGTACAACCAGATCAGCCTCTTGCTGCGATTGTAATGGCATTTAGTGAAGAAGTGGCTGCTCAATTAAGGTTTGATGTGTTTGGAGAATTTGAATATGCGAGACCATTGATCGTCGCAACCCTTGCAAGAGTTTTTCCTGGCGAGGACTTAGATAGTTTGGCTGCAGAAACAAATGCATGGATTAAAACTTTATATGGCTATGATCTAAATGATGCGAATGCAAGAGAAGCTGGGGCAATTAAGGAATTAGAAAGATTGGCCAGCGATCCTTCTGGAGCGTTATCAACTCCAACCAAGCATTGGGAAAGAGAGCGTGATCTTGGCGTTCTTGAAATTGAGATAGTCGAAGACAGCGAAAAATTATGGGATGATGTTTGGGAGATCTTCAAAGGTAAAAAATTCTCTTAATTACTTAAAAGCGTCTATTAAACGGTTATAGAAAAGATTCTGTAGCCGATTTTTATATTTATAAATAACTTGTGCACTGCGTAACTCTAGATTTCTTTACTGATAAAGTAAATTTAGTTAAAATTTTATTATGTTTGAGGGGGTAAAGTGATGCTGCGAGCTGGGAACAAGATAGAAACATTTTTGCATAACAATAAAACTCAAGACATTTTGGGCGTGTTGCTTATTTTAAATGCTGCTGTTTTAGGAATGGAAACTTATCCAAACCTAATGAGTAGCTATGGTGCTTATTTAAAAACTTTGGACACTGTGATTTTATATGTATTTGCAGTAGAATTGATTTTACGACTGGTTGCAGGCGGTTTCCGTTTTTTTAAATGTGGGTGGAACATATTTGATTTTACAGTCATTTCTATTTCAATTTTAGCATCTGCAACTTCCTTTTCAGCGTTAAGAACCCTTCGCATCCTTCGTTTATTACGTTTTTTATCTATATCTGATGGGATGAAATTTCTTATCTCCTCTTTAGGGCGAGCCTTACCAGGTATTCTCAATATTGCTGTTATTCTTTTGGTGATGTTTTATATATCAGCCGTTGTCGCTTGTCTAGCATTTGGCGCAGATAACGCGATATTTTCATCTCTTACAAGAAGCATGTATACGTTGTTTCAACTGATGCTAGGGGATAATTTTGGGGAATTAACCAATACGGTCATGGAAACCCATCCACACGCTTATTTGTTTTTTATTCCTTACATGGTTGTTATGAGCTTTACCATTTTGAATTTATTCTTTGGATTAATCGTAGGCTCCATGCAAGGAGCCGCTGAAGAAGAAAATACAAAAGCCTTAGCCAAACATGCAGGTGTAGAGCATGATTCAGAAATGACACAGAACAAGCTGATCTTGAGTGAACTAAAAGAGTTAAGGAAGCAAATTAGTGAATTAAAGAAGGGTATGTGAAACGCACTATCGTCATGACGCATAATGCTTGTTCTCTCCTTATGGCTTTTCGTGACGATTCCTTAGAGTTAAACCTAAACAAGAAAACGTATAGACAATTTATGAATTGATCGATATTCCTTGTGTTATGTCTTTTTCTTTAAAATCTCAATTAATAAAAATCTTTAAAGCGCGGCACGTTTTGGGTTTTTGCGACAAATTGTTGCCATTTGCGGGCAGCATAGCTTTGATAAGTTTATTGATAGGTACTCTATGGGGGATTTTTTATGCTCCGGCTGATTATCAACAAGGCGATATTTTCCGCATCATGTATGTGCATGTCCCGGCCTCTTGGTGGGCGCTTGGGATCTATATGTTTGCGGCAACCTTTTCCGTCCTTGGGCTTATATCACGCATTCCTATTTGTTTTCTTATCGCTAAAGCTTTCGCTCCTATTGGCGCTGGGTTTACGGTTATCAGCCTGATCACAGGTGCTATTTGGGGAAAGCCTACATGGGGAACTTGGTGGGTGTGGGATGCAAGGCTAACCTCTATGCTTATTTTATTATTTTTGTATATAGGGTATCTAAACCTTTCCTTTAAGTCTTATAATGAGCGAACCTTAAACTTTGCATCCATTGTTTTGGTTATTGGTTCCCTTAATATTCCCATTATCAAATGGTCTGTTGATTGGTGGTACACTCTTCATCAACCAGCAAGTCTTATGCGGTTTGCAAAGCCTGCCATTCATTCCAGTATGCTGTGGCCATTGTTAATTATGGCTTTAGGGTTTGGGGCTTATGCTTTGACATTTGGATGTTTAAATCTAAAATTTCTTATCCAACAGCGCCAACAACAAAGGGATACTATTGAATGAATGCCTGTCATTATATTTGGAGCGCTTATGGGGCAACTTTTTTCATTTTGATTGGAATGGCGATTATTTCTTATAAGAAAAGCCGGAATAGCGGTCAATAAAATGAAGCAGCGAAGCTGGTATCTTTTGGCTCTTATCCTCCTGGTTGGGGGAATTTCGCTTATGGTGCTGGGTGCATTAAAAGAAAATGTTGTTTTTTTTATAACCCCGACTGAATGGCAGGAAAAAAGGCAATTTTTCGTTAAGACTAAAACTTTGCGTTTGGGTGGGCGCGTCGCTCAGGGCAGTATAGTCAAAGAAAATGACAAGGTGATTTTTGAGATAACGGATGAAAAAACATCCTTAAAAGTTATGTGTAAAGGCACCCTTCCTGATTTATTTAAAGAAGGTCAAGGTATTGTGACTGAAGGATCCTTTGATGATCAGGGGGTCTTTATAGCTCGGCAAGTTTTAGCGAAACATGATGAAAATTATATGCCTAAAGAGGTTGCTGACAAATTAAAAGAGCAAGCTTTGTGGAGAGGGAAATGATTCATTTTGTAAAATCCTTTTCTCCTTTCATCGGCCAAGGGTGCCTTTTAGGAGCAAGTATTGCAACATTTTTTCAGATTATTAGTCCGTTTAAGCGTTCTTCTTTTCTGGATCGCCACGCTACGCCCCTGATGACGGCAGAGAATAAACGTCATTGCGAGGAGCAATTGCTCTGTGGCAATCCAGGGTATGTTTTCAATTATTGGCCTTTCATAACTTTCACCTTTGTAGCCATAGCCTTTAGTCTATTGTTATGGGCGCATATCAGCTCTGACTTTTCTTACCTAAATGTGATTCAGCATTCTCACACACTTAAACCCTTCCTGTATAAAATCAGCGGGGTTTGGGCTAATCACGAAGGGTCGATGCTGTTGTGGGTCTTGTTTTTGTGCCTTTATAATTTAATCGCCTCGCTAACTTTGCCTGATGATTTAAAAAATCCCACGAATAGGATTCTTGCGTGTCTGACTTTGGGATTTTTGTTGTTTATTATCTTGGCCTGTGATCCCTTCACGACGGTTTTGAATCCACCCCTTGAGGGTGAAGATTTAAATCCGCTTTTGCAAGATCCAAGCCTTGCCATTCACCCGCCCATTCTCTATTTAGGGCAGGTTGGTTGTTCCATTCCTTTTGCTTTATGCCTTGTGGCGCTTTTACAAAAAGATCTAACTGCTTTGACAATTCAGTGGATTCGTCTTTTCACGCTGATCGCGTGGTCATTTTTAACGACGGGTTTGGCTTTAGGCAGTTTTTGGGCCTATTATGAATTAGGTTGGGGCGGATGGTGGTTTTGGGATCCGGTTGAAAACATCGCGCTTTTACCATGGTTGACTTCAACAGCGCTTATCCACTGCCTAAGTGCAGCGCAAAAGCAACAAACCCTACAACGAACAAGTTTATTCTTGGGTCTCTTGACTTTTGGTTTTTGTTTGTTTGGCTTATTTTTTGTAAGGTCTGGGCTTTTAACCTCTATTCATAGTTTTACCGTCGACCCTGAACGGGGTCACTTTTTATTAATACTCTTGATGTTATTTTTCGTACTGCCCTTTCTTTTATGGGTTATGAGGTTTCGCTTGTTTAGGGCAAACTCTATCTCCTCACCCTTCTCTAAAAGCGGCATGATTGCTTTAAATGCGGTGTTCTTGTTGTGTGGGACAGCAACGCTTTTTTTGTCAATCCTATATCCTTTAATTCTTGGATGGTTTGGAAAAAGCCTTACAATTGGCACTCCCTATTTTAGTGCAACGTTCATTCCCATGATGCTGCCTTTGGTATTTTTAATGGGCCTTGGGGTTTGGATGTCTTATCTTGAGACACCCCTGAAACCTTTGTTTAAAAAATTACTTCCTGTGGGCAGTGCCAGTATTTTATCGGTTATTTTGGCCTGGCAACTTTTACCTAATGCTACGCTTTCAGCTTTTTTGATGTTAGGAGCTTCTGTCTGGCTTATGGGAAGCAGTTTTTTATACATTCTGAAAAATCCAAAAACTTTTAAAACTTTGGGAGTAGGGACTGCTCATTTTGGTATGGGACTTATGATCTTGGGAATGGTTTGGGCTAGCCAAGGGGACGTTGAAAAAGAGGTTTTTCTTAAAATCAACCAATCAACGGAAATTGCCGATTATACGTTTACACTGAAGTCTTTGAGCCAAAAAGATAGTCCAAATTACAAAGCTAACAGAGCGTTTGTCTCTGTTTCAAAAGGAGATCGTCTGATCACAATCCTAGAACCTGAAAAACGATATTATTGGACTCAAAAAACCATTCACACTGAAACATCCCTTTATTCAACGTTTCTATCCCATCTGCATGCCATGCTGCTGGATGATGAAAGAGGGCCTTACCGATTGCGCTTTTATTACAAACCTTTGATTAATCTGCTTTGGTTTGGAGTAGGCTTGATGACCTTGGGTGGAGTTTTAGCTGCCCTGAATCGTTTTAAAAAAATAATGATTTTAATGGTAATGACGACAGTCCCTGTATTTGCAGAAACAATAGGGCAAACAGCGACATCTCTTTATAAGCAAATCATTTGCCCCGTTTGCTCAGGGCAAACTCTGGCAGATTCTGGGGTTGAAGAAGCCGTTTTGATGAAAGAAGATATTTTGCGTAAGCTTAAGGCTGGAAAAACAGAAGCAGAGATTCTTGATGAACTTATTAGGGTATATGGAGCAAAAATCGTTCGAAATCCCCCGCTTGAAAAAAGCACCCTTCCGTTGTGGCTATTACCTTGGGCGTTGTTGTTAAGTTTGATCTCTGTTATTCTTTTTAAATGGTGCCATAAATCGGGATAGTGTGTTGGAACAGTTTATTAGTTTTGTGCAAGATTGGGGCTATTGGGCCGTTTTTTTCGGATCCCTTATCGAAGGTGAGTCCGTTATTCTAACGGCAAGCTCAATGGCAGCTGCGGGTTATCTTTCTCTTCCAAAAATAATGATTATCGCTTTTCTGGGAACTTTGGTTGCCGATCAAGTTCTTTATGCTGTGGGCAGGGCCTATGGCCCAGCGATTTTTGAAAAATTTCCAAGGCTTAATAAATCATCAGAAAAAGCGTTTAAGTTGCTTCATCGTTATGATGCTTTGTTTATTATTATTTCCCGATTTGTCTATGGCATTCGTATCACAAGTGCAGTTGTGATTGGAGCAGGGGGCGTTCCCCCTCATCGTTATATCCCACTTAATTTTATCTCGGCTCTTATTTGGACATGCGTTAGCTGCTTGGGTGGATATATGCTAGGTGATGTTATGATTTCGATTATTGAAAATTTTGAATTGGTGCAAAAATATTTCTTTGTTGGGCTTTTTATTTTTACAGTTTTGATTGCCATTTTTATGGGATGGAGAAAAAAGAAAAACGCATCAAAGGTTTAGAGTTGTTTTAGATAAGGATTTGCGTAATTTTCAAAGTTGCGGTGTTTTGAAGGCACTGTTCTGGCCTTTGCGGGGCCCACCTCGAAACCCCAAAACGGCCGCCCACCCCAGCCTCCGCCTGGTAAAAACTCTTCCCTTTTTATCACCTTTAACAGGCTTACAAAGTTCCAATCTTAGATATGGGTTCCATCCCATAAAAAAGCAGTCTATACCTTTAGATACGCGCGTATCTAAAGTTAAACACGATAAACCTTTGGCAATATGTGGACAAAGGCGGTTTTAGCAACCAGTTTCGGACCCGGCAAAAGTCGAGTCTAAACTTACCACCAAGCCCAATATAACAAAATGGGCTTAATAAATGGTTAAAAACAAAAAAGGGTTAAATCCAACTTTTGGTTACATCTCTATAAAACCCGCATAATGTACTGCAAAAAAATCTTTCTAACCATTCTTTAATCTGCTTCAATTAATCTATAAATTAAAATTTAAGGTAAATTTAGTGAAGAGGATTGTTTTCTTTATTCTTTGCTTTTTGGCTGCTCTAGAGTCTGCTCAAGCATCAATTGAACTTGAGAAAGCTGAGCAAGTATTTTTCCACAGTATTCCAGACAGAAAAACCTCAGAGGGTGTTCTTGAGCCCTTATTGACCGAAGAGCCAGGAGAGAGCAGAGTTCTATCTGAAAAATTGTCAGGTGTTCTTACAAAATTATTTTCTATTCAAAGAGACAATTTTCAAGAAGAGTGTGAGTGTCTAGCTCAAGCTTTGTATAGTGCAATTGGTTATGATCAGCAACTTGGTACTTTGGATTCAGCAGGCTTTCGTTGGTAAAGTTAATATATTGAAGAGATAAAATTTATGAGGTTATTATTTTTAGCAATCATCTTTGTTCAGCTTTTTTCCATCAATACTGGATACGCAATGAGTCCTGAAGATGAGCTAGAGACAGGACGTGTCGTGCGTTCAAGATTCCAAAGGCGACATGATGTTGAGCAAATAGATACCTCTGTAAATGTAAAAAGACTCTCTCTCGCAAGAATGATCCCGGATAAGATAAAGCCTTTTCTTCCCCTTGTTTTTTATCTTATTTTCCGTTTTTCTACAGAGATGTTCGGGGGGTGGTTGGCTGATTGAGTAGCTTACGCTCCCAACCTTTCCTGTGCATCAACAACCGCCAAAGCTGCCATGTTAATAATACCGCGAACGGTGACGGATGACGTTAAGATGTGCGCTTTGCCTTTAATGCCCATTAAAATAGGGCCAATGCTTAAGCCATTGCCGATACTTCTAGCAAAGTTAAAGGCAATGTTCGCTGATTCTATATTGGGCATAATCAAAAGGTTCGCAACGCCCTTTAGCTTTGAATTTGGAAAGATGCGCTCTCTGATTTCAGGGCACAGGGCAGCATCTGCATGCATTTCGCCTTCAACCTCAAGATCAGGCGTCTTCTGTTCTAAAAGGCTTAATACATGTTGCATTTTTCGAGCAGATTCAGTCCGTGAAGAGCCAAAGTTTGAATGAGAGATTAGGGCTACCTTGGGTGTAATGCCAAATTTTTTAATTTGTTCAGCAGATAATAAAGCCATATGCGCTAATTGTTCAGCTGTTGGGTCCACGTTAACGTAAGGATCGCAAATAAATAAAGGATCATTTTCAATAATCAAAGCACATAATGCCGCACAGTGGCTGGCTTCAGGTTCTGTGCCAAGGATTTGTTTTATGTGACGAAAATGTTCTGTGTATCTTCCAATAGAACCGCACAAAACAGCATCCGCATCTCCTAAATGAACCATCAAAGATGCAATAATCGTGGAATTGGTGCGAACAAATGTTTTTGCAACGTCGGGGGAAATTCCTCTACGTTCTGTTAGGCGATGATAAGCAGACCAATAGGTGTGATAACGCACATCTTGATTTGGGTCTACAACCTCAAAATCGGTATTTTGTTTAATCCTAAGGCCTAATGAAGCAATACGGCGCGCAATTACCTCAGGTCTTCCTACCAAAATCGGTGTTCCTATATTCTCATCAATCAAAGTTTGAATGGCTTGAAGAACTCGCGGTTCCTCTCCTTCGGCAAAAGCAATGCGAATCGGTTTTTCTAGTTTCTTTTTTGCACGCTTAAAAATAGGCTGCATGACTTTTCCAGATTCATAGATAAAGGCTTCTAATTGCTCACGATAGGCCTTCATATCTTCAATAGGTCTGGTTGCAACGCCCGTTGCCATTGCTGCTTCTGCTACGACATAGGCAACCTCAACAAACAGTCTTGGGTCAAAAGGCTTGGGAATAATAAATTCAGGGCCAAAACGATGAACCTCGCCGCCATAGGCGTTGGAAACTACATCTGAGCTTTCTGCCTCAGCCAGTTTAGCAATTGCCTTCACACAAGCAATTTTCATAGCTTGATTGATTGTTGTAGCACCCACGTCCAAAGCTCCTCTGAAAATATAAGGAAAACAAAGAGCATTGTTAACTTGATTTGGAA
The DNA here is from genome assembly GCA_019749935.1 of Alphaproteobacteria bacterium. Classification (GTDB taxonomy): domain Bacteria; phylum Pseudomonadota; class Alphaproteobacteria; order Paracaedibacterales; family CAIULA01; genus CAIULA01. The sequence goes on from JAIEPD010000043.1 coordinate 8,884, forward strand.
AATCAGAGCGGCCTGTTGCAACGATCGCATCGTCTCTGACTTGTTTTACAAGGGTTGGGGATATTTCAGGTTCAGGATTGGAAAGCGCAAGGATCAACGGCTTATTTGCCATTTTTTTGACCATATCTTTTGTCATAACATTTGCAATCGAAAGTCCTAGGAAAATATCAGCTCCTTCAACAGCGTCGGCTAGAGTTCTTAAAGAGGTTTCACGAGCGTAAATGGTTTTGCTTTCATCCATTGACTCGGATCGGTTTTTATGAAGAACGCCTTGGCTATCGCAAACAATAATATTTTCACGCTTTAAACCCATTTCAACTAGTAAATCTAGGCAAGCCAAAGCTGCCGCTCCCGCGCCAGATACAACCAGACGCACGTTTTCTATTTTTTTACCAACAAGCTGCAATCCATTTAAAACCGCAGCCCCAACGATGATGGCGGTTCCATGTTGATCATCGTGGAATACGGGGATTTTTAAACGTTCTTTGAGTTTTTTTTCTACATAAAAACATTCTGGGGCTTTTATGTCCTCAAGGTTAATGCCCCCAAATGTTGGTTCAAGAGAAGCTATAATATCAACAAGCTTATCTGGATCTGTCTCATTAATTTCAAGATCAAAGGCATCGATGTCTGCAAATTTTTTAAAAAGAACAGCTTTTCCTTCCATCACAGGCTTTGCAGCTAAAGGGCCAATATTACCAAGGCCTAAAACAGCTGTGCCATTCGTAATGACTGCGATTAAGTTTGAACGTGCAGTAAGTTCTGCTGCTTGCAAAGGGTCTTTTTGGATGACACGACAAGGCTCTGCAACACCAGGCGAATAAGCTAAAGCCAAATCATCACGCTCACCAAGGGGCTTTGTGGGTGTGATTTCTAGCTTTCCATGAGGTTTTTTACGGTGATAATCAAGAGACCGCTTATAAATATCGTTCGACATTGCACTACCCACAAATAAAATTAGGCATAGGCAAAAATTTACCTATGCCTTTTTATCGTATCATAGTTTGTTAAGCTGCTGCAGCTGCTTTACTACTTTGGGCATTAATTGTTTCTGCTTTTTTATCTTCAAATGTTTTCCCAGCTAAAGAGTTACCTTGAGCATCAAGCTTTTTACCTGTTTCTTCTACTTTTTTCTCTTCAGGTGTTTTTTCAACAAGCGGCTTGCCTTCCATGTCAAATTTCTTGACTGTTGCGTCTTTGCGCAGTTTTTCAAGAACTTTTACGGCTTGCTCTGCTGAAATAATCTTTAGCAATTCAACCTTAACTTCTTCGAGTGACGGCGGTGTAACAGCGCGTTTGTCTTCTACGCGAACAATACTATAACCAAGCTCACCTAAGTTTATAGGCTCAGGCAATAAGGTTGCTTTTGCTGCTTTGAATACAAGTTCTGAGAATTCCTTTGGAAGTTCAGATTTTCTGACATACCCAAGTTCACCGCCATTTTCTTTGGTTTGTTCATCCGCAGATTTGGATTTCACAAGATCATCGAACTTAGCGCCTGATTTTAGGCTCTTCATAATTTCGTCAGCTTCTCTTTTTGTTTTGACCAAAATGTGACGAAGGCGAACTTCCATTTCATCTTTTGGCAACATATTTAAGAATTCCTGATATTTACCTTTTAGCATTTCAGGAGTGATTAACTTAGCAACTTCGCCGTCCAAATATGCTTTTTGAATCAACGCATCTCTAGCTTCGTCTAGCTTTTTAAGAACAGTAGGATCTTTATCTATGCCCTCTTTTCTAACAACCATAGAGAGAAGCTGCATATCAACTTTGCGATTCAAAAGGGCTTCATAAATCTTTTCTATGGGTGCTTCACGAAGCTGAGCCGGTAGGGATTTTACGCTCTCTTTGATCTCTCCAAGAGTGATTTTTTGGTTGTTTGGCAATTCTGCTACTACCATTTTATCATCGAGCTTTGTAATATCAACGCCTGGCTTGTCGTCTTTAACGCCTGCTTTTTCTTTTTCTGCTTCTGCTTTTTTCTCTTCAGGTGTTTTCTCTACTAAAGGCTTGCCATCCAAACCAAATTTCTTAACGTTGAATTCTTTGCGTAAGGCTTCAATAACCTTAACGGCATATTCAGGCGCAATTGCTTTGGTTATGTCTTCTTTTACATCTTCAAATTTTGGCGGCTCTACAGCGCGCTTGTCATCAACACGGAAAACGCTAAAGCCTAAGTCACCTACGCTAATGACTTCATTAACGATGGATCCTTTAGCTGCTTTGAAAACAATGTCACTTGTTTCTTTTGGAAGATCGCCTTTGCGAACAAAACCTAGATCACCAGCATTTTCCTTGGTTTGTGTGTCTATGGATTTTTCTTTGACGATGTCTTCGAATTTTTTACCGTTTTTAATATCTTTTAAAACAGCAGCAGCTTCTTCTTTTGTCTTTACAAGAATATGACTTAGGCGAATTTCCATCTCACCCTTAGGCAGCATTTTCAGGATTTCTTGATATTTTTCTTGAAGAATTGCATCTGTAATAAGTTTAGCAATTTCTTTATCAAGGTAAGCTTTTTGCATGATGGCTTCTTGAGCATCTGCAATTCGCTTCAAAACTTCAGCATCCTTATCGATGCCGGCTTTGATTGCAGCATCGAGAACAAGCTTTAAATCAACTAAACGATTTAAAAGAATTTCGTAAATTTTTTCCATAGGGACATTTTTATATTGAGCAGGTAACTTACTTTTATTTTCTAAAACTTGGCTTAATAAAATTTTTGAGCCATCGGAAAACTCAGCAACAACTGTCGACGGGTTGAATTTTTCTGTTCCTTGTGTTTCAGTGGCAGCAACAGGCGCGGCATTAGCAGCCGGGGCGGGTGGTTGTTCAGCAAATGCTTGAAAACTAGTGGTCAGTGCCAACGCTAAGGCGATCTTTATGTGAAGTTGACTCGTCATGAATAAATCCTTAAAACTAAATTGATACTGTCTGAGTACGATAAAATACAAAATTTATCAAGCTTCCATTCTATCTGTTTGCCCTAAATAGCATGAAACTCTAGAATTTTTCCTGTATTTTCGGTACTCTGTATCTTATATGTGTGATAATTATGAAAATTCCACATTTTTTTGTTTATTTTTCTAAGGATTCTAAATGTTAGCGTCAGTCATAAGAAATTTTTTTGGATCAGCTAATGATCGTGTTGTTAAAAAGTATGGAAAAACAGCAAAGTTAATTGGCGAACTGGAAACTCAACTAAGCTCTTTAAGTGATAGAGAACTCCAAGAACGTACTGTCGTTTTTAAAGAGCGCTTGGAAAAAGGCGAGACATTAGACGATATTCTTGTCGAAGCTTTTGCAACTGTACGCGAAGCATCGAAACGCGTTTTGAAAATGCGTCCCTTCGACGTTCAGTTAGTTGGCGGTATGGTTTTACATAACGGTATGATTTCTGAAATGAAAACCGGTGAAGGAAAAACCCTTGTCGCGACCCTGCCTGTTTATCTAAATGCCTTGTCTGGAAAGGGCGTTCACGTCGTTACTGTCAACGATTACCTAGCGCAACGTGACTCAAATTGGATGGGGCAGCTTTACGAATTTTTAGGCTTAAAAGTTGGATGCATCATACATGGTTTAACAGATGGTCAAAGGCGCAGTGCCTATGCTGCTGATGTGACTTATGGAACTAACCATGAGTTTGGTTTTGATTATTTGCGCGATAATATGAAATTCCGCCTTAGCGAAATGGTCATGAGACCTTTCAATTATGCAATTGTCGACGAAGTTGACAGTATTTTAATTGACGAAGCTAGAACCCCTCTTATTATTTCTGGGCCAGCTGAAAACTCATCTGACCTTTATGGAAAAATTGATGAATTAATTCCGTACCTTGTCCCAGAAGATTTTGAAAAGGATGAGAAACAGCGTTCTGTTACTTTGACTGAAATGGGCGTTGAAAGATTAGAAAAGCTTCTTTTTGAGCGTGATTTAATCAAAGGAAACGGCCTTTATGATGTTCAAAACATTGGCGTTGTTCATCATGTGAATTCCGCGTTGCGTGCACACAAGATTTTTAGCCGGGATGTAGACTACATTGTAAAAGATGATCAAGTCATTATTATTGACGAATTTACCGGCCGCATGATGGAAGGCAGACGTTATTCTGAAGGCCTTCATCAGGCGCTTGAGGCTAAAGAAAAAGTCACAATAGAGATGGAAAACCAAACATTGGCTTCCATTACGTACCAAAACTTTTTCAGACTTTATCCAAAACTGGCAGGTATGTCTGGTTCGGCCATTACCGAAGCCAATGAATTTGAAGAAATTTACAGCCTTCATAGTATTGAAATTCCCCCGAATGTCTCAGTACTTCGTAAAGATCATGAAGATGAAGTCTATTTGACGGCAATGGAAAAATACAAAGCCGTTATTGACCAAATCAAAGAATGCCAGGCTAGAAAACAACCTGTTCTTGTTGGGACGGTTAGCATTGAAAAGTCAGAACTTTTGGCTGATTTGTTAAGGCAGGCAAAAATTCCTCACAAAGTTTTGAATGCGCGTTATCACGAACAAGAAGCGCACATTATTGCTGATGCGGGTGATCTCGGGGCTGTGACTATTGCAACCAACATGGCGGGCCGTGGTACAGACATTAAACTAGGCGGGAATCTTGAGATGCGTATAGAGCATCAATTGGGTGATATGGAGCCTGGTAAGGAACGTGATAAAGCAATTGCAAAAATTAAAGAAGAGATTGAAGCCGCTCAAAAAAAGGTCAAAGAAGCTGGCGGTTTATATGTGATTGGTACTGAGCGCCATGAAAGTAGGCGTATTGACAACCAGCTGCGGGGCCGTTCTGGTCGTCAAGGAGACCCAGGATCATCTAAATTCTTTATCTCTCTTGAAGATGATTTGATGCGTATCTTTGGATCTGAAAAATTAGACGGTATGCTTCGCAAATTAGGTGTTAAAGAGGGCGAGGCTATTTCTCATACATGGATAAGCAAAGCTTTAGAGCGCGCTCAGCAAAAAGTAGAAGCAAGAAACTTTGATATTCGTAAGCATTTGCTACGTTATGACGACGTGATGAATGATCAGAGAAAAATCATTTATGAGCAACGCCGTGAACTGATGCAATCAGATGATATTTCTGAAATGGTTGCTGAAATTAAAGAAGAAGTTATCGAAAACGTTGTAAGAATGCATGCCTCTGAAGCTGTTGTTGCTGATCAATGGGATATCAAAGGATTTCATGCGGAATGTATTCGTCTTTTTGCACTCGATCTGCCTTTGGAAGCATGGGCTCATGAAGAAGGGATTAGCGAAGCTGAGCTGCGTCATCGTATTAAAGATAAGGTTTCTGCTCATTTTGCTGAAAAAGAGGAAAAACACACCGCTTCAATGATGAGGTTGGCTGAAAAGACCCTTTTATTAAAGCTTTTGGATCAGGCTTGGAAGGACCATCTTTTGGGATTGGATCATTTGCGCCAAGGAATTAACCTTAGAGCTTATGCCCAAAGCAATCCATTAAATGAGTACAAGCGTGAAGCCTTTAATTTATTCCAATATATGTTGCATCAATTAAAGTCCGAATATATTAGCGTTCTTTCACATTTTGAAACTAGCGATGCCAGTAACATTATGTTAGAAAGTATTCTTCCTAATGTAGACTTTAGTTCGATGGAAGAAGTGCTCCCTAACTGGACTGAAGATCATTCGGACCCAGAGGAGGATGCTAAGAAGGGAAAAGCAAAGCCAAAAGTAACTCGTAAAAAGGCAGTAGAGCTTGACCCTAAAGATCCCTCAACATGGGGTAAGGTTTTGCGTAACGCGCCTTGTCCTTGTGGGTCTGGTAAAAAATATAAGCATTGCCATGGTGAATTAGCTCCAGAGACAGTGTAAAGCTGTCTCTTATTTTTCCAGGGGGGAAAATGCGGATTGATTTTAAACCGAAAAATAGAGAAGAGCTTCGTTCGATTTTATTTTTTTATTGGGCTTATTGGTGGAGAAGTCTATTAATAAGTTTGTTAGTTAGTATACCTGCGGGAATTTTATATTTTTCACTCGACGCCCCCTTGTTATCCTACTCCTTCTTATTTGGTATCTTTCTAACTTTATCTATCCTGTTTTATTTGTTCTTAATTGTAGCAGTCGTTCCTCTTTATATTTTTGAGAAGCTTGTTTCAAAAGAATTTAAAACTTTCTCAGTTAGGTGGAACATTAGCCCTCCCAAAGCACTCCTTGAGAAAGAGTATTTTAAAAGAATTGTGATTTATGAGGTGGCTTCCGTGGCTCCATTTGTATGCTCTGTCGGATTTGACTCATTTGCTATTATACTTGGTATTTTCATGTTTTATCTCTTTGCAAAAAATGAATGGTTGCCTTTTGCGATTGAGGCCAAGGCACAAGCTGCCTAATTATATACTCAAAAAACCTGTTGAAAATATTAAGAAGAGTTACTACGTAACAAGTAGTTAAAAATCTAACACAGGATGTTGTAAGTGAAATTAAAGATCATTTCCATTTTTTTATTTTTAAGTATAGTAAGCGTCCCTGGATATGCGTCAGAGTTTGAAGGGCTAGATTCGGGGTCTGCGGCCAGATCAATTCGATGGATAGATGCGATCGAAACTCGTGCGAATAGCATTCGAGAGCAAATAGTAGGCGGCCAAAAAATCACTGTAAATTTTTGTGTAGGCATGAGACCACATGAAGCTGACCATTTAAATGATGAATATTTAAATTCACTATACGGGCCTAACCAAGTTAATTTCTTTGTTGATTGTTGGGAGCATAAGCATCCATCAGAAACTGAGCCTTGTAAAGAAAATTACACAGAAGACAGATTTCGGATTTATGAAGACGATCTTCTACGTTATAGAGAAAATTATGAAGGAAATTTTTAGGTTTATTCAACAAATGAATCAGTTGGCCAAGAAGGAAGATACATCAATATTGATTTGAATAACGCTGAACAACGAAAAGAAATCGCCCGTATTTTCAGTGGTTTGGTAACAAATTTCATCCCAGATGGGAATGTTACTGGTTATTTTGCTTTAAATGCAGACACCTTGAATGACTATGTTCCAATGTTAAGACCTGGCGGCAAGTTTATAATCGATAGCCATTGGGCTACTGGTGGTTTTGGCATAGAAATTTCTTTTGAAGCCGATGATATTGACACTGTGCAGCGTAAAAATTCTACGTATCCTATTGGAGAGGATGAAAATGGCAATCGTATTTATGATCTTAAAACTTTAAGAGCACTGATTGCAGGAGAGTATTATGATGGTTCGAAAGATTCTTTAATGAGAGCTCCATGGATCTATGTTGGATCCTATATGCTCAATAAATTGAGCCCAAGTTTAAAAAATCAAGTCGATGCTTCCTACCTTACGTATACCCGAGGTTGGTTTAAAAGATTTATACCTCATCTGCCTGTATTACTGACCCAGGTTACACCGCAAGAAGCTCCTTATTTGTCTAGTAAAGCCTATTATAAATATCGTGATCTCCTTATTATCGAGCGTCTCGGCTAATCTATTAGAATCTGAAGTTGCTTAATTATTTAAGCAACTTCACACGAAAATCACTAAACTCAAAGGGTTTTTCTTCAAATTCATTGAGTATAACTTGTTATCGTATTAATATGTGGAAATGCAAACCGTAGGTTAAAAGCAATTTCGTGATTATAAGCTGCCCTCAATGTTCCAGTGAATTTGTGCTTGATCTAGATAAGCTGCCTCCTGCTAAATTTCTGCAGGACCATGGATATGGCTGGGTTATGGCTTGCAGTGATTGTAAACATAGATGGTGGCATAAAAGCGCTGAAAAGCCCGAAGTGCCGGCATCTTCTCCGACAGAGATGTCTATTCCTCCAATCTCTGATGATTTTGAAGATTTGACGAACCTCGATGGCCTTAAAAGAATAATAACACGTGTGCCAACACCAGCGGAAGACGTATTGACAAGATCTGCGTTTTATCAATCGCCTGCTCGCGAAGATTATTATCAGCCCTCAAATAATCAAGAACCAATCTTGGATCTTGAAGGAAGGCGTTTAAAATCTGAGCCACGTTCTTCAAGGCCAGGTTTCTCAAAAGCACTTTTTGGTTTTTGGTTAGTTATTCTTTTTCTAATGGGTATTTTGTTTGGCGGATTCTTTATCTATAAAGACCGAATCATTGGCAAAGTCTGGAGTCAGCCTACAAAATCAGTCAAAAAATCCTCAGCTAATGTCACGCCTTTGGTTTTACAAAATGTAAAATACGTTTCCCAAAGCACCGGCGGAGGGCGTAATTATCTGAATGTTATGGGTGAGATTGTAAACAACAATTCGACAGCTATTGCCCTGCATCCAATCAGAATTGTTGTGTGGTCGCATTGCCCAGCAGCAAATGCAAATCCCAATGCTGCTGCTCCTAGTGCAGAAGCCCTTGTCAATTGCATTAAGGCAGACTGGTCTCACACCTGGGAAAGACTTCATATTTTACCAGGAGAGCGTTTATGGTTTCAAACAGGCACACCTCTAGCAGCAGATGTTAAGGTCGAGCGCGTTGATGTGACGCTGCCTTAGAATTTTCCTGAATCTAGAATTCCGCCTCTAGAATTTTAATAAATTCGTCTACCTTCTCAGTTTCTTGTCTTTTAGCTAATAAAATTGCATTATCCTCTTCCCATTGATCAGGCTTGGCTTGTTTATAAGCTTTGTTCTGCAATTTCTTTTGCAAATGTTCAATTTCCTTTACCAAAGTGTCTCTTTTAGAAGAAAGCATCTTGGAAGTTGCATCTGTATCAATTTTAGCTCCTAGATCTAAGTAAAATTCAGTTTCTTCAATTGCAAAAGGTACTGACTCACTTGGTTGACAAATAGCAGGCTCAAGGCATCCTAACCGTGCTAAATGCGTTATCCATGGCATATGTCTTATCCAAAGATCTGCAATTTCATCAGTTCCATTCACATATAAGCGTAACTTTAGGGCTGGTGAAACATTTAAGAACCCTCTTAAAGAACGTACTTTATTAACAATCTGCACGCCCCAATCAACTTCCTCAGTGGCATCTATGTTTTCAAAAGCGGGGTCGATTGTTTCTTTGCCGTAAGATGGCCATTCTGATTTCACTAAAGAATGCGGTGCGCTTGGGTAGAATTCTTGCCATAAATGTTCTGTAATCAGGGGCATAAAAGGATGGGCAAGCTTTAAAAACTCAACTAAAACCCAGGCCGCTGTATCACGGGTTTCTTGTTTGTCCTGTTCAGATACACCTTCACTAAGACTTGGTTTTAGGCATTCCACATAAATATCGCAGTAAGTCCCCCATAGGAACTGATACAGGGCTGTGGCTGCATAATCAAAGCGATACTCTTGTAATGATGTGTAGACTGTTTGGGACAGTTTTGCGGTTTTGGAAATAATCCATTTGTTCAAGGGCAATTTACAAGTGATTGGATTAAACTTAAGGTTATAACCGCAGTCATTCATTTGCAAGAAGCGGGCTGCGTTCCAAATTTTGGTGATAAAGTTCCGATACCCTTCAACACGGGATTCACCCAATTTTATATCTCGTCCAGGTGCTGCTAAAATAGCAAGCGTGAATCGCAGAGCATCTGCGCCGTATTTATCAATCAAATGCAGTGGATCAATGATATTGCCCTTGGATTTGGACATTTTCTGTCCTTTTTCATCACGAACAAGAGCATGCATGTAGACGGTGTGAAAAGGAACTTCTCCTGTGAAATGAAGCCCCATCATCATCATGCGGGCAACCCAAAAGAAAATAATGTCAAAACCAGTGACGAGAACGTCAGTTTGATAATACCTGGCAAGCTCAGGCGTTTGATCTGGCCAGCCCAAGGTTGAAAATGGCCACAGCGCTGAGGAGAACCAAGTGTCTAAAACATCTGAATCGCGGGTTAATTCCACATCTTTTCCATAATGTTCTTTGGCTTGTGTGAGTGCCTCTACTTCATTCTCAGCCACAAACACCTGATTGTCAGGGCCATACCAAGCAGGGATCTGGTGTCCCCACCAAATTTGCCTAGAAATACACCAAGGTTGAATGTTACGCAGCCATTCAAAATAGGTTGCTGTCCACTGTTCTGGAATAAAACGGGTCTTGCCATCTTCGACAGCCTTTATTGCTGGCTCCGCTAATACCTTTGCATCTACATACCATTGATCCATTAACCAAGGCTGAATAACCACGCCTGATCTGTCACCAAATTGACCGGTATTCATTCTAGGTTCGGCTTTAACCAATAAACCTTGCTCTTCTAGCATCTCTAGAGTTTTCAGACGAGCCTTTTCGATGCTAAGGCCACGAAGAATCTCTGGAACATTGTCATTTAAATGCGCATTTGCATCTAAAATATTAATCATTTCAAGGTTATGGCGTTGCCCCATAGCAAAGTCATTAAAATCATGACCTGGGGTAATTTTAACGGCCCCTGTCCCTTTGGTTGGATCGCAGTAATCATCAGCGATAATAGTCAAAGTTCTGTCTGTTAGAGGCAGACGCATTTGCTTTCCAATAAGATGCTTATAACGTTCATCCTCTGGATGAACAGCAACCGCTGTATCGCCAAACATGGTTTCAGGGCGGGTGGTGGCAATCGTAATTCCATTTTTTGGATCGTTAACGAGAGGGTAGAAAATATGCCACATATGGCCTTTGACTTCTTGGATTACAACCTCAAGGTCAGAAATGGCGGTTTTCAGTTTTGGATCCCAGTTAACCAGACGCTTCGCTCTATAAATCAATCCCTTGTTATAAAGATCAACGAAAACCTTAACGACTGCTTTGGATAATCCCTCATCCATGGTAAAACGAGAACGATCCCAGTCAGCCGAAATACCAAGACGACGTTGTTGTAGGGTGATCGTATCCCCTGATTCCTTTTTCCATTCCCAAACTTTCTCTAAAAACTTTTCGCGGCCTAAGTCCTGGCGGGTTATGCCTTGTTCAGCTAATTTACGCTCGACAACCATTTGTGTTGCAATCCCAGCATGATCAGTCCCTGGTTGCCATAAAGCATCAAAACCTGTTTGGCGTTTAAAACGAACGAGTATATCTTGTAATGTGCAATTCAAAGCATGCCCTAAATGAAGGCTGCCTGTGACATTTGGCGGCGGCATCATGACGGTGAATGGATTTTTAGGGCAGGAAGGGTCAGCCTTAAAATGTTTCTCAGTTTCTTTGTAAAGTTTGGATTCAAAAGTCTGAGGTGAAAAAGTTTTATCTAACATGCATGATCGTTAATTAATGGATGTATCATACTTGTATATCGTATATGAGGTTTATCTTTCAATAAGCCTGTGGGTAAAAACCTTATCACCCGACAAGATCCTTCAAAAAATTATCACTTTTTAATAATATGTTAATATTATATATCTATGTTTAAAAGTGGCGGTAAGAAAGACCTGGATTGTGCCGGGTCCGAAACGGGCTGTTAAAGCCGCCTTTGTCCACATATTGACAAAGGTTTGCCGTGTTTTATCTTTGGACACGCGCGTTTCTAAAGATAAGCTGCTTTTTTATGGGATGGAACCCATATCTAAGATTGGAACTTTGTAAGCCTGTTAAAGGTGATAAAAAGGGAAGATACAAGAGTTTTGTTGAGGCGGCGGTTGGGATGGGCGGCCGTTTTGGGGTTTCAAGGTGGGCCCCACAAGGCCTGAACTATATCCACAGCAGTCCGATAAAGCTAACAGTTGCGTCCACTTCATTCACCAACAAAGCATCACTTAAAAAATTCTGTCGCGTGGCAAGGGGTAGAACCTAAAAGATCTTAACTAGCGTATGATCCAACAAGGGATTCTGTTGGAATTCCCCAGCATTTACTCAGTTTCCAGATAATTGAAAATGTTAAGGGCTGTGTTTTGTTAAGAATTTCAAAAGCCCGTAAAGGAGAACCAAGAAGATCACCTAGATCCGTTAAATTCAAATCTTTTTGACGCATATGAAATTTAATGGCAGAAATTGGATCCGGAAGGGTAGATGGCCATTTCGTTTTTTCGTAAGAATCAATGAGGCTGGCCAAGTTCTTAAGGTATTCAAATTGAGGTGAGTTTACTTCAGCATCCCATAGCTCATGAATAATACAGTTAACGGCGGCATCATATTCTTTCTTATTTTGTATCTGCGTAATCATTGTAAAACCTTTTTTAGTGCATCATCTCAGAAACTTAAAAATGAAGACTAATGATATTTGTTCTAATGAGGGCCCAGAGAATACGAAACAAACCATCAATCTGACACATAAATATCCTAAAATTGGATAAAAAACAACGAAAATTTTCAATAAAATTTGAGGATCGATCAGATTCCTAATGCAAGTCGTCTTTTTTTTTGATATTAAATAACGATACACTTTTCTATTTTTCTTAGTTCTATTTATGAAAATAAAAGCCTTAAAAACATTTTTATTTCTTGCTGAGAACGATTGTGATTTTGGTGGTTACAAGATTATCGGAGTTCCCCGTTCAACAATGTGGTCTCATATCAGTGAATTAGAGACAGAAACGGGCTTAAAATTAATTGAAAGACGAAAGCAAAACTCGTCATTTACTGAAGCTGGAAAAAAGTTTCTCCCTTATGCAGCAAGAATGGTAAAGGCTTTTGAAGAAGGTCTTAATAAATCAAAGCATTCTGATAGCGACTTAATTGAGGGAACGATTGTTGTTTCGATGACAAGCGCGATTGCGTATTCCTGGTCTATGCAGAGTATCAAAGATTTTCACTCTAAATACCCCAATTTAAAAGTGAACATCATCGCAGAAGATCTTCTTTCTAAACAAACTGAAAACAGTGCTGATATTTTGCTAAGGCCGATGGGCAATAACCCAAATCTTATCAAAAAATGGCACATTGCGTATCATAATGGTCTTTTTGCCAGTAAAGAATACCTAGAAAGAATGGGAATCCCTAAAACTCCCGAAGATTTGGCCGGCCATTCGATTATGGGTTACGGTGAGCATGAGTTTAGTTATTTTGAGGATATCAATTGGCACCTAAAAGGAAAATGGGGGTTGCCAAAATTGACACCAACCTTAACAATTAACTCGACGACAGCACTTTTTTTGGCTGCATCAGCTGGAATTGGAATATGTTCTGCAGCCGTTGAGGCTTCGCAATACTATGGCCCTAATCTTATTCGGGTTTTACCACAAATTGATGGGCCTATTTCAAGAACGTATTTTTGCACAAAGGCAAGCGCAAGCCCGTCTATGCAAAGAAACATCGATATATTCAGAATTTTCTTTGAACAATATGCCAATGCTATGGGTGTAAAAATATATTATGAGCCAGACTAAGACTTTAAATTGGGCCGTTACCGCTGGCCACATTGTAGAGTGTTTTGACACCACTTTATATGGCTTCTTTGCAGTCATGTTGGCTCCTATTTTCTTTCCTTCGTCTTCTCATTCTGTTGAGTTACTTGTCTCATTTGGAGCCTTCGCTGCTGGCTTTTTAGCAAGGCCAATAGGGGCTATAATTTTTGGTTTTATTGGCGATAAATACGGCAGAAAAAAACCGTTGTTATGGTCGATTATGTTGGTTGGTATTCCAACAATTGGCATTGGCTTAACCCCCACCTATCAAACTTTGGGAATAATGGCGCCTATTTTGCTGATTGTTTTCAGGCTTTTACAGGGGCTTTTGTGGGGCGGAGAGTTTACAGGGGTTAACCTATATAATGCTGAAACCTCTATAAAGTCGAGGTTGGGTACAAGAAGTGGAATATTAATTTCAGCTGGTGTTTTTGGGGCTGTTTTAGCGACTGCTGTTGGCGCTTTGGTGTCTATGGAAACAATGCCAACTTGGGCCTGGAGAGTACCGTTTTTGGTGGGTGGCGTTTTTGCATTTTTTATATATTTGTTTAGGCGAGAAATTTCAGAAACGGAAGATTTTCTAAAAGCTAAGCAACAGCAAAGTCTCTTGCTATCTCCATGGAAGGAGCTTTTAACAAATCATAAAAAGCATCTTTTCTTGGCAGTTTTGATTGCTGGCCTTGATTTAATGCCTTTGTACCTTTCCAGTATATTTGGCAATCAGCTTTTTTCAGAAGTTGGTTATTCTGATTCCCAGTGCATGTTATTCAATATGCTATCCATGATCACTTGCGGTGCTCTGATCCTGTTTACAGGCAGGCTTGCAGATAAAATTGGTTTTCAAAAGCAAATGCAGCTGGGAACAGTATTAATTGCTCTTTTCTCATTGCCGGCGTTCTATCTAATCAGTCAAACAGAGCTTCACGCGATTAACATCGCCTTGTTTATAATCATTTTGGTGATGGCTGGAACGGTTATGAATTGCTGCTATATGCCTTATATTGCCCGCTTTTTCCCTACAAACTGTAGATACTCAGGCGTTGCGTTAAGTGTAACGATTGGTCAAGCTGTTTTTGGCGGGACGGCTCCTTTAGTGGGGTCATTTTTAATTGACTACACGGGAACGAAAATGGCGCCTGCTTTTTGGCTTATTGCTTTATCGATAGCTTCAGCTATTGGTGTTTATACTAGAAGAAATGATTTAGCAGAATAGATCATTCGTTATGTTGCATAAAAAACATTCCCTAGTATAATACGATAAAAATAGAATATCTTTTGAGTCATTCCTTTGTGGAGATTTTTATGCACGATCAGACCTTAAATGATGACAAAACAATTGCTGAAGGGAAAGCGTTAATCGAAGAAAATCAAGTCCAGAGTTCATTTGTTGAAGCTCCTCTTACCTCTGAAACGAAGCTTTTTGAAATGGAAAAGCAATTGGCCGAAATGAAGGATAATTGGCTAAGAGCTTTGGCAGAAGGCGAGAACTTAAGGCGTCGCGCTCAGCGAGACAAAGAAGACGCTTTAAAGTATGGGGCTGTTAATTTTGGCCGGGAAATGGTTTCAATTGCTGATAACCTGCAACGGGCTCTTGAAAGTTGCCCTGTGACGGATGACATGATGCCAAATATTAAATCTTTGATCAGTGGTGTTGAAATGACAGCAAAAGAAATGCTGAATGTTTTCCAAAAGCATGGGATTAAAAAAATATCTCCCCTTGGCGAGAAATTTGATCCTAACTATCATCAAGCTATGTTTGAAGTGGAGCATACTGAGTATCCAGCTGGTCACGTAGCGCAGGTCCTTCAGGATGGTTATATTATGCATGATCGGTTATTGCGCGCGGCAATGGTGGGTGTTGTAAAAGCGAGCTTAACACCAAAAGAGGAAACATTGAAAGCTGATGCTTCTGTTGAAAAGGCTTCTTAAGATTTATTTGTGAATGCACTGTGGGGAGAATGGGTTAATAGGATTTTTTTGGTTATGTGAGGTTCCCAAATGTATTCCCATGGACCCTTTCAAGCCCAAGGGAGACTTATTATCGTGTGTTTGGTTTTCTCTGCACTAAAAACCTAAGTTGTCTTTTATGAATCACTATCCTCATCCTTAACGCCAATATACCCCAACAAATCGCCCAACACTTCTTGGGTTCCTTGGCGGGCGACAGCCGAAATTGTGTGAACCGCAGATTTTGACAACTTCTTAAGGATTTTGACTTTTTCCTTAATCTCGTCTTCAGTCAAAGCGTCGCATTTGTTTAATGCCAGAACCTCAGGTTTTTTAGCTAGATCAGGGTGATACAGCTTTAATTCCTGGCGAATGGTTTTATAGGCCTTACCGACGTCCTCTTGCGTGCCATCAATTAGGTGAAGCAATACACCACACCTTTCAACGTGACCTAAGAACCGGTGACCAAGGCCTGTACCTTGGTGAGCGTTTTCAATCAATCCTGGTAAATCAGCCAAAACGAATTCCCGTTCATAGCAGTAAACCACACCCAGTTGGGGGTGAAGCGTTGTAAAGGGGTAGTCAGCAATCTTTGGTTTAGCGCGCGTAACAGCGGACAAAAATGTTGATTTACCGGCATTCGGCAGACCTATCAAGCCAGCGTCTGCGATCAACTTTAAACGCAGCCATATCCAAAACTCTTCGCCTGGCCAACCTGGATTAGCGCGTCTTGGGGCCTGGTTGGTGGAGGTCTTGTAATGCGCATTGCCAAAACCACCATCGCCGCCTTTTGCAAGTAATACGGTTTGTCCTTCGGTAACCAGGTCAGCAACTAAGGTTTCTTTATCTTCTGCAAAAACTTGGGTTCCAACGGGAACTTTTAAGATGATATCTTCGCCGCTGATACCGCTTCGGTTACGGCCCATGCCATGTTGACCCCTTTGGGCTTTGAAATGCTGTTGATAACGATAATCAATTAAGGTATTCAGGTTTGGAATCGCTGTTATAAAAACGTTACCACCGCGTCCGCCATCGCCGCCATCAGGGCCGCCGTATTCAATGAATTTTTCTCGTCTGAAACTAAGCGAACCAGGGCCGCCATCGCCAGATTGAATAAAGATTTTTGCTTCGTCGAGAAATTTCATAATGGGGGGATATTTTCAGTTGTTTAAAATGAAAACAAAATTACCATATGTATAATTCAAAAATAAAGTGGTTTTTTATGTTTTTGATCTATTGCAAACAATATATTAATTGCATTATTAATTAATTATAAATATATGTAAATTAAATAATTTTAATTCAGGTGATAAATTGAAATTAATCCAAGGAACAATATTAGCTTTATTTTTAAGCGTGTCTCAAATTTGCTTTGGGATGGAGGATCCTACTCTTGCAAAAGAAACGGCTCCTATAATCCAAGGGACCATTGCTGAAAGTATAGCAAAAGGAGAAAGGGCAGAGCTTGATCCATTAGTTTTTGGAGAGGCTCTAATTAAATCTCGTCTTACAAAATACCTGAGAGCCTTAGAAACAATTGATGATAATACCTTGACACCTGAAGAAAAGATAAGGTCTTTTATTTCTTTTGAAACAAAAGAGGCTAAAGAAAAGGGGGAAGAGAGTCATATTATTGAGGGTCTTAGGAAAACATTAAATCTTGATATTGATTTTTATAAAAATGCTTTGAAAATTGTTGATAAAATAAAAGAAGAAGAAAGCAAGAAGGATGAATTATTAAGCGATCTTTATTATTTGATGTCTTTTTCACGAAAAGAGTCTATTTCTTTGCATAACAATTTGAAAGCCGGAGGATTCAAAATGACGGCTTATGAAGGCGAAGAAGTCTTTTATGGATTGATTATGGATGTGATAGGTAAAAACATATCAAAACCTTGTAGTTTTATAGAAGATTATTTGTATGTTGCCGCAACGGATGATGAATGTGTATCAATGATGATTAATTGGGATATATTATTAGCAGAAATCAAACGAATTCTTGATCCAATTCTTAAACATCCCTTTGTAGAGTTCAGAGAAAATAAAGTTTTTAAAGGGGAGCTTGACGAAAAAACTCAAGTCTTTAAATTATTTTCGAATGATTCTTTGACGCTTCAAATTGGTGAATTAGCAACTAAGGGGATTAATCAATTAGAAGCCGCAAAAGCACAAGACAATTATTTGGGGTATGAGATTGACAATCGCGAAAAAGGAAGAATTCTTTATTTTCGTGTACTCGGTAAATTTATAAATAATGAATTGGACAAATTAAAAGCTAATTTGCCAAAAATTGAAGCCTATATATCAAGTTTTGACCAATGGCTTAGGGATAATTGGGGAATTGCTATTGCACCTCTTGATAATAGTCAAAGAAAAAACCTTCACGAATATTTATGGCCTAAAGCGGAGAAAGAGTCTGCTCCGGTTAAGGGAAGGAAGAAGAAAGATAAATCAGCAAGGAGCTCTACAAGTAAAGGTGTGGCTTCAAGCGGCAGTGTGATGTCGCCTCCTAAAGAGCTTACAACAGCAAATATACAGCCGGTGATTTATGGAGGAACTTTACCACCCATTAAAGGGCATGTTCCTAATCAAGAACCCATAAAGGAAAAATCAAAAACAAAAGGCGAGGCTGTTGTTACACAAACTATGGCGGATGAAGCTTCAGATACACCCGCTGCATCAAGATTTCTTATTGAAAACATAGGTAAATCCTCATGGGTTTGGCATGTCCTTCATGGAAACCATCCTGATTATGGCGATATAAGGAAAGAATTTCGTGACTTTTTACAAACAGAGAATATAGCGGGTGAATGGCTCGAGAAAGATAATAAAGGTGTTATTGCTATCGTGTCCCCTATTGATGGAAAAACGTATGTAGAAACCTTCCATATTTCTCATGGGCCAGTTAATGAAAGCTCCAGACCCTCATGGAGGCATGCTGTGTGTGATTTATTAAAAGCAGCTTCTATTGTGAAGAGCTAAGCTCTTTTTCAATGGTTAAGGCATCGCGCCACACCATGGCCTTTTGTCCAGGTGACCGCAGCAAATAGGCAGGGTGAAACGTTGCAATCGTTTTAATAATGGGGCTTGTTGGTGTGGGCTGATAGCTTTGCCATTTGCCCCTTAGTTTAACAATCCCTTCATTGGTGGCGAGTAATGTTTTGGCAGCAACCCCGCCCAATAGAACTAATATCTTTGGATTGACCAATTCAATGTGCCGTTCAATAAAGGGCTGACAAGCGGCAACTTCAGCTGTTGTCGGGGGTCTGTTGCCTGGGGGGCGCCAAGGGATGATGTTGCTGATGTAAACTTTGGTACGGTTAAGGCCAATGGACCCCAGGACTTTATCTAATAATTGCCCGCTTTGACCCACAAAAGGCAGTCCTTGCCTATCCTCATCCGCTCCAGGCGCTTCGCCAACCAGCATCAAATCTGCTTTTGGATTACCATCCGCAAATACTAAATTCATAGCCGTTTCTTTAAGCGCACAGCCTGTAAAATTCATCATGGTTTGACGAAGTTCCTCAAGACTTTGACAGCTATAAGCAGGGTGACCTGAAGGAGCGGTTATGGGTGTTGATTCATTTTTTACAACAGGTGTGATTTTTATTGGCTCTTTAACCATAAAACGATTCTGTGGTTCATTACAAATGGCGACATCCACACCCATTTCATGATACCACTGCAATAAAGGAAATAGATTATCAGATTTCATGCCATGACTATACACAATGCTCCGGCAAAAATAAACTTAATGCTTCAGATTACCCATAAAGAGGCTTCTGGCTTTCATTATTTACAGTCACTGATTACCTTTTATGGCAAAGGTGATCAAATAGCGGTTACGAAAGAGAATGGATGGACTTTAAAAATTAATGGTGAATTTGGAGAAGGTTTACCGATAGAAGGTAATTTGGTATTGAAGGCAGCTGAATGGCTTCTTGGTTTATATCCAGGTCATACAAAAGCTTTTATTACTTTGACAAAAAACTTGCCCCCTTCCTCAGGGATTGGCGGCGGATCTAGTGATGCAGCTGCTACGATTGCTGCGCTCCTTGATTTATGGAACTTGCATCTGAATGCTGAGCAAATCAAGGGTCTGATCAAAGCTTCTGGTGAGCTTGGAGCAGATGTTCCTGTATGTTTAGCGCATCAGCTTTTGGGTAAAAACTTTTTTTGGATCGATGGCACAGGCAAAGAAGGCGAGCCGATTCCCTTATGGCAACAAGAACCATTGAATCTTTTGCTAATAAACCCTGGCGTTTCTGTATCAACTCCTGGCATTTTCAAAGCTTATGACAAGGTTTATGATGCCGCTGTTGAGTCGCCTAAAAGTTATGATGAATTACTTTCTTTTTTGAAAACAACAAAGAACAGTTTGACGCCCGCAGCGAGTGAGCTAGCGCCTGAAATTTCTAAGGTTTTAAAAGCTTTGGAATCCACGCCGAGATGTTTTCTGGCTCGTATGTCCGGAAGTGGAGCCACTTGTTTTGGAATTTATGAAACGGCTGAAAAAGCGCAAGAGGCTTGTAAAATAATAAAGCAATCAAATCCTAGCTGGTGGGCGATGTCTTGAAACGATCCATTACCATTTCGGGTCATTCGACCAGCATTTTTATAGAGGATGAATTCTGGCAGGCCTTAAAAGAAATTGCTGCTGCGAAAGGCATTTCTGTTCCTGTTTTAATTGGAGAGATTGATGCGCTTTCTGTGGGCGATGAAAAAGCCACTAACCTGTCTAGTCGAATTAGGGTTTATGTATTGCAATATTATAAAATATTCTATAAAAATGACGCTAAATAACTTGTTAAAACCATGAAAACAATGACAAAAATTCTAAAATATATTGTATGCGGCTTCTTATTCATTAACTTTTTAAGCACTAACCAAATTATGGCTGTTTCTATTTTTGATGGTGACGAGAATGTCGAGGTTCAAAATCAACGAATGCGTGATTTTTTGCAGAAAGCCAAAAGACCCTCGAGAACCTTGAATCTGAGTTGAAAGATCATCCTGCTGCTCTTGATAGGTTTATGACGCAAAATTTAGAATTGTTATCTGGTGAAGATCAAAACGATATAATAAAAGGCCTTATTAATTGCTGTGTTCCTGTACTCTATTCTTCAGGAGCGTTGGAATCTAAACCTTGGTATCCCTCATATGAGTCTTTTTTAAGGAAACATTCGGAGCATTCCGATCTTTTGATTAGACAATCGACTCATCTGGTTCGTGCTTATCTTTTAAAAAATAGCGCAACTTATCGCAATAGTAAGGCTGGTATGTATGAAGCTGCCGAAAGTTTGCTGAGTGAGGTTAAAGCTTCTAACTATGATTTTCTTAAATATCAGGCATACACCGTATTAGTAGAGATTGCTAAAAGCTATGAAGATTTAGATCAAAAGGCAGCCTTAGAAATTTACTATAAGTTCGAGGGAGATTCTGAAAGGTTTAGAGCAGTTGGTTTTGATATAAATAAAATTTATATGAGAATTGCTAAAATTTGTGAATCAGGTCCCCTTGAAGATCGTGAAGAGTGTGACAGGATGTATTCAAAGATTCTTGATGAAAGTGACCGTCTGGAACCAGAATTTTATAGATATGTTATGGCGTTACGTATTCAATCTTTAACTTATAATAATAACCCAGACAAGCAAAGAAGAGCATTAAGGCTATGTCTTGATCTAGAGGAAGATAGTAGGCTAGGAAAGGGGTTTATTCAGCATACACTAGCTTATCTTTATCAATACGGTCCTAAAGATATCAGAAATCATACTTATGCTTTGCAGAAATTGAAAGTTGCGCTTAGTGTAGAAGAAGTCGATTCTGCTGAGTATTTAAATAGCCTTGAAAAATTGGCATATCTTTATGTCAACGGAGATGAAGCAGTTAAAGATGTGGGTGAAGCAGTTAAAATATATGAATGTCTTCGTGAGCATGAACGTTTTAAACAATTGGCCTTAGATAAGCTATGCTATATTTATCAAAATATTGATGGATACAAAAATTTACCGAGAGCATAGAGAGTATCGCCAAGAGTTAGCTGAATTATCAAAAAATGACGCTCCTTCGGAATATCTTGGCGATTAATAGAAGTGCTTTCTGTGCAAATGCATAAGCATTAGATTTAGTTCAGCTAAAAGCTGTTACTAAAACTCTTGTAGAGGAAACCGAAGATAAGGCAGAAAAGCTAGCTGATCATGTTTTTTTAAGCAATACTTACAAACAACATTCAGCGCAGGCGTTAGCTTCTGATGTTTTGGAAGTTAATAATCTTATTCTTGGTTGGTCGGAAGCTGATGATGATGTCATTAAGGAATACTTTCAGCGAATCTATGACGTAATGTTTCTCAAGGTATGTTTCGGTCTATGGTGAGTTCATATTGGCGTGTGGTTAACAATCTAAAACGTGATGAATCAAAAAGAACGGTCTCCGCAAAGTTTTATGATTTTATTAGAAGTCATCCAGATTTATCAAATCCTTCCGAGATAGAATATATAAGAGAACTGGCGGGAATAGCTCCCAATCCATCTTCGGATGAAGCTTGAGCAGTTTTAGTAAGCTTTAACTGCGTGCAATAAAACAGATAAGGCTTTGTTGAAATTAAGAATTTCTTAAGGATGAACCGTTAGGATTGAATCAATCTGATTTGATAAAACTAGCTGGACGGTTTTAATGCAGAAAATTCTTTTTGCTTTGATTTTGTATTGTTTTTCATTTTTTTCAGCTGAAGCTGTTCATTATTATGCCTGGAAACAGAGCCAGGCAGAGGCACCTTTAGGTGCGTTTCCCAATGCTTTAGATGCGGCTTCATTAGACCGAGGGCAGAGTCCTGAATTTAAATCTGTTGTTCTTATTACACGAAGCGGAAGTCATGGCTCTGGTATTTTAATTGACCCGCCGGAGGGGCTGTCAGACGAGTTAGGAGATTTGAGAGGCAGGCTGATCTTAACGGCTGCACATGTCATTAGGGAAGGCCAAGGAGAAATAAACGTTTATTTAGATGGGTTTAAGCCAGGTCAGGACCATGAAGATGGTTTGGAAGAGCTTGTTCCTTGCCAGTTGGCTGTTGTTCATAAAGATTTCGAGATGGGCAAGGAGGATAAAAGACAATTTGATTATGGTCTTGTCATTTTAAAAGAACGTATGCCTGGAGTAGAGCCTCTTCAGGTTCCAGAAGCAGGGGTTTTTGCTCCAGATTTTTTGTCTCCAGATATAGAGATTGTAGGGTTTGGTATGCGTTATGATGAAAATGCCGAAGCTCGAAGCCCAATTGATGAAGGTCTTCAAAAAAGATTTTTTAGAAGTTACCTTAATAAACGTTATCCAGCGACGCCAAATATTTTAGGATTAAATTTTGCTGAATTTATGGGGGATAAGGGGAAAGAAATTTTCTTTTTTCCTTATGTGGGCGATAGCGGAGGGCCTATTTTTATTCCAGGAGATTATGCACAAATACTTGGGATTGTTTCAGGTCCTGCTTCAGAAAGGGAATATAAATATATCCATGTTACAAAGGCCGATGTGGCAGAAATCTTAATGGATGGAAAAAAAATCAATGTAAAGACTGGAACTGTAGCAGAAACAGGTAAATAAAAATAAACTTGATAATATTTGTAAAGATATTTATATGATAAGTAGATTATTTTAATAAAATGAAGAGGTTGAAATGAACAAAAGATTGTTAATTTGTGCTTTATTAAGCATAGGACAGTTCGTTTATGCTTCTTCTTATGGATTTGCTTCAGCGCTTACGGAGACTTTTCCAGTAGGGGGCGACGGAGGAGGATTATCAAGTCATAGACATAAAGTTTATTCCCCTCTTGTCACTGTTGGCTCTTTACCCAAATCACCTTCTTATATTCATGTTGAGAGTTTTGCGGATCTCACAGATGGCCTTTCAAAAGGTACTTCACCGACAATTTCCATCCAGCTTATGACAGATTTTGCGCTTTCTGACGCTCTGACAGGGGCTTCTTATAGCTCTATTCACAAATTAAATATTGGTTCAGGTGCAAAATTAGTAGAGGGAGATCTTACACGTATTGTTTCTGCTTTTCCGAATTTAACAAGCCTAATTGTAGGAGATCATGCTGCTTCTATTTCTAGTGAGGAACTGGCTACCGAGTTACCGAAACTGATTCGCATTCAGGAATTAAATATTGACGGAGCAAGTGTAACGGATGAGGTGGTTGAAGCTTTAGTCCCTGTGGCGGGGACTTTACATACATTACATCTGAACCATGCCTCCCTTACTGGAGCTAGTGCAGAAACATTAAAGAGATTTAAGAACCTGGTACATTTAAATACGCTTGGAACGAGGGCAATTCTTAAAGCACAGGCAGATGTTATAAAAGACGCTATTCCAGCGCTGCGTGTAAAGGGTGCTTTCAAAAGAAATGCTTTCTGAAGCTAGGGATAACAAATACATCATTGAATAGAAGAGGTCATAATGACCTCTAATGATGATGGGTGAAAAAGTAACGGATGATGTCGTTTCAGCCCTACTTCCGTTGGCAGGAAGTTTACAAAAACTATTCCTTATTAATTGCTCGTCTCTTACCTCAGCTAGCCTGGATACTTTAAAGCAATTTAATCATCTTATTTATTTAAATACATCAGGAACAACAGCAGTTGGTGAAGCCGAAGCTGATGCTATAAAAACCGCTATTCCAGCGTTACAGGTAAAAGGGCGTTTGAATATAAAAAAGCTTCTCATTTTTAAAGAAAATAAATAAGTAAGGTATTTTATCCTAATACCTTCTCCAAAACCTCTACCAATCCCTGTACTGCATTTTCATTGACGCCACCAGCTTGAGCCAAATCTGGGCGACCGCCACCACCTTGTCCGCCAAGGGTTTCAGCGCCAACTTTGACCAAATCAACAGCGCTGACTTTGGAGGTTAAATCTTGTGTTACCCCAACAACTAAGGATACTTTGCCATCCATCACGCTGGTCACAATGGCAATCCCGGATCCCATGTCCTTTTTCAATTGATCAACCAGGGCCTTTAAATCACGGGCAGGGACGTCGGTTAAATGACGCACGGCAGCCTTATAGGACGCCAAAGTTGTGAAATCATTTGCAGCCGAGCCACTTTTTCCGCCCAGGGTCATTTGACGACGAAGATCAGCAATTTGTTTTTGCAAATCATTAACCCTTTTTTTCGATTGTTCCCGTTCAAGAGTCAGGGTGTTTTGCGTATCCTTTAACAAATCAAGGATAGCCTCACCCGTAATGGCTTCAATACGCCTTATGCCCGATGACACGCTGCTTTCACTTAGGATTTTAAAAAGTCCAATGTCTCCTGTGCTATTGACATGCGTGCCGCCACACAGCTCTACAGAAAACTTCTGATCGCCCATACTGACAACGCGCACCTCTGCGCCATATTTCTCACCAAACAAAGCCATCGCCCCTTCGGCAACGGCTTCATCAGGCGTCATTAATTTTGTTTGGGAGGATTTGTTTTTAAGGATATGCTCATTCACCAATTTTTCAATTGTTTTCAATTCTTCAGACGACATTGCTTTTGCATGGGTAAAGTCAAAACGCAGACGATCGGGTGCCACTAAGGATCCTTTTTGGGTAACGTGATCGCCCAAAACTGTGCGCAGCGCTGCGTGAAGAAGGTGCGTTGCCGAATGGTTTGCTGCAACCTGGCGGCGCCTTACAGCATCAACGTCTAATTTGACGCTATCACCAGCCTTGATTTGTCCTTTGATAATTTTACAAACGTGAACATGCATTGATCCTAGTTTTTTTAAAGTATCCAAAACCTTAATCTGTGCACCTGCCTCAGTTGTGATCATCCCCTGATCGCCAACTTGACCGCCGGATTCTGCATAAAAAGGCGTTTGGTTCATAAGGATCATAACCTCTTCGCCCTCTGCGGCTTTTTCGGTTAAATTTTGCCCTTTCAATAGGGCTAAAACAAGGCCTTCCGCATGCGTTGTGCTATAGCCTAAAAAGTCGGTGGACCCATGCTTTTCTTTTAAGTCAAACCACACCTGTTCATTAGCGGCTTCCCCGGTTCCAACCCACGCTGCTCGCGCCTTTTGACGCTGCAGTTCCATGCATTTTTGAAATTCAGTAACGTCTACGGCTTTATTTTCAGCACGCAAAACATCCTGTGTCAGATCTAGAGGAAAGCCGTAGGTATCGTATAATTTAAAGGCAACATCGCCTGGGAAATCTCTGTCCTTAGACAAAGAAGATGCTGATTCCTGCAGCAACTTCAGGCCCCGCTCTAAGGTTTGACGAAATTTTTCTTCTTCTAATTTTAGGGTTTGCTGGATTAAGGTTTGTGCTCTTGATAATTCAGGATATGCATCCCCCATTAAGCTGGTTAGGGTTGGCACTAAGCGCCACATGAGGGGATCTTTTGCCCCTAAGATATGAGCATGGCGCATACCACGGCGCATAATACGGCGCAAAACATAGCCGCGTCCTTCATTCGATGGCAACACCCCATCCGCAATTAAGAAACAAGCGGCCCTTAAATGGTCAGCAATAACGTTGTGCGATTGGCGCTGCATTGATTTATTGGCACCCGTTAAGTCGGTGGACGCCGCGATCAATGTTTTAAATAGGTCTGTTTCATAGTTGTTATGCTGTCCTTGTAGAACCGCAGCGATGCGCTCTAACCCCATGCCTGTGTCGATTGATGGATTGGGAAGGTTAATGCGTTTGCCACCCTCTTGTTGTTCATATTGCATGAAAACAAGGTTCCAAACTTCGATAAAACGGTCACCGTCTTGATCAGGCGAGCCGGGAGGGCCGCCTGCAATTTTATCGCCATGATCAAAGAAAATCTCAGAGCAGGGACCACAAGGACCTGTGTCACCCATCGACCAAAAATTATCGGATGTTGGAATGCGGATAATCTTATCGTCAGAAAGTCCGGCAATTTTTCGCCAGAGGGCAGCTGCCTCTTCGTCCTCGGAATAAACAGTTACAAGCAATTTTTTAGGGTCTAAATCAAAGCCCTTGGTCACTAATTCCCATGCGTAAGAAATGGCTTCTTCTTTGAAATAATCGCCAAAGGAAAAATTTCCCAGCATTTCAAAAAAGGTATGGTGGCGAGCTGTATAACCGACATTATCCAAATCATTATGTTTGCCGCCAGCACGAAGGCATTTTTGTGAAGTCACTGCGCGGCTATAGCTGCATTTTTGTTTGCCTGTAAATACGTCTTTGAACTGAACCATCCCGGCCGCAGTAAACATCAAGGTTGGATCATTTTGAGGGACAAGCGGGCTAGAGGCCACATCCTCATGTCCATTTTTCTTGAAATAATCTACAAAAGTTCGGCGGATATCATTAAGTGTACGCATAAAACTCAGCTATCATAATTCTTATTGTATTAAGCCTTATGATAGCATCATTTTCGTAAATTCGTTAAGTCTTTAACTGCTCTATTCTATCGCTCGACAAAATAAAACTTGTCATTCCGGGATTTAGTCGACTATGTGCGTTAGCGCATAAAGAGACTTAATACCCGGAATCTTAGGACGCTAGTTAACAGATGTCTCAAGATCACGGATAAGTGGCTCGTAGGCCAAGCAAAACTTGGACTCACCTACTTTCCGAGATGACAAGTTTTTATCGGATGGTAAGGTTCTATTATTCCGGGCGTTTATCTTTCGGCCATAAACCGTAAGTAAAGAATTGCCTAGAGTCTTTATCATATCTAACTTCTACTGTTGGTTCATCTACCTTTGAAGATAAATCAAACTTGCAGCGCGCTAGAGTTTGGTTTCCATGGTTTTTATAAAGAAGCGCTTTAACATCGGGCAATATATAGCGGGTTCTATCCTTGATATGAACATTAAACCTGGCAAAATGTCTGTTGCCCTCTGGCTCAAAATCAGAAATATCAAATTCTGCTCCCCTGTTGCCACATTCATAAGGTTTTCCATCAGCAAGAGTAATGATGATTTCTAGAGGATCACTGGGCATCTTGGCTGTTCCTCCTCTTTTTGAAGCCATTTTTGGCAAATCAGTGCGTTTAGCTTTTAGGGTGAGGGGCTCGCTTGTTTAAGAAAGCTTTTTTTGCTTAGGGCGAGATTTTGTTTCTGATTCATCATCTGCATCATAGTTGACAATGGATGAGACTTTCCTTGCGGGCAGTGTGGCAAGATCGTTATCAGAATCGCTTTCTGTTGCGCTTTGTAATCTAGCTTTTTCTCTTTTTTGGTGTAGATAGCGCGAGGCTCCACGCTTTTTTCTTGATTCATATTCATCATCTGCATCATAGACATCATCCATGCTTAAAACTGAGGTTGATCCACTAGAGATACTGATGATAAGTGCTAATGTTAGGGATTTTAAACGCATACTTTTACTCTCTACTGTTGAAAAATATACTTCCGCTACCAGTTTAGAGAGCAAAGATTAAGAAATCGTTAATTTAAAGAAAATAATATAAAATTTTTTTATTGAGAAAAAACAGCAGTTAAGTGATCATTTTATTATAGGTGCCCAAATAAAAGGCTTATGAAGTGATGCGGAGTATATTATTTGTTTTCAAGCTTTCGATTTTTATTTTTGGATTTTCTATTTTAGCTATATCGATGGAAGACGGTTTGATTGATCCTAATGATCCCAGCTTTAGTCAAAATAACCCCCTTCGTTTAAGCTCTACTCCTTACTTGGAAGAAGATGATGATTTTATGATTTCTCCACATTTAAGTGATAAAATTGAAACTCCCATTGCCTATATAGGGGAGGGAAATAGCCCTGTAAGTGATTCTGATGAATGGAAAGAGTTGACAGCAAGATTAAAAGCGGCCCAAGAAGAACCACATTTCGAAATTGGCAAAAGAAAAAATTCGAGCAAATTTGTGAAACCTAAAAAAAGGAAAAACTTGCTTTCCCCAGACGAGGAGGATCTTTCTGAGTTAAATCAGGAACAAAGGGGGCTTTATAATCAAATACAATTTAAAGCAGAAATTAATGCTTTACCCCAAAAGACTTTGCCTTGTTATCAATGGATTTTCCTAATGCATCAGGGAAAAATGAATATGCAGAATCTAGTAGCAAAGACTGGGTATACTGAAGGAACATTAAATGCTTACGCAGGGCATTTAAGAAGGGAGGGCATATTGCCTCCCTCCTCCCGTAGAAAAAATGGAGATACTGAACCGTCTGAAGAACCAATGCTTGTAGAAGATACAATTGTGCCCGAACTTCTTCCTCAATCTTCTTCTCAGTCTGGCTCTCAATCATCATCTTCTTTAGTTATCTCTCTTGCTGGATTAACCAAGAAAAAACAAAGGAACCCCATTGCTCGTAAACCGCGAACAGCAATTACGATTCCTGCGCCCACCCAAGAAGATCTTGCTGGATTAAATGAGGAACAGCTAGGCATTTATAATCAAGTTAAATTCAAAATGGACACTGGAGAGCTAACTTTGGGAACACTTTGCCGTAATCAATGGTTTGTTCTTGCCCATTTAAAGGGAATGAGTGATGAGGATTTAAATGAAAAACTATGTCTTGCTGACAAGACCTTTGGGGACTACAAATCTCGCTTAAAAAACGTTGGATTTTTGAAAGAATTTCCAGATTCGTAGTCCCTAAAATCAAAACTCCTTACGCTACATCCGCAAGGCTGCTATCGGGTGTGCCAATCATGCTATCGGCAACAAGACCCGCGTTATCACGAACAGCGCGTTCAATCTGAGCAGCAATTTCAGGGTTATCTTTTAAGAAAGCCCTGGTTGCTTCACGTCCCTGACCAATGCGTTGCGTACCATAGGAATACCAAGATCCTGCTTTTTCAATGACGTTTGCTTTAACGCCAAGGTCAATCAATTCACCTGTTTTTGAAAACCCTTCACCATACATAATGTCAAAATCCACAACTTTGAAAGGCGGGGCCATTTTGTTTTTCACAACTTTGATTCGGGTTTGGTTACCAATCACCTGGTCTTTGTCTTTTAGGGCGCCAATGCGGCGGATATCAAGACGAACAGACGCGTAGAATTTCAAAGCATTTCCACCTGTTGTGGTTTCTGGATTGCCGAACATCACCCCAATTTTTTGACGAATCTGGTTAATGAAAATAACCATACAGCCTGTTTTGGAAATGGATCCTGTCAATTTGCGCAAAGCTTGGCTCATAAGGCGGGCCTGAAGTCCCATGTGTGAATCACCCATGTCGCCTTCTAATTCGGCTTTTGGAACCAGCGCTGCAACGCTGTCTATAACCAAAACATCAACTGCACCACTGCGCACCAGTGTATCCGCAATTTCCAGCGCTTGCTCGCCAGTGTCGGGCTGCGAAATTAAAAGCTCATCCAGGTTCACCCCTAATTTGCGTGCATAAGCTGGATCTAGGGCGTGCTCTGCGTCCACAAACGCGCAAGTGCCGCCTGCTTTTTGAGCCTCTGCAACAACGTGTATGGCTAAAGTCGTTTTACCAGAGGATTCAGGTCCATAGATTTCAATAATGCGCCCTTTCGGAAGGCCGCCAATTCCAAGTGCGATATCAAGGCCTAAGGAACCTGTTGAAATAACTTCTGTTTCAATAACGCTGTCTTTTTGGCCTAATTTCATAACGGAGCCTTTACCAAAAGCTCTTTCAATTTGCGCGAGTGCAGCATCTAATGCTTTGGATTTATCGCCGCGATCAAGAGTACTCATTCTTTTTCCTTAAATGGATTTATAATATTTGCCTCACTATAGCAAAAGTCGAGGAGTGCGTACAATAAACTTATCTGGATTTTAGTGACATTTTTAAAAAACTATTCATTATGGATATTTAAAACCTCTTTTACCTTGGCAGCTAGATCTTTTAAGGTAAAAGGTTTGGGAAGGAAATGAATCTGTGTGTCATGGTCTAGATTTTGCCTAAAGGTATCTTCGGTGTAGCCTGAAATGAAAATGGTTTTGGTATCAGGATACATATCCCTGATTTTTTTGCTAAGGGTTGGTCCGTCCATTTTTGGCATGACAACGTCCGTTACCAAAAGATCAAATTTGTCTTCTCCCTTTTTCAGCATTTCAAGGGCGGCTTCCCCGCTATTGGCTTCTAAAACGCGGTAACCTTTTTCTCGAAGCGCCCGCGCACTAAATAACCTGACGGCATCTTCATCTTCGACGAGTAAAATCGTTTCTTCACCTGTTAAATCACCAGAGGGTTGCTCGATCATGTGGGCTGAATGGACTTGTTCAGATCCAATATATCTGGGCAAAAAGATTTTAAAAGTAGTGCCTGATCCAACTTCACTTTCAACACTAACAAAACCACCTGTTTGCTTAACAATTCCATAAACTGTCGAAAGCCCAAGGCCGGTACCAGAACCCAATTCTTTGGTTGAAAAGAATGGTTCAAAAATATGTTCTATATTTTCAGAACTAATGCCGTGCCCTGTGTCAATTGCCTCAATCAAAACATAATCGCCGGGAGGCATTAAATCATGTCCAACCCGATGTTGGCGATGGCATTGATAATGACCTGTTCGAATCACAAGGGTTCCCCCATCAGCCATAGCATCACGTGCATTAACAGCAAGGTTAATAATGACTTGCTCTAACTGACTTGCATCGACCTTTACGGGCCAAAGATCGCGTCCATGAATCATCTGAAGTTCTATTCGGGCGCCTATCAGACGGCGCAAAAGGGCGGACAGTTCAGCCAACGTATCCGTTATGTTAATAACTTTTGGTTGAAGGTTTTGTTGACGTGAAAACGCTAAAAGCTGGCGAACTAAATTTGCGGCTCTATTGGCGTTTTGTTTGATTTGAACAACATCCATATAGGACGGATCATTTGGCATATAACGTTGCAGCAAAAGATCGCAAAAACCAATCATGGCCGTTAAAAGGTTATTAAAGTCATGAGCAATACCACCGGCTAATTGGCCAACGGCCTGCATTTTTTGAGATTGGATAAACTGCTGCTCAAGACGCTTTTGTTCAGAAATATCAATAAATTGGACCATCAAAGGTGTGGGCCCATTAAGGTTTAATGGATTATCCATACGGCTGATATAGGCTGTTGTGTGAATTTTCCCGCCTTCGAATCGCATTTCAAAAGGAATGAGAGGACCTTTATGTTCACAGATTTTTTGAATACGTGTCATGACTTCGCCGCGTGTTGAAGCGTGGATTAAATCATACAAAGAATCCCCAATCTTTAAATCGTTTTCATCCACCACCACAACTTCGCTAATCATAGACGCAAAGGATGGGTTAAACGCCACAATTTTCCCGCTTTCTTCAATCATTACAGCGGGTATAGGAGCGTGAGAAAACGTGGCTTGTTTAAGATAGTCTGCGGTATCTGAATTTTGAAAGGCTAAGGTTTCGCTATCAAGGCGACACAAAAGAGCCGCTTGAAGTTTACTGTCTTTACCAGGCGGAAACCACAAAGCTTTAAAGGTTGGGTGGCGATGAGGTTTTATGGTGACAACAGAAATTTTGTTATTGTCGCCCTCAAAAACATTGCCATCGATAAATTCTTTAAGAGGTTGGCCAAGCGCCCGCTCTTTGTCCAAAGAAATCCACTGACTAAAGGTTGCATTCAGGCCAACCAAATGATTGGAATGGTTAACATACACGATTGAAAAAGGGGCTTTGTCCAAAAATGATTCTATCTGTGAATAATTACTTTTGAGCTGGGTAAAGCCGTCTAAATATTTGGTGATTTCTGTTACGGTTGTCAGCAAAAGGCTTTTGCCTTCAACCATGAGCGAGTCTATTGGATGGACTTGCGTGAGCCACCATCTTTGTTGCTGACCAAGGCCATTTCCGCCACCAACCAATAAGGCTTCCCCTGGCTCATGAACCTCAACCCAATCTTTAAACGATGAAGCTTCTGGTGAAGGAGTTACCCGCATCATAAATTTGCGTAAAAATTCTTTTTTATGGGGGTAGGCGTGGGGGTGTGTCGTTACAAGTGTTTTGCCGTTTTCATCAAAAGAAACCAACTCACACGTGCTAGAAAGGGTTGAAAGAACGGCTTTGGTGGTGCGCATTTCATCTTTTAGATGCACGTATTTGTTGCGTAGTTGAAAGAAAACAAGGGCACTAATGCCGATTAAAATTGTTAATCCAATCAATCCACCCCATGCCAATGGGTGTTCGGCATGAAGAGCAATGCTGAATGAGCAGGCGAGCCAAATGAAGATAACAAGACTATAAGTAATCGTTGCAGAAAATCGTTTCATAAAAAAGTAAGTTCACCTTTTTTAAAGTGTTCATATCATCTGATCATCAAACCGCACACCGTCTAGTATACTGGTCAAAATTTCAAAATTGCAAAAGGATAAGGTGTTATTCCACCTGCCATTATGAGATTTTTTAAATTCTTATCCTTTATGGTTTTCCCATCATTTGATTCCTAAAAACCATTTTTAATGGGGTATGCAATAATAGGATCTGCGAAAAGAGTTAAGTTTTTCTTAATTTTTTAGCCTATCTAATTTTTCGCTGCTACTTTGCAACTTTATGAGTGTCCCGAATTATCTGTGAGAACGTGGCAAGCTGTTCAGGGGTAAAAGCTATTTCTGGAGGGTTTTTCAAAAGATCCTCAGCGATTTCTGGACTTGCAACATGTGCAGCAAAATCAAGGCGCTGGGGGGTTAATTGACCCCCAACTTGTAAAAGTTTCAGTATTTCCTGAAATATAATTTTATTATGACTATTGGAGGGCAGCAGATCTGGTAACTGATTCCAGTGTCCTAACTCAGCTAACCTTCGAGTTATAATCTGTTTTAACCCAACAGACAATTTTCTATTTTCCATGAGATTCACTAATAGATCTGCTCTTGCTATCAATGGGATGAGGCTTGTGAATTTTTCTGCTTTTTTGGCTTCACCGGAAAGACCATCTAAAGAACCATTGGTTCCTATGGATCTCGCAAGGTCAGCTCTTTCTTCTTCGGTCCATGCCACTTTATCGACTAGAGTGAACAGAAAATCGATAACGCTATGATCTTTGATAAAATAAGCCACTGTGGCTAATAAATGTGGAGAGAGTCTGTCATGAGCCCTAAAAAGTTCTAATATTCTGCGGTTAACTAGATCGCCGCCATCTCTAAAGGATTGCGCGAGTTTATCAAACGCACCTAGTGCAGCTAACCGATCAGCTATGCAAAGCTTACAACTAGAATCTATATATGCATTTTTCATAAGAGCTGAGAGAGCATCTGGACTGGTTATGCCTTGTACTGAAACGCTAAATTTACCGACTAACGCTTGTGCATTATCCGCAGATACCCAGGTTTTTCCAGCAAATTTTCCTATGTCTATCATTTCCAAGCAATCCATTCTAAGAAGGTCTGTCAGAATTGTATTAATCAAATCTTGATAGCCTTTGAATGCATAAATTGCCGCAAATACTGGCCTTATAGAGTCTAAAATCTTACCTTTTTCTGTAGCGTGATAACGCTCTGAAGCTGCACGATAAACCGTTCTTATGCCTTCTAAATAAAAAGCAATCATTTGATCGTTTGAAGTGTAAGAAATACCTGTCACTAAAGAGTCTACAATTGCTGAAAGGGGGCAATTTGGATAAGCTGCCATAAATCTTTCTAAGGCTCTTAGGCAAATTCCAGTCCGACGGGGGTCATTATCAATTTCTTTTCCTGCTATTTTAAAAAGGTGGAGAAGCATATTTTTGTCTATTATGGCTCCACCTGTTTCTGGCAAATATTGATTTAAGAAAATCTCTAGTAACATTGTTGAGCGGACTGCTGCTATTTCTTTTCTGCTAAGAATATTAAAAATCTTTTCGGGTGTTTGCGCGTCACTTTCAATGAGCAGTTGCTCTACTAGACTTTTTGGCCTTGAAGATTGTTTGTTTTCTTCTAAAGCACTCATTTCCTTCAATAAAATCCCTTTGATTTCCGGGCTATAATCATCAGATTCTTGAGCGAGAAAATAGGCAAGAGGAACATCTCTATAAGGGCCCCATTTGCTTAAAATTTCCACAGCTGTTGATTGATCATGAAGCGCTAAATTAAAAACATCAAACCGCGA
Source organism: Alphaproteobacteria bacterium (assembly GCA_019749935.1). Classification (GTDB taxonomy): domain Bacteria; phylum Pseudomonadota; class Alphaproteobacteria; order Paracaedibacterales; family CAIULA01; genus CAIULA01. The sequence goes on from JAIEPD010000043.1 coordinate 43,100, forward strand.
AAGAGTCCTTTTTGAGTGGCGCGTTGTGTAAATTTTAGGGGACTTTAATTTTGCAAGATTAAGGTGTGTTAAAGCTTTTAGAAGGTGGAGTCGCATTCTTTCATCTTCTGCTTTTTCAGGTGCCTCAATACAGTCTTTTAAGCTATGTACTTGAAAGGCAATATCTTGAACGGCTTTGGCATGTTTAATAAGGGTATATCTTTTTGCTTCATCGTTTGCTCGCGCGAAATAAGCATCTGGGGTTCCAAAGTAATCTACCGCTACGTCTAAATCTCTTCTTCTTAAACGTTCCGCATCGATTAATGCAGATTTAACAATCGTTCTTTCTTGTTTTGTTAATAGATGCGATCTGTCTTCATCATTTCTAGGAAGCTTTAACCCCCCAACGCCAGCTCCGCGCCCAACAACTGCAAGGATAGCGCGACTGTATAATTCAACGCCATCTTCGGTTTCTTGTTCTAAAAGGTGACGGTGTAAATCTCCAACAAAGGTAGCGGGATGACGAAGTTCTTTAGTGGATGGAGGTGCACTCACCTTGTATTCAGTATACCAACCTTTTATGCGGCTTTCCAAATCAATGAAATCATCGATAGCAGCAGAAAAAGTCGGAATAGAGGTGAGGCAAAATAAAATTAAAAAAAATAAAAAGCGCATCTCATCCCCTATATTATTACAGCATCAGAATATGTGATAAAAAATTAACAATTTCTTAATTGAATAGATAACAAAGTCGTAAATGAGTCTAATTACATTGTAAAGAATTAAAGTTTACGAATTGCTAGCTTTGTGAGTCGCCAATTTGAACGACCAAAAGTTTACCTTCATTTTCTTTGCTTAACCATTCTGGACCTGTATATCGTTTATGGCCACCTGAGAGTTGTTGATTTAGCAGTTTTTCGGCGGTTGCAGCGGTTATACATTTTTTTTCTAAAAGACCAGCAAGAACATTATTCATTAGTTCTTTGTACTCTGGAAAGTTATAAACTACTTCAAATAAGCTTCTCATGGTGTTATATGCTTCATCAGGTTGTTTTAAAGCCTCAACATAAATTTTACCAATTCCTGTTAAATAAAAGTTAATCATTGAATCATAAGGTATCTTATTTCTTTTGCTGTATGTGCTGGTAAAAGGCACAAAAAAATTTAATAGATCAAGAAAAATATCAAAAAGACTGCTGGCTTGTACTTTTATATCTGGTTCAAATGAGGAGTAAGAAACACCGTATTGCATACAATACAAAGACTCTTGCATAATGCGTCCAGATTAGAGATTTGGTATAATCAGTAGTAGGAAGCAATTCATTTAATGATGAAG
>JAIEPD010000047.1 GCA_019749935.1 Alphaproteobacteria bacterium
ATTAATGGTGAAACGATGGTTGTTTCCGGATATCCACCCTTAACCGTTTCTTATAAAAAATTACTAAAAAAAATCGGGCATATTTTCTCTGACCCTCTACTCTATCAATCAGATTCCGCATTCAAAAATGCGTATTTTTTCAGACTAACTCAGAATCCATATAAATCAATGCCTCAGCTATCATAACGTGTAAGGTTTAAAAAATTTTGATTTATTTAATTGGCCCCCATAATTATAAGTTTCATCTTCAAGATTTAGAGGAGATGTATAAGCTTCGTTATGATTATTTTTATAAAAATCTTCAATGGAATGTAAAAACGCACGATGAAATGGAAAAAGACGAATACGACAACAATGATGCTTATTATTTTATCTACAAAGATCAAAATGGCATTGTGAGAGGATGTCTGCGACTTATTGAAATGACAAAAGAATGCATGTTTGACGGTCCTTTTAATTTTCTACTTTCTAATTTAGAAAGTTTTAAAAAACCAGGCAATTGGGAAATAAGCCGCCTTGCTATTGATCCGAACTGTAAAGAAAAAGAATTCAAAGAAATTTTCACGCACTTGGTTATGGCGCTAGGTCATTTTGGATTAAAAAGCAATCCCCATAAAACTTATTTAGCCTTGTCTCACCCAATATTAGTTGAGCTTGCTAAAGCTTTAGGGATTTCCTTACACATCATTAAAGAAGACAACATTGAAAATAGATCAGTTCTTGTTTCTTCTTATACGCCTGATTCTGAAAGTCATGAAAAATTAAGACAAAAACTTTCCTCAACCTCAGGATTTGAAATTCTAGCCAACTTGTAAATTTATCACAAAAACTTTCCTTGTATTTTGCAAACAAAGCTTATATATTTCGATTATGATTATACGGTATTGTATCTTTTTTTCCTCCCTCTCTTCTCGCTCATAAGCGACATTGCGTGTTTGCGCCCATTCCAAAAAATCACTTTTAAAATATATATAGAATACAAATAATCATGTTAAAAAAATTACCCGTTCAATTGCTTATATGCCTAATCGGTGGCCTCATTTTTGGGAATTACCTTAGCGCCGATGTCATAAATTTTTTCTATACAATAAGTTGCTTTTTAAAAGACTTGCTGATGATCATTCTCCCTGTCATCATCTTTGGCTATTTGTTTGCAGCCATTCTTTCTTTTGAAAAACAAGCTCCCCTACTCATTCTAACCATTGTTATGCTCGTTATATGTTCAAATGCGACAACGGTCCTTACCGCTTATGGATTTGGTAAAATTGTCTTACCTCTCCTTTCCTATGAACCTCTTCACACGCTTTCTGCCACTCACGAAGAAATTAAAGCTCTATGGCGCCTTCCTTTTTCTTCACCGGTGACTCCTGATAAAACGATGATCTTTGGGGTATTCGTTGGACTTATCGCAAGCTTTTTGAATAAACCTATTTTAAAACAATTGGCCTTCTCACTCAGAGACAAAGCAACGATCGCTTTGAAAAAGGGATTTATCCCTTTTCTTCCTTTGTATGTGCTTGGGTTTATTTTGAAGTTGGACCGCGATGGGTCTCTTGGGTTACTCCTTCACAATTACAGCCGGATTTTCGTGATTAGTTGTATATTAATTACGACCTATATCAGTTTTATGTATGCTATTGCTTCTAACTTTAGGTGGGGAAAATTTAAAGCTTTTGTCGGCGAAATGCTACCCGCAGGCCTTACAGGATTTAGTACCATGTCTAGTGCGGCGGCCATACCCGTTACTTTAGATGCCACAGAAACAAACTTAAATAATAGAGAATACGCAGATTTTGTTGTTCCTGCGACCGTTAACATTCACATGATTGGTGATGGCCTTAATATAGCTTTAACAAGCCTTGCTCTTTTGCTTATGACGGGGCATCCCATCCCTGAGTTCTCAGTGTTTCTAACGTTTACGCTGTATTATTGCATCGCCAAATTTTCAGCAGCTGGTATACCAGGAGGTGGAGTGATTGTTATTTTGCCTGTTGCCCAACATTATTTAGGCTTAAGTGCCGAAGCAACAACAATGCTTGCAACTATTTATATTTTGCAAGATCCTATTATCACAGCTGCTAATGTAATGGGTAATGGAGCATTTGCCCTACTTACAGGAAAATTATTAAAAAAGGCCAAAAATGAATAAAGTCTCAGTCCATAATATTAAAGGTACTCTTTATGCTGCGCTTTCTGGCACCCTCTACGGATGTCTAGCTTATTTTGGTTTCAAGCTTGTTAACACCAACTTTTCTTTTTCAGATATGTTGTTTTGGAGGTTCGCTCTCGCAACAGTTGCACTGTTCCCTTTCGTTCTTCAAAAAAACCTATGGACTTCTGTTTCTCTTTACAAAATAGGGTTTCTCTTTCTTATAGGATTGTTTGTGTACAGCCTAGGGGCTCATTTTTATTTTCAAGCAGCAGAACGTATAGGCTCTGGTCTTGCTATGGTTATTTTCTTTATCTTCCCTCTGTTTGTTATTTTACTCAGCTGGACAATCGATAAGCATACAATTGGAAAAGGAACAGTCGCTTCGATCACAATTATTTTAATTGGTCTTGGACTGTTAGCAGATTATGAACAAGCAAACATAAATTTTATGGGCCTCTTTTTAGCACTGCTTTCAGGGCTTGGGTATGCCATTTATGTATACATAAGTAAAAAAATAAAAGTTCCTCCGATTTTATCCACTTTCATTTTATGTTTTGGAAGTGCTGTCCTTTTCTTTTTTCTATCGCTTTACCAAAATGGCGGCCAGACAATCCCTCTTCCATCGTGCTGGTTTAGCGTTGTTGTTTTAGGTATTATTTGTACACTGCTTCCAATCCTTTTACTTTTAAAAGCCATGGAAACAATCACAGCAACCAAAGCTTCTATCTTAGGAGTCCTAGAGCCTCTCGCAACGGTTGTTATTGGCATTCTGTTCTTAGATGAAACCATTACCCTTCGCCAATGGATGGGCACAGGTATTGTTCTTGCGGGTGCCCTTTTGGTGCAATGCGAACCTTACTTACAAGGACTCTTCAAGAAAGTGAGTCGGTCTTCAAGGCAACTTGTGAAATAGGGATTTGGAGTGCCCACACCTCAAAACTCTATCTCTTTTAGTTCTCTTCAATATGAGAATTTTCAGTTGCTTCATAAATGGATGAATGAGCAACAGGTTAAAAAATGGTGGGATGAAGGTAAAACTTGGACATTAGAAGATATTCAAAGAAAATATGACACTTACGTTAAGGGATATAAACTTTTAGGCAATTTAAAGGCTCCAATTCATGGTTTCGTCATCAACGCCGACAATAAACAAATTGGTTACATTCAACACTATGATGCTTATGATTTTCGAAGAGAACAGGAATATTTATTGGAAAACTTATCCCCTTCGCTCGCCTCGATTGACCTTTACATAGGAAATCCTGATTTTGTAGGAAAAGGTTTGGGCCCAAAGATCATTGAGCGATTTCTGGTCGCATATATATGGCCAAATTTTGAAGAATGTTTAGTCGATCCAAACCTATCTAATACAGCCGCAATAAAAGCCTTCCTAAGAGCCGGATTCACGGAGATTAAAGAGATAGAGGTTACCAATACTCTCCTGATGTTGAAAAGAAAGGACTGAAAAGCAAAATTCACTATAAAATTTTATTTGTAGCTCATTTTATTTATCACCTCCTGACAGGATTTTTTAAATGATGCTCTGTTGGTGATAAAAGAGGGTAAAATTATTAGCATTATCGGGGTGTGATGAATATAGTTTTGGCCTTGCGGGGCCCACCTCTGAACCCCAAAACGGTCGCCCAACCCAACCGCCACCTCAACAAAACTCCACCTTTTCCCTTTTTATCGCCTTTAAAAAGCTTACAAAGTTCCAATCCTTGATATGGGTTCCACCCCATAAAAAAGCAGTTTACACTTCAGATACGCGCGTATCTAAAAAACACGATGAACCTTTGTCAATATGTGGACAAAAGCGGCTTTAACAGCCAGTTTCGGACCCGGCACAATCCAGATCTTTCTTACCGCCATTATTCAATATAGATATATAATATTAACACACCGTTAAAAAATGATAATTTTTTCTGAATAATCTTGTCGGATGGTAAGGCTCTTTTTACTTCAAACATTGACCAAATCTATAAAACTTGCCTATATTAAACTACCCGGTTTTAATATAAATGTATGTGATGACTTCTGACCCCTTACTTCGTAATTTAATAGATCGCTTGAAATGGATTATCCTGCCTCTTGCTCTTTTGTGGGGAAGTGTGTTTTTATCACTTTGACTTGATGCTAGAGCTTTCTCATATATTTTATTCCTATAAAGATTTTCTAGCCCTAGAAGATATTACTTTTAAATTTCCTGTAAGATCATTAACAGCCATCGTTGGCCCCAATGGAGCTGGAAAAAGTACGCTATTAAAAACTATAGCTGGACTTATCAAGCCCTGTAACGGAAAGCTAAAATGGACAAAAGAAATCAAGCTTGCTTACCTTCCCCAATATTCCCTTTTAGATCGTTCGTTTCCTTTAACTGTTTTTGATGTTGTTGCTATGGGAATGTGGCAGAAAATAGGCATTTTTGATGGGCTTTCTCATAAAAAAGCAGACGAAATTCATCAAGCTCTTGAAAGTGTTGGGCTCAAAGGGTTTGAGAAAAAAAGCCTTTCAGAACTAAGCGGCGGTCAATTCCAAAGACTTCTTTTTGCCAGAATGATTGTTCAAGATGCAGATTTTCTTCTGTTGGATGAGCCTTTTGCTGCCGTTGATGAAGCAACGACAAAAGACTTATTAAAGTTAATCCAGAACTGGCATCAACAAGGTAAGTCCATTATGGCCGTTATTCATAACTTGAATTTAGTTCGAAAATACTTTCCTCAAACGCTTCTTTTGGCAAAAAAAGTTGTTGCCTTTGGAGAGACTGAAACTGTTTTAACGACAGAAAGCCTTACTGAAACTAGTTTGATGGGGTTATAATGGCAGAAATCTCTCTCATAAAATTAGCAATATCCCCTTTCTCTGATTACCTCTTTATGCGCAGAGCCTTGGTTGCGTGTTTGGGCATTGCACTTTCCAGTGCACCTCTTGGCGTCATTCTCATTCAAAGACGGATGAGTCTTATGGGTGAGGCTCTTTCTCACGGAATATTACCTGGAATTGCAATTTCCTATTTATTATTTGGCATGTGGCTTCCTGGCCTTAGCATTGGCGGAATTGCGGCAGGGCTTATTATTGCTTTTTTAAGCAATTTCGCCACGCGCAAAACCATTTTAAATGAAGATGCAACCTTTAGCAGTTTTTATATCATCGCGCTTGCCTCAGGTGTTTTGATCCTTTCTTTAAAAGGGGGCAATATGAACCTCTTGCACCTTTTATTCGGCAATGTACTGGCAGTTGATAGCAGCTCACTTCTTTTTATTTCCGGAACTTCCTCTCTCACATTAACGCTTGTCATCCTTTTATATCGCCCCATTATTTATGACTGTTTTGACCCTTTGTTTATGCAGTCCGTCGGCCTTAAAAGCATTTATTATAATGTTGTTTTCTTAAGCCTAATTGTGTGTAATCTTGTCGCTGCATGTCAAACGCTTGGAACATTGATGGCTCTTGGGATTATGATGCTCCCTGCCATAACCGCTAGGCTCTTATCAAAACGTTTATTTCCCATTTTTATTATCAGTATCGTCCTTGCGATTTCCTCTAGTTATATTGGACTTCTCATGTCTTACTATCTAAACTGGCCTTCAGGTCCTACCATCATTTTGGTAGCAGGAGTTGGATATTTTATTGCAATGATTTATAGCTTTATAAAAAAATGAAATTCAAACCTTTTCATCGTTATATTTTAATGTTTGGGCTTACAAGTCTTGCTTGTGTATCCATAATTTTATATCAACTAAAAAATACCCCAATCTCTTATGTCCAAGATAAACCCTCAATTGGTGAAGCTGAACTTGGAGGACCTTTTGTCTTAACCGATCAATACGGAAAAAAACGTGATAGCCAAGAATTTAAAGGCAAATTTATACTGATTTATTTTGGCTATAGCTTTTGTCCCGATATTTGCCCCACGGGGCTTCAAAACATAAGTGGAGCTTTGAATTTGTTAAAACGCGACCGCGAACAAATTGTTCCTATATTTGTAACTATCGATCCTAAACGCGATACAAGCGAACACCTTAAGATTTATGCCAGTAATTTTCACCCCAATTTCATTATGCTAACCGGAAGCGAAGATGCAATTAAGTCTCTTTCAAAACTGTATAAAGTTTATGCTGCAAAATCTGACGAAGGGCCGAGTGCAGCGGATTATCTGATTGATCACAGCACGCTTATCTATTTAATGGACCGAGATGGAAAATTTCTTGAATATTTTCCGCACAGCACTCCCCCTGAAAAACTAAGCTTGACCCTTCAAAAGCATCTTATCAAATAAGAGTAATTATCGATGACATCACCTAAAATTATTGCAGGCAATTGGAAAATGAATGGGACAGAGGCTTTTTTAAAAGAATGCTTGTCCTATTGGCAAAGTCTTGATTTAGTTCATAACCTTGTCATTTGCCCGCCCTTTACCCTTTTGACAGAGGCTTGTAAAAACATCCACTCTTCTAAAGTCAGCCTGGGTGCACAAGATTGTCATCAAAAACTTAATGGAGCCTTTACGGGAAATATAAGCGCCAATCATATAAAAGAAACTGGATGTTCCCATGTGATTATTGGCCATTCTGAACGTCGTCAATATCATGGGGAAAATAATGATCTTATAAAAGCTAAGGCAGAAATAGCCATCTCTTCAGGATTAAAGCCCATTATTTGTGTTGGTGAAAATCTATCAGAGAGAGAACAAGGCATTGCCCTTAAGATCTTACAAACGCAAATCACGGCTTGTTTGCCGAATTCATCCAGAGATTTTCTAGTTGCCTATGAACCTGTTTGGGCAATCGGCACTGGAAAAGCAGCATCTTTAAAAGATATTGAGGAAGTTCACAGCTTCCTTCGAGGACTGGTTGGAGCTGGCATTTTACTTCTTTATGGAGGATCAGTTACTGCAGAAAATTGCAAAGAAATTCTATCCACAAATGATGTCGATGGTGTTTTGGTGGGCGGCGCAAGTCTTAAGAAAGAAGATTTTGGTCGTATGCTTTGCAACCAATGAATCAAGAATCGCCTTTATCTGTCACAGGAAAACTCTGGCATCTGAAAAACCCAGATGAACGCACTGTATTAGGTTTAGCACAGCAATATAATTTACCTGAAATCGTCACAAGATTGCTTGCAAATCGTGGGGTTACCCTTGAAACAGCAGATCATTATTTAAGGCCAACATTACGTGAATTGCTGCCCGACCCTTCTCTTTTACAAGACATGGATAAGGCAATTGAGCGAACAATTAATGCAATTGAAGCAAAACAACCGATTGTCGTTTATGGTGACTATGATGTAGATGGAGCGACTTCTTCTGCTCTTTTGCGCCGTTATTTTAAAGACATTGGTTACCCCATTCAACTTTATATCCCTGATAGAATTGAAGAAGGGTATGGCGCCAATAAAGAAGCTCTTGAATTGCTTTATAAGCAAGGACAAAGACTTGTTCTTATGGTTGACTCTGGAACAACAGCCTTTGAGCCCTTAGAGTATGCCCATTCGCGTGGATTAGATGTCATTATTTTAGATCATCATACGGCTCAACCTTCTTTGCCTAAAGCAATTAGTATCGTTAACCCCAATCGCCTTGACCAAGATTTGGAAAATTATGAATACCTTCGCTATTTATGCGCCGCAGGTGTTTCGTTTTTGTTCTTAATTGCCCTGCAACGAGCCCTTCGTAAAAAAGGTTGGTTCAAAAATCGTCCTGAACCTGATTTACTTCAGTATTTAGATCTTGTTGCTCTTGGAACGGTTTGTGATGTTATGCCCCTTGTGGGACTCAACCGTGCTTTTGTCACCCAAGGACTTAAAATTTTAAAATCCCGTCAAAATCTAGGCCTTTCTATTCTGTCGGATATCTCAGGCATTAATGAAGCAATTTCAACTTATCATATTGGTTTTATCTTAGGTCCGCGTATCAATGCTGGCGGACGGGTTGGAAAAGCTAATTTAGGTAGCCTTTTGTTAACAACTGATGACAAATTAGAAGCTCAGAAAATTGCAAATAGCCTCAATCAATTCAACCTTCAGCGCCAAGAAATTGAAAAACAAGTGTTGGAAGAGGCTATACAACAAATAGAGGCGCGTTCACTTTATAATCATCCTGTTCTGTTGGTAGGAGAGGAAGGTTGGCATCCAGGGGTGATTGGTATTGTCGCTAGCCGCTTAAAAGAACGTTATAATCGCCCTGCTTGCGTCGTTGGGTTTGAAAACGGAATTGGCAAGGGATCAGGACGCTCGATTACTGGTGTTGAATTAGGTGCCGCTATGCATATTGCAGTACATCAATCCCTTCTTGAAAAAGGCGGAGGACATGCAATGGCCGCCGGTTTTACTGTCCACCAAGATAAATACGACTTGTTCCATACTTTTTTAAATAATCATCTTGGTAAGCAAATCAGCGAAATCACCCCTACCCTTAAACTAGATGGATACCTATCGATCAGTGCTGCAACCAAAGATTTGCTTGAAACAATTGCTTGCCTCGAGCCCTTTGGCAGCGGTAATGCATCCCCTAAATTTGCCTTTAATCAGGTTCGTGTTGCTTATATTGACACTGTTGGAGAAAATCATTTGCGCTGCCAGCTTTCTGATGAAGCTGGAAATCGTATAAAAGCGATGGTCTTTAGAGCTAAAGATACGCCTTTAGGGCGATATCTAGAAGAAACAAAAGGCAAACGAATTCAAGTCGCCGGAACCTTGAAGTTAGATTTATGGCAAGGTTCCTCAACTGTTTCATTTACAATTGAGGATGCAATGAATGCCTAAACAAGAACTCTCTCACTCTCAAGATTAATCGTCTTTTCTTTCGGACGATACCAAAACAGATAAAGAGGCAAACCACTTAATGTAAAGAGACCCGCAATCATCAATGTCCTAAGTGGCGTTTCGTAAATCACCCAAACACAAAAAACCGTAGCAATCAATCCAAAGAACCATAGAAATGGTTTTTGTTTTTCTTTGTTAGCCATTAATAGCTTAAAAAATGAGAAGCAGCATATTAAATACACAAACAAAAAGGCAACAACTGAAAAATCAATGATGGATGTGACTTGGCCAGCAATACTTTCATTAGAGGTAAGAATTAATAACGGAACAATTCCTCCACAACTTACCAAAAGACTACCAAACGGTGCATCATTCTTATTTCTCTGTCCAAAAAAACTTGGAATAAAACCATCTTCAGCCAGTCCAAGTGCAATTTGACCACTAGTTAAAACCCATGCATTAAGCGTCCCAATACAAACAATTGAAGCAATCACTGAAATTACCATGTGCCAATGCCCTCCAAAAACAACCTGCGCAACATCTGCATAAGGTGCTTTGGAATGCATTAAAACATCACCAGGTATTAAACCCATAACGCCAATGCTATTAAAAATATAAAGAATGGCAACACAGCTTGTTCCTAAAACAATGGCTCTTGGGATTGTTTTTTCAGGATTTTCAACAGAACCAGCAGGCGTCGTTGCTGATTCAACACCTATAAAACCCCATAAAGTCAATAAGGCAACCTGCGAGAGAACTTGAGAAGTTGGCAAAGCAGATATGCTTTTATCGACAACAAAACTATCCATATTAAACATAAAAATAGCCGCAAATGGCATAATGATTAAGGGGATAAATTTTAAAAAAGTTAAAAAGAATTCAGCATTTCCTGCAGTTTTAACACCCTTTAGATTGATCAGCATAACAATAAACAAAAGCCCAAATTCAAGCATCAAACTAAAACCTTGTGAATGATTGCCAATTAAAGGAGAAAGGTAGCCTATACTTGAAACAATCACAGCCGTTGTACTGACCCATGAAATAATCCAATAGGTCCAACCTGTAAAAAATGCCGCCTGCTTACCAAACGCATTTCCAACATATGCGTGTGGTCCTCCAGTTTTGGGAAATTTTGAGCATAATGAAGCAAAAACAAGGGCAAGAGCAATTGCCCCCAGCGATGACAATACCCATCCATATAAACTTGATATTCCATAAGGAGCCAAGCTGGATGGCAACATAAACACGCCAGTTCCAATCTGGCTACCAGTAACCAGAGCAAAAACAGACCAAAAACCCATTTTACGAGACATTTTAAAAATCCTCTAACGACTTAATACTTGCAGATGAAAACAGTGAACGATAAAAATGATAGAGGATATGAAGGCGCCCTAGGGGGCCTTTCGGAAGGAAGAGAATTTTACAAAGGAACTAAGAATCATTTTTCAAACCTTATAAATAACACTTTAATTGAAACTCATTTATTTTAAAAAGTCAAGGTTTAATTAGATTCTTAGGAAATTTGAGGTTTTTTGCGTTGAATAATAGGGGGCATAGACCATTCCCTTCTTTTTCGAACCAGCTTTATGCAGTTAATCTTTGTTTCAAAGGATGCCACGTATTACTATCATTACGCTCAAACGTAACTGCGTGCTATGCATTTCTTTAATTAGAACCTATCCCACAAGATTGCATTAGAATAATTTCAAGGTGCGTCTCATAATTCTAATGCTAGATAATAAGCTAATTCTCACATAATTGATGGTTTTTTTGATATTCTTATAGAGTCGCTCATCTTTTTGGGTAAATATTTGGCAGAGCGACCAAATGCTTTTACTATTCTCAAAAATAGGCGAAATTATTTTCCTAAAGCGGTTAAAACGGATTATCTTTATCTTGCTATTCCAATTTTATTTGCGCAATAATTCAAGTATTGTTTCCTCATATTTTAATCAAAATTTTATTTACACTTGGGACTTCCAGAAAAAAGGCTAGTAAAAGATGAAAGACAATTATGAAATTTAAGCTCTATATCTCTATAAGTGCAGTGTTTTTAATAATATTATTATTTGTCGCTAATATTTTTGTGCGGAATGATGGTTTTAAAGATGACAAATCAGGCTCCCATCAAAGTGAGACAATGACTTCAATTGATTCTGCACAAAGAGAAGATTCTCTGCAAGAGCTCAAAAAAGCCACCGATCAAGGGTTTGCAGAAGCAAAACATCATTATGATAGATTAAGTAAGTAAGATTAGAAGGCAGAAGATAAAATCCTCTGCCCTTTTAAAAAATTAATGAACCGTCTTACACAACCGCAATGTCAGGTGCATCGACTGCCTTCATGCCGACAACGTGGTATCCCGCATCTACGTGATGGACTTCGCCAGTAACTCCGCTGGATAATGGGCTCAAAAGGTATAACCCTGCGCCACCCACATCTTCTAACGTTATATTACGCTTTAACGGGGAATTGTACTGGTTCCATTTAAGAATATAACGAAAATCACCAATACCGGATGAAGCTAAGGTCTTTGCAGGCCCTGCTGAAAGAGCATTGACACGGATATTATCGCTGCCCAAATCAACAGCAAGGTAACGCACGCTAGCCTCTAAGGCTGCTTTTGCAACGCCCATTACATTGTAATGTGGCATAACGCGTTCGGCGCCATAATAGGTTAACGTCAAAAGAGACCCGCCTTTCGGCATCAACTTAGAGGCTTCACGGCAAACCTCTGTAAACGAATAACAAGAAATATCCAATGAATTTAAAAAATTAGCCCGTGAAGTTGCAACATATTTTCCCTTAAGCTCTTCTTTATCAGAGTAAGCGAGTGAATGCAGAACAAAATCAATTGAATCCCAATGGCGGCCGATTTTATGAAACGCCTCTGCAACTTGTCCAGGTTGGCTTACATCACATTGAATTAAGTGATTTGGATTAGAATTCAGCTTTGCTGCCAAAGGTTCTATACGTTTTAAAAGAGAGTCTGTCTGGTAGGTAAAGGCTAACTCAGCACCTTGATCCGCCAATGCTTTACTGATTCCCCACGCCAGAGAATGATCGTTAGCAAGGCCCATAATTACGCCTCGTTTACCTTTCATTAAGTTCGTCATATATCCTCATTCAGTCATTAGAGTATTTCACTTTAGCTATAGTAATGACCGATGCGGCAAAAGGATTCAAGCTCAAATCTGTTAAAATGAGCAAAAATTGAGAGATTAGTCTGTAAGATCTATTCGATCATTTTTTATCCATCTTTTTTGATGTCTTATCTGAAGCCTCAAATAATTTTTCTAATACTTGCGCAAGAATTCCAATCTCATTGGGTTTTGAGGTGAATTCCTGAAATGTTGCTTTTCCGTCCTTTACTTTATCACGGCAAATCATAATTATTTTACGAAGAGGATCAATCAACATTGTGTTATAGGCAAAAACAGCAATAAACGCTACTAAAATTACCTCGATTATATTGATGATAATCTCATTAATAAACTTTGCGCGGTATTGAGCGTTTAATTTTTCAAACGTTTTATTAATAATAATAGTTCCAATTTTTGTACCACTAAAGTCAAAAAACGGACCTAGCGCTAATCCTTGCTCTGCGCCATCTATAATTGGCAATGTTGTATAAAATTCTGTACTTTTATTTAAGTAAGTTGATGTCATCATTGACATTACTTTTTCTTTATTGGTTGACTCCAAATATCTAAATCCACCGATTGTATTTTTAATTTCGATTTCTTCCTTCGTCAATTTTTTTGTATTTTTATCGTCATTAGGAATTTTAGTACAGATTCTATCAAATAGTTTTTTATTAACAAAAATACTAACATCAGCTCCTGTAAGATCCTTTATTTTTTGCAAAATACTTTTAAATGAAAAAGCAAATTCCAAACTGCCAATATGTTTATTTTCATAAAAAACAGGCACCACACCGCGAATGCCGAGACCAGCACGACCTAATTCAAGCCCTTTTTGTGCGCTTTTTAATTTATTGGTACTCACAACAGTCTGTCTAAAATCACTTAAGTCTTCACCATAATCTCCTTCTTTATGAAGTTTAAGAAAGGTTGAAGCTGGTGCTTTGTGAAATTGTATTTCACTTACGTCATACTCTTTATTTTGTTTAAGAAACATTGGCCTTAATTGATTCAATAACCAGGCTCTATTTTCATCATAAAATGCTTTATTAATTCCTGGAATTGTTGCAAGCATATCAGCTCTAGACTCAGCTTTACCTGCGATTTTTAAAAAATCAGAAGCTATCTGTTCAGAAATACCTATCAGTTCATTTTTCTTAGCAACCACTAGAGCATGCTTATGATCAAAATAAGAAGATACCAACGTAAAGGATAAGGAAATTGCAGCAATAAAAGGAATAAGAAGAGGTATCTTGAATCTCATCGCTCGCATTCTTAATTTATTCAATACAATCATAAATTGTCCTCATTAAAATGATCTATGGGTCATTGCTGCATAGCATCAATGATAAAACCCGCAAGTAAAAAGAAAACAAATAAAGGAAATGCCCACTGACAATAGCGAACTAATGTTTTAAGTATGCTATTTGAATAAACCGTATGACCAATATATTTTTCCAGAATACATACAAAAAATAATATCGTTATTTGAAATATGTAGCCAATCCCAAATACTTTAAGAACCAAACTGCCCACAGCGGAACTATCTGGATACTTCAATGTAATTGTAAATTGCAACGTAATAAGCGCCAAAAGTGAGGACAACACAACGCTAATCTTGGCCATAATATTCATATTGCTTACCCACAAAAGAATTAAGGGGAAAAGCATGATCATAAAATATGGAAAAAAGATCAGTGGGACATATGTCATTGAAGCGCGTTCAGCTTTGACTAAGAAACGCAAGTTTTGGTACAAATAACCATTCCACCCTCTGATCGTTTGCATTTTTGCATTAAAATTATGCAAATACCACAAAGGAGTGCTAGCACCGAGTGTAACACCAGAACCATACTCCTCTTCTTCTTCATACACTAAACGCATTTCGGAGAGAGTGTTTTTTGTTGATTCAATGTCGAGCATTAAAATTTGATCGTCAAAAGGAAATGCTTTTGTATCAAGTGGTACTTCGAAAACACCTGATACTGTTGTTATATATTCAACCTTACCATCATTGTAAATAATTAAACCGTGATGTACTGAGTGTACAGGTTTCTTTAGGTTTTTGATTTTAAGCCCAGGGTTCCAAATGCTTGATAATTTTTGAATAGCTGATTCATCATCTAAAATAATACGGCTAACTCCTTTTGCTTTTTTATCAAAAACAAGATTTGGATCTCTCCATGTAATTTTCAACTGAATTGTACCGGAAAATCCCCCAATGACATTGCTAATATCATCTAATTTTAAAACCAAAAGCTCAACTTTTACCGGTACAGGAAAAATCATTTTTTCTTCACTTTTATCTTCTGCGGAAAAAAGTTCGGTTTTTGTCAATATAAGACACATTAACAAAAACAATACTTTAAGGCATGAGGCTTGAAAGAATCGCTGCATCGCTACTACCACTATCAATATTAGAAGGATTAGAAGAGTTATTATCTTTTAGAATGTATCTATTAGCTTTATCATCTATAAACTCTGGATATTCTTTTATTAGTATATCTGCAATTTTATCCAGTTCGTTATGATAATGCGCATAATCCTTTAAGGATATTTTTTCCCCCAAAGCCAATGCTCTAGATCTTTTAATTAGTTCAGCTAATGGAAACAACAGTAAGCCATTGAAAGCAACAAAAACAGCACTAGCTATTACAATAATCTGAACAATTGAATTAATAATTTCCCATAATATCTTTTTAGAAAAAGCCAAATTAAGATCTTGAAACGATTTAACAATCGTGATCTTTCCAATAGTTTTTCCAGCAAAATCAAGCAGCGGAGCAAAAGCAATTCCTTCTTCAGCACCATTGATTATCGGAAATATAATGTTTAGTTCGGAATTTTTTTGAAGGTTATCTTTATTAATAACAGAAAGTATTTTTTCTTTATTACTTGAATCTAAGTAATAAAACTCACCAATTGTATTGGCTTTTGTTTCTGCTGAGTTTTGATTTTTATCTGATTTCACACTCAGCTGAGTACAAGTCTTTTCAAAAAGATTTTTATCAATAAAAACACCTATTTCAGATGACGTTAACTCTCTGATTTTATTAATTATATTTTTTAACGTAAAAACAATTTCAAGACTGCCAATATGGCCTTTAGTATCTAAGATTGGCACAACACCTCTGATGCCTAAACCAGCACGACCAAGCTCCATACCTCTTTGGGGGTTTTTTTCTTTATTTGTTAAAACAACTGTTTTTCGAAAACCACTCAGATCTTCACCATAATCACCATCTTTATGAAGTTTAAGAAAAGTTGAAGCTGGAGGTTTATGAAATTGTAACTCGCTCATAAAATATTTTTGTTTTTGATTTAAAAACATTGGCTTTAGCTGTTCGATCATCGATTTACGATCTTCTTTTCTAAATGCCTCTACTATTTCTGGAATAGTTGCCAACATAACAGATCGTGATTCAGCAAGCATTGCTGTTTGGGCAATGTCTGATTCTATTTTTTCAACAATATCTGATAACAAAGCACGCTTCGTTTCAAGAAGCGCTTTTTTTTGTGCTGCATATGATAACAAAACACTTCCTCCAACAGCTAATATAACAAAAAGAATAACCGTTAGAGGCGCTCTTACTCTGAGTTGTGTTTTTTTAAGTTTTTCAAAGATAAACATTGAAAGCTGCGATTATTTAACACCCTAATATCATCATGTGATAAAAATGGTTAATAAAATGTGAATCTATTCACATCTTTTTTAACCGCATCTTTTTTAACCGCATCTTTTTTAGGGATAAGGAGCCTCAATAGCAGCGGTTTTCTAATTGAATGAGTTCTGGCAACTGCAGCATGTCATTAAATATAATATAGACTCCTGCCTCGAAAAAGCTTTGATCTGAAATCTTTTGACTTTGCGCAGTTCCTATAAAACCCAAAACTTTCATTCCCGCTTCATGAGCAGCTCGTGCTCCTGTAGGGATATCCTCGATGACTAAGCATTCAGAAGGCAAAACTCCCATTTTTTCCTCAACAAACAGATAAAGCTCTGGAGAGGATTTAGGCTTACTAACCATATCAGCGCTAAAAATACAATCATCAAAATATTGATCTAAATGGCGGGAATTAAGAAGTTTAAGTAACCTTGGAAAATGACTATTTGAGGCCACGGCTTTTGGTAAATCAATTGCTTTCAAAGTTTCTGCTATATGAGGAATTATTTTGACTTCTTTTTCTAAAGCCTCTGTGATTTCCTTTTCAATCTCATTAATATCTGTATCACTAATAGAGGCACCCGATTCTTTTGTGATGGTCTGAAGAGCCTCAACCGTGGTAATTCCCGAGAACCTCTTTATATGCCTCTTCTTCTATAGAAATACCCAGCTTTTTTAAGGCACTAACTTCTATACGTCCACCGATTTCTTCTGAGTCAAGCAAGACACCATCGCAGTCAAAAATAATAGCTTTTATTGAGGGGAGAGATTTAGAGTTTTCCATAACAGACCTCCTGCGTTAAATATCATTTGGTCAACGGACTTTCAGTTAATTTTTATCTTATTTTTTAATTTTTTCAACTCCTAGATTTAACCTTTACATCTCCATAGTAAAGGAGTATCGGTAACGTGAGTAATAAATCCGTTATCGATTATGGTTGTGTAAGTTCTCTTTGTACAAATAATCTGTATTATTTAAGGAGATTTACAATGAAATCAAATCTTTACTTTTAATTCTCACTCTTCTTTCTATGACCATTGAAACTGCCTTAGCGAGTACGCTATCGATCACGAGTGAAAATTCTAAAGAGCTTACAGTTTATATACAGGCAGAAGGCTCCCTTTCCGAAGACTTTCATTACTTAGAAGTCGTTATCCCTGCAAATACTAAAAACTTCGTGGTTAACATAACCCCAAAAGACATGGGAGGAAAGGCATTCTTTTTTGTAAGAGGCAAAACAAATCCAGTGACTCCAAGAGGCACATGCTCCAACTTAAGCATTGATAAAAATTACCTTGTCAATTTTAGTAACCTAAATGTTGGAACAGAATGCAAAAGCCAATTAGACTCAGGCACTGAAGCAACAAAAGAAAAAGAGTAGAGTTTACTCCTAAGCACGAATGCCCTCTCGGTGTTCGTGCTCCTTCTCGTTTTTGTTAAAGGAGGAAAAAAATGCCTTACTCCATTAATGCCAATCTCCCGGATGCCATCAAAAATAATTTGCCCGAACATGCGCAAGACATTTATCGTGCCGCCTTTAATGCAGCATGGGACGAATATAAAGAGCCAACAAAAAGAAGAACGTCAGAAACAAGAGAGCAAGTTTCTCATAAAGTTGCTTGGAGTGCTGTCAAACTGAAATATATAAAAAGAAATGATAAGTGGGTTAAAAAACAATAATAGGAGACTCACATGAATTTTATAAATAATACATCTCAACCAAAGCCTGAAATTCCGGCTCCCTTACCCAATACAGTTCCTCTTCTTGAAACCGACCCTTCTCAAAAACCACCTTATGTTCCCATACCGGATGACATAGAACCCGATCCAAAATCTCCAAATCCACAACCTACCCCCCCCTGAAATGCCACCATCAAACGAGCCGCCAGACACTATTCCATCAAGCCCGCATCCAACTACCCCTCTTGATCCTATTGATTCAGCCTGATAGGTTGTGAAGAATCTCGTGTACACGTTCGCGTAAACACGGCAAAACCTCTTTCTCGAACCAGGGATTTTTTCTAAGCCAAGCATTATTGCGCCAACTGGGATGAGGAAGAGGAAAAAATTTGGGCAAATACTCACTCCAGGCCATAATTGTTTCTGTTCCTGATTTTTTGGCCTTTTCTCCTAAATAATAAAGCTGGGAGTACCTTCCAACCAAGAGCGTTAACTCAACAGCTGTTAATTGTTCCATCAGCTTCTTATGCCAATGCGAAGCACATTCGGGTCTTGGAGGATTATCTCCTCCTTTTGGATTTTTTCCTGGATAACAAAATCCCATAGGCATAATTGCAATACGACTATCATCATAAAAAGTCGCTCGATCTATATACAACCAATTTCTTAACCTATCGCCGCTTGGATCATTAAAGGGAATTCCTGTTTGATGAACTAAATTTCCCGGAGCTTGCCCAATTATAAGCAAACGGCAACTAGGATTTGCTCTAACAACAGGTCTAGCGCCAAAAGGTAAAAACTTCTCACAAAGCGTACACGCTCTAATATCGTTTAAAAAGCTATGAAATGGTCTTTTAGGATTCATCAAGAGTTCAAATGGTAGATAAGGAAAAGCAAAAAACACTTTGACTTCTTATACCACTTTTAAAGGTTAAAGGCTTAATTTTAAGCGTTACTTGCAACGCACTCATTATATAAAATTAAACCTTTATGAAAAGTAAGTCTTTCTTTGATTACTTACTATGTAAGTGATTCACTCCATCCCAACCCTCACCTGGAGATGTCTTTTTATAAGCCTCACATCTTTCAATATAAATCTCACATGGAAGATCCTCTGGATAACGAAGCTGCATATCCTTAAAGACAGCAATTGCTTCATCCCAACGTTGCTCAAGGTATAAAGTAAATCCACGCGCAAACTGTTCAACAAATTTGAGCTGTTCAGCTGTTGGCAACAATAAAGGATCTGTGTTTTGCAATGCTATTAACTCAAAGATCCTAACGCCCTCATTTTTTCCTTTTACAGCAACCACATCGAGCGGTCTTACCACTGCATAGTCTTGAATCTGTTTATAGGTTGCTTGACTGATAATGACACATGAACCGTAATTTTTGTTCACACCCTCTAATCTGGCAGCCAAGTTCACTGAATCTCCAATAGCTGTATAGTTTAATCTTTCCGTAGACCCAAGGTTTCCAACAATAACGTCACCTGTATGAAGTCCCATCCTTGTAAACAAAACTGGCTTCTTTTCAAAACCCCATTTACGGTTGAGATCAAGAAGACGTCTTTGACAAAGAAGAGCAGCTTTACAAGCATGCAGCGCGTGATCTTTATCATTTCCAGGTGCCCCCCAAAAGGACATAATCGCGTCACCTATGTATTTATCAACCGTACCACTCTCTTCAATAATTATTTGTGTCATTTCATCAAAATATTCAGATAAGTGATTCATCAATTTATCGGCAGGATAAGTTTCAGAAATCGTTGTAAAACCAGCAATATCAGTAAAAAGTAAGGTAACATTTTTCATTCTCCCCCCTACTTTTACATCAATCCCCTTGTCTATCAATTTTCGCACAAGAGCTTTAGGAACAAATTTACCAAACGAAGATAAACTATGACGCATTCTAGAAATAGAACTCTGAAGCTTTTGAATTTCCACAATTCCTGATTTTACTTCCAAAACATCGCCGAGGTCAAAAGTTGTAATTCGATTCGCTTGATCAGCAAGAGCATTAATAGGTTTTGCAATTCGATGAGCAATCAAAGCCACAACAAAAATTGACAAAAAGAGAATCCCCAAGGAAATTAACAAACATTTTTCCTGAGTGGTTTTAACTTTTCCAATAAATACATCCATAGGCGTTATGACAGTAAATATCCAATTCTTGAAGAATGATTGATCAAACTCTTTATAGGTCGCTATATACTGCTCATGATTGTAATCAAAAATAAAACGATGTTGTTGAGTGGATATAAAGGTCTTATAACCCAAAAAAGAAACCTTATCGCCTATATCTTCTAAGGTTACTAATTGTGTATCAGAAGCATTGACTACTTTTGCAGTAGTTTTTTCTGTTGGGTGAGCAATCAGTTCGCCTTTTTTATTAATAATGATTGCAAGCCCTTTAACAGAATTATTTTTTAGAATTCCTGATAAGCTCATTAAAGGAATATCGGCGCCTATCGCCCCTATATATTTCCCACTCTCATTTTGCAAAGGATGTGCGGTTGCAACACCAGGGAGCTTTGACGTGCTAAAAATATAAATGTCAGTCCAAATTTGTGCTTCCATTTGCATAGATTTATTGTACCATTCACGTACGCGATGATCGAAAGTGATCTCGAAGTCAGGTAATTTCTCTTGCTCTAATATCTTTCCTTCTTGATTCAGATAATACCAAGTTTCTTCTTTACGATTTTCACCTCTATCAAGAATTCTAATGGCTATGGTTGCGTTTTTTGGCAGAAGTTTTGTCGTTAAAGATCTGTAAGTGGCCCCTTCTCCTAATATCTTAACCTGCATAAAGCGTCCCGTTTCTATACCAATAAACATGCTCTCTAAGTATGGGTACTGTTTAACTGTCCCAATCATGTACTCCACTAATTTTTTATTGCTTATATCGACATCTTGTGGACGATTGATCAGGTAAGATCCCAATGCAACTGAATTTTGAACACCTTTAAAATGATTATTTATTGTATCAATCTTAGTGCCACTCAAATCTTCCATCATTTTGTCAGAAAAATCGATGAGTGTTTCTTTGTTTGCGCTATACATGTAAAACATTATTGAAGCGGCAGTAATAATTTGAAGAACAAAAAAACTACTTAAAACATCAAATCTGAGCTGTCTTTTTGAAAAATAATCATGGATCGATTTGAAAATGTTAACCATTCGAATAATACCTTAAAAGTTCATCTTTGGTTCAATATAACCAACAAAGAGTTTACAAAGAGTTAACCAATTAACTAATTGATTAATTCAAAAAATCGAGGTACCATTAATTTAGTTAAAAATTTTAACAAATTTAACGATTTTAGTTTAAGGAGCCTTAATGCAAGCTTCTGCATCAACAAATAGAACTTCTAAGTTTATTGAAGGAGCAGGATGGTTATTGTCCATCTTAGTCCCGATTGCCTTATATTTTGTATTGATTTCTTTTTCATTAAACTCAGAAGTTGTTATTTTCTTATCTATATTATCCTCTGCAATTGTTATGTGGATTTTTAGAATAGTTCCGGAATATTTACCTGGGATTTTTGTTATTGTCGCCTGCGCTTCTTTAGGCCTTGTGCCAAGTAATATCATCTTATCTGGCTTTTCTTCTGAAACATTTATGATGGTATTCAGCGTTCTTTGCATGACTATCTTAATAGCAAGATCAGGACTTATTTCACGTTTTATATTAATTTTATTAAGAGCGCTGCCTCAAAAAGAGGGGTATTTTAACTCAGTCTTTTTCATTAGCTTTTCACTTCTTACCCCTTTGATTCCATCTATTGTCAGCAGAACTCAGTTAGTTGCACACTCCTTAACAAACTTCATCAATATACTGAAATTAGAAACCAAAAATGAGCACATTACAAAATTAACGGCAAATGCATTTTTTGGTACAAGTTTGTTTAGTAGCATTTTCCTAAGTGCTTCTTTGATGAATTTCGTAATTTTGGCGCTTTTGCCATTACAAGAACAGCAACGCTTTCAATTAGTAGGCTGGTTTCAAGCTTCTCTAGCAGCAGCGATAGTTATGATTGTTGCTTATATGGTTATATTTGCAATTTTCTTTAGAGGTAAAGAAACTATCAAAATTCCAAAACAGCTTATTATTGAACAATTAGAACGTCTTGGGCCTGTTTCAAAAGATGAATGGATATCTCTTGCAACAGTCGCTGCCTTTTTTATTGGAATGATGACTTTTCCCTATCATAAAATCTCTCCAACCTGGATTGCGTTTGGGCTTGCTTATATCCTTCTTTCTTTTAATGTCTTGAATCGTGAAGACATTCAAACGCGAGTTGATTGGTCATTCTTAATGTTTATGGCATCTGTTGTTGGTATTGCCTCAATTGCAACCTACTTTGATCTCTCAGGAACAATATCCACAAAACTCCAATCCTTCATATATTTAGTTGGAACTTCACAAGAGGCTCTAATTGGTTTCTTAACTATTTCAACTATCTTTGTTCGTTTTTTCCTACCCATAGGTGCAACTGTAGCCCTTCTCATTCCTATTTTTATCTCCTTAGCTGGATTATATGGGATTAGTTGCTGGTCTGCTTGCTTTGTAAGCTTGATGATGGTTGATATGTGGTTTTTCCCCTATCAGTGTATTTTTTACACAGAAATGCGCGAAAGTTTTTCAGGACAAGAGCTTCCTTTTCAAGAGAAGAAGTTTCTTATATTTAATGCAGTTGTAAATATTGTGCGGATATTGGCAATTTTTGCATCTTTCTATTATTGGCAATGGCTTGGCTTGTAGAGGATAAACTGTGAAAAAATTTAAAATCAATAAATTATTACCCTTCGTAGCAACCACGGTAATTTTCAGTTACTTCGTATTCTTTAATATGCAGCGTAAAACTATCTTAATTCTTCATAGCTATCACCCTGAATATTCATGGGTAAGAGACGTTAACGAAGGAATAAAACGTGTTCTCAAAGATCAAAGCTTTGTGAATATTCGTTGGCATTACATGGATACAAAAAGACACCCAGATACATCTTTCAAAGCAAAAGCAGGCGCAATTGCTAAAAAAGTCATAGACTTTGTAAGGCCTGATGTATTACTTGCTGTGGATGATGATGCTCATGAATATGCCGCTCAGTTTTATAAAAACAATCCTAACATCAAGATTGTACACGCAGGCATTAATGCTCCTCCTGAAAGATATGGCTATGATAAAGCCAATAATGTTGTCGGAATCTTAGAAAGAATTCCAATTCAAGGGATCAAGAATGCTATTTTAATTTTTGCAAAAGAAAAGGGATTAGAAGGGCCTGTTCGGGTTTCACATGTTAGCGATAATTCTATGGTTGTGCAATTTGATGACCATAACATGCATGCATCAAAAGATTGGGATCCTTTAGAATTTGCCCCCTCCTTTCTTGTCCCAACATTTGATGAATGGAAAAAGGTAATCTTGGAAGCTGACAAACATATGGATATTATGCTCGTCTCCAATTACCGTAAAATGGCATATTCTAAAACAAATCCACAACTTGTTCCCTATAAAGAAGTGATGAGGTGGGCTTTTGAAAATTCTCCCGTTCCAATCATAGGTATTAATGGATTCGTATGTGAAGACGGAGCAGCTATTTCAATTGCGACTTCCCCATTTGAACAAGGTGAAGTCTCTATCCAGATGGCCCTTGACCTAGTCGGCGGAAAAGCAATTGAGGACATACCAAATGAGCAAACACGTCAACACATTGTCATCATTGACGAAGCTCGGTTCAAGAAGTCTAAGATTAAGCTACCGAATGTGTATGAAAGCTTTGCTAGAGCCATTAACAAATTCTTTCCTGATAAAAAGAGAACATAAGGGCTAGAAAGTTTTTTTAATCAATTAGTTAACTGATTTCGGTAGAAATTAAGTTCATACTTTAATTTCTACGAGATCAGTTTAAGCAAATAATTCACACAATAAAAAGCTTATAAATCGTAGTTGAAAGCTTCATACCTTAGTTTTTCATTTCAGCTTGCAGCGGCTTATAGTATGGATAGCTAAAAAAGAGGAAATGAAACAAATTTAAACCGAAATGGCATAATACAGGTGCTTCTATATAACCTGTTTGTAGATAAGAAAAGCCATAAAACAATCCCGCCACAAAGGCAAGTGCGATATAGGTTATTCCCCCTTGATAATGTAATAGACCGAACCCAGCAGCAGCAATGAAAAGCGCTAAATAATCACCTGTATAAATCGCTTCAAAAGAACTCATTAAGTATGATTGAATGTACCCCCTAAATAATGTCTCCTCTGCAAGACAAACAAAAAAAAGATTGTGGATACACCAAAAAAAAATTGTAGAAGGAAATTTAATGTCAACCTTAATATATCCCACCAAAAGTCCAGCTACGATCAAAGTTGCAATAACTGCCACAAGAGAAATTGACACCCAATTACCAATCAATAACCACTGAGAAGAAGTAGATGCAGGTTTATGAAAAAAGGCCAGAAAAAGAAATGCTACAACAGCAGGGGACCAACAAAAACTTTGGGAATAAAGGGCACATCCTTTTGAAAACCGTACTTGGTTCCAATAAAAAGGATTGAAAAAGCCTGGCAATTTTTGAAGATATAAAAGAACAGCAGTAATGACTGCCCCTGTATAAAAAATCAAACTATGCGTTTGCTTATAATAAAGTGCAGATAAATAGATAAGCACAAAGAACAAAAGAAGCCAAAAGAGTCCCTTTTCGTTCACTCTTTTAAAGACATAAGCAGCAACGACACTTACTCCACAAAATGAATAGCCAATAATCTCTGGGAAAAACCAAAAAGATAAAAGCGCTAAAGCAATGAATATATCTGGAAAATAAGCTAAGGAATTTGAAGACGGATATGAAACATTTTGCTTCATGTTTAATATCCTAAACAACCCTTTACTTGATCTCTGTAATACGCAGCATCATGGCTCATTTCCCCTAAATCAGGATTATGAGCCGCTAAATCAAGCATCTCATAAGCCTGCTTTAAAGATACAGGATTACCTTCACCATTTTTAAGCATAATACCTGCATTAAATTGGGCGGGGCCATATCCTAGTTTTGCTGCTTTTTCATAAAGCTGAAAAGCGATTGTCTTATTAAGCTCTACACCCTCTCCGGCCATATAACTATCTGCAAGAGCTTTGATTGCAGGAGCAAATTCTAATGCAGCTGCTTTAGAGAAATAATAATTTGCTAATCGTGCATCTTTAATTTGGGTGTATCCTTCTAAATAAATCATCCCCAATAAAGTTGTTCCTTCAAGGTTTCCTATACCATCCAATTGCTTTAAGAAATTTATTGCAACCTCTGAATTGCCTCGATGCAATTGTGTATATACATAACACTCAACACTTGAAGGATTATGTGCAAAAGTCTCGCTAATAAAATAAAAACAGAAAAATAGACCTAGAATTTTTTTCATAGATTTTAAGAAACTTCAATTTTTGTCCTATCTTTGTGTATACCAAAAAACCCAAAGCTTGCAAAAAGCTATTTAACAATGCTATAGACAGTGTTAAGAAAAGGTCACATAGCTCAGCGGTAGAGCACTACGTTGACATCGTAGGGGTCACAGGTTCAATCCCTGTTGTGACCACCATTCTTCTCTGTTATTTTATCCTGGTTTGTGTAAAATAAAAGAATGATTTCAGAGTCTATTCAACCATCTTCTTCCTTTTTTCGTGTCTTTTTCAGGCAATTGATGCGATTTATGCTTATTCCATCAGTCTTTGCCCTTTCGATCTTGTTTGTTTTATATGGATCTGAAGGAATTTTAACAAAAGGTTCACGAACTCAAGATATAACCGTTATTATTAAGTCTGGCACGTCCTCATTTTCTATCTCTGAACAACTTGTACAAGAAGGCGTTTTTTCCCATCCTTGGTTTTTTCTAGCAGCTCAGCATCTTCGTTATCCCAAAAAGAAGCTAAAAGCAGGTGAATACCTCATTTCCAAAACGGCATCTCCATGGTCAATTATTACCCAAATGAGTGAGGGAAGAACTGTTATTCGTAAACTCACAATTCCCGAAGGATTAATGGTCAGCCAAATTGTGAGCATGTTGGAAAACACAGATTCTCTATCAGGAAGAATTACATTCATACCTCCAGAAGGAACCCTTTTACCGGAAACATATTCCTATTCTTATGGGGATGATCGACAGAAAATACTGAATCATATGCACAGTTCCATGACAAATCTTCTGAATGAGTTATGGCTTCAAAAAGTTTCAAACCATCCTCATACAAAAACACCGCATCATGCTTTGGTGTTAGCATCCATTGTTGAAAAAGAAACGAGACTTCCAACAGAACGTCGCAGGGTTGCCAGTGTTTTTTTAAATAGATTGAAAATTGGCATGCGCCTTCAAGCAGATCCTACTGTAATTTATGCTATTACCGAAGGGAAACATGTGTTAGAACGACAACTAACGAAAAAAGACCTACAGACAGAATCTCCTTTTAATACTTACACGGTGACAGGGCTCCCTCCCTCTCCTATTGCCTGTCCAGGGCGTGCCGCCATAGAAGCTGTTCTTGACCCTGAGACAACAAAGGATCTCTATTTTGTAGCGGATGGAACAGGAGGACATGTGTTTAGTGCAACTTTAAAAGAGCATAATCAGCGTGTAACAACATGGAGAAAGATCAGTCGCCGCAAAACGGAAGAGAGCAAACCATAATCATGCAATCCAATTCTTATCGCGGCGTTATGTTGGTTTTATCTTCTCCTTCAGGCGCAGGAAAAACATCAATTGTAAAAGAATTACTTAAACAAGAATCAAACATTATTACATCCATTTCCGTTACAACAAGGCCAGCCCGACCTGGAGAAATCGACGGACATGATTATCATTTTATTGATCATGATAACTATCACCAAATGCTTAAAGCCGGTGAATTGCTTGAACATGCAGAGGTTTATGGAAATTTTTACGGAACCCCTAAGACTCCTGTTTATGAGGCTCTTTCAATCGGCAAAGACATCATCTTTGATTTAGACTGGCAAGGCACTCAACAACTGAGCGCAGCTGCGCGTGCAGATCTTGTTAGTATTTTTATACTCCCCCCTTCTCTTGAAGAGCTTGAAAATAGATTAAGAAAGAGAGCGCAAGATAGTGAAGAAGTCGTTAAGCGTCGCATGGCATCAGCTTCCCATGACCTAACGCATTGGGCAGAATACGATTATGTTATTATTAATGAAAATTTCGAGTATAGTGTTGAATGCGTCAGATCTATTTTAAAAAGTGAAAAATTAAAAAGAATTCGGCAACCCTCTTTACATAGTTTTGTAAATTGTCTAAGAAATCCTAAAGGATAATTCTGAAATCCTTTTTAAAAAATATTAAAAGAATAAAAATGAGTTTATTTACAAAAAAAACACCTACTGAAAAAAGCGAATTATTTGCAGCCCTCGATATTGGTGCTAGCAAGATTTGTTGTGCAATTGCCAAAGTAAACAACCGAACCTCTGCTGGTGGAAATCCGAGCGACATTAACTCACAACTACGAATTGCAGGGGTTGGTTATCAAGTTTCACGCGGAATTAAGTCTGGAAAAATTATTGATCTTGAGGCTTTGGAAGATTCAATTTTAAATGCTGTTCACAGCGCCGAACAAGCCGCAAATCAAAACATTAACAGTGTTTATGTCAATCTTCCTGCAGGGTCTACTTCTTCTCATAACATAAGAGCAGAAATTCATCTTTCCAATAGCGCCGTCGATGAGACTCATTTGCGCCGTTTATTAAGTGTTAATCGTGATAGTTCTATGAGTCCCGACAGACAAGTCATACATATGCTCCCCCTTTCTTATTCTCTAGACTCGATTGAAGGCATTAGAGATCCAAGAGGAATGATTGGCGAAAAACTGTCGGTTAATTTACATGTGGTGTCAGCGCCCACGGGGCTTATTCGGAACCTAACCAGTTGCATTGGTAGATGCCATTTAGATGTGGCAGGGTATGTTGTTCCCCCTTATGCCTCCGGACTTGCTATCTTGGTTGAGGACGAGCTTGAACTGGGTGTTACTATCGTTGATCTAGGCGGAGGCAACACAACAATTGCTTCCTTTCATGAAGGAAATTTAGTCCATATCGCTAGCATTCCTTTAGGAGGCTCTAGCATCACCAAAGATATTGCACGTGGCCTCGCGACACCTCTTGCCCAGGCAGAGCGATTGAAAACCCTATACGGTACGTTGATCCCCTCATCCTCAGACGACAGAGAAAGTATTTTGGTAACGCAAATGGGTGAAACGGATAAAACACACGCTTATCAAATTCCGAAAGGAACATTGATCCATATTATTCGCTCACGCGTTGAAGAAATCCTTGAGCTTGTTGGGGAGAATATGCGCACCTCAGCTGTTGATCCAGTTGTCTATCAGCGGATTGTTTTAACAGGAGGAACGAGTCAACTTCAGGGCATCAGAGAGATGGCATCGCAAATCTTGGGCAAACAAGTTCGTTTAGGACACCCGACAAGCTTAACAGGCGTTGGCGATATCGTTAATAGCCCCACCTTTTCAACCTGTGCAGGCCTGCTTCAATATGGACTTCAAGATTATAGCGGAAATCAAATCATTCGAATAAATACAGGTAAATCTCAAGTATGGCAAAGATTTAATATGTGGATTAGAGAAAATTTTTAAAATTTATAATAAATTAAAATATAATGAAAAATTAAACTAACTATAGATTTTTTTTAAATCCCTGATTATCATAATAAAAAGTAGACGAATAAACTAATTTGCCCTTGGTAATTGATGATTCTTTATAATAGAATTAAAAGGATGATGGTTTTCATTACTCACTTAAAAGTTGTAAGGATTAATAGTAACGATGAGCACACAAAAAGCAAAAGCAGCTGACCCACAGGATCTTAGGCCACGAATTACCGTTATTGGTGTTGGAGGTGCAGGAAGTAACGCTGTAAATAACATGATTCGCGCAAAATTAGAAGGTGTCGAGTTCATCGTTGCAAATACTGATGCTCAGGCTCTTGAGCAATCTTTAGTCGACCGTGTCAAAAGAATCCAACTGGGCCTGAATATAACTCAAGGTCTTGGCGCTGGATCAAAGCCAGATGTAGGACGTGCCTCTGCCGAAGAATCCATGGAAGAGGTTATCGACCATCTTCGTGGCAGCAACATGGTTTTTATTACTGCAGGCATGGGTGGTGGAACTGGAACAGGAGCAGCCCCTGTTATTGCCAGAGCTGCGCGTGAAAGCGGCATTTTAACGGTTGGGGTTGTTACAAAACCTTTCCATTTTGAGGGCTCTCATCGTGCTCGCTCTGCTGAAAAGGGTATCGATGAATTGCAACAATATGTTGACACGTTGATTATTATCCCAAACCAAAACCTTTTTAGAATTGCTAACGAGCGTACGACCTTTGCAGACGCCTTTAAAATGGCTGATGATGTGTTGTACTCTGGCGTTCGTGGCGTTACTGATTTGATGATGATGCCTGGTTTGATCAACCTAGACTTTGCTGATATCAGAGCTGTTATGGCTGAAATGGGCAAGGCTATGATGGGAACAGGTGAGGCAGAAGGCGACAGACGTGCCCTAGATGCAGCAGAAGCCGCAATCTCCAATCCGCTTCTTGATGATGTTTCCATGAAAGGCGCCAAGGGCGTTCTTATCAACATCACAGGTGGTTATGATATGACCCTTTATGAAGTTGACGAAGCCGCAAACCGTATCCGAGAAGACGTTGAATCAGAAGCAAATATTATTTTTGGTTCCACGTTCGATGAAAAATTAAATGGAAGAATGCGCGTTTCTGTTGTCGCAACAGGTATTGGCGCTCCAACGGCAGCTTCTTCGTGGCGCCCCATAAGCGAAGTAAACTTTGCTTCTTCTTTAAAAACAACACCTGCAGCAGCGCATGCTAGCAATGCACAACAGTCCCCGTCTACATATTCCGGATTTGCAGCAAGCACAAATGAAGATACTTATGCATCTTTAGAAATTGAAAGAACACATACACCAGCAGCAGAAAGCTTAAATAACAACTCTGATTTTTCAAATTCTCATCTTTCAAATGGAAATAATGACTTCGAGACAACAGAAAAATCAGGCAATAACACTTCATTTGATCAGAGTGAGAACTTTGGAACGCCTCAAAACTACCAAGAAGAATCTCGTAGTTTTACACAACAAACTACAGCTCCAGATGAAAGAACAGAACGCAGAAGGACCCCTTCTTTGTTTGAGAGATTTACTGGAGTTAGCCGTAACCGCCCCCAACAACACCCGGTAACTGAGCAAGAGTTAAAGCATAACTCTAAAAACGCAGAAGACGATCGCGAAGTTGAT
Source organism: Alphaproteobacteria bacterium (assembly GCA_019749935.1). Lineage (GTDB taxonomy): Bacteria > Pseudomonadota > Alphaproteobacteria > Paracaedibacterales > CAIULA01 > CAIULA01. Next base: position 29,728 of record JAIEPD010000047.1, read on the forward strand.
ATTTTGGATATTCCAGCATTCCTAAGACGTGGAAATAACTAAACATCTTATGGCCCGATTAACTGTTTTAACTGTTCCAGATCCAAGGCTTCGCATAAAAGCGGAGCCTGTTGCGCAAGTAGATGAGGCTGTGCATCAGCTTATGGCTGACTTAATGGAAACGATGTACGCTGAAGATGGCGCCGGTTTAGCGGCAACACAAGTTGGCATTAATAAAAGGGTTATCGTCTTTGATATATCTGAACATTTGCCGCACTTACCGCCTATGAAAATGGCAAACCCTGAAATTATCTGGCGCTCTAAAGAAACGGTAATTGAGGCAGAAGCGTGCTTATCCGTTCCTGAGCAATTTGCCAATGTCAAAAGGCATAAATCTGTTCGCGTGCGCTATCTTGACGAGCATAATCAGTCTCAAGAGCTTGAGGGGGAAGATCTTTTAGCGAAATGCTTGCAACACGAAATTGATCATTTGGATGGAATTGTTTATATAGATCATCTGTCTACTCTTAAAAGACAATTAATTCTTCAAAAAGTTCAAAAGCTAAAAAAGCTATTTAAGCTTTGATTTAAAACAAACCCCGTCATGGCGAGCAACGTCGTTGCGTGGCCATCCAGAAATACGCTGGATCGCCACACCCGCAAGCGGGTTCGCGATGACGTAGACCGTTATCACTATAAGTAAACTGTAACATTAAGGAATCTGTAATCTTGCGCATTATCTTTATGGGAAGTCCTGAATTTTCAGTTTCTGCCCTTTCAAAATTGATTGAAGCGGGGCATGAAATCGTTGCTGTTTATTGCCAACCCCCAAGAGCAAAGGATCGCGGTCATACGGTTCAAAAGGGTGCTGTTCATTTGGCTGCAGAAGCCCTCAATCTTTCGGTTTACACACCTAAATCTTTAAAAGGCGAAGAAGAACAAGCTATTTTCAAAAGCCACAATGCTGATGTAGCGGTGGTTGCAGCTTATGGTCTGATTCTTCCGAAGGTCATTCTTGAAGCGCCCAAACTAGGCTGCATTAACATTCATGCATCCCTCTTACCTCGTTGGCGAGGCGCAGCTCCAATTCATAGAGCTATTTTAGAGGGCGACAAAGAAACCGGCATTACCATTATGCAAATGGATGAAGGACTGGACACGGGTGATATTTTAAGCATGCAAAGCCTGCCTATTACCCAATCGACAACAACACCTACTTTGCATGACCAGCTTTCAAAATTGGGGGCCGAACTTATTGTCAAAACGCTTGAAAACCTTTCAACCATCACCCCAACACCTCAACCCGCCGAAGGGGTAACTTACGCTCACAAACTTGTTAAAAGCGAAGGGCATTTAGACTGGAATCTGCCTGCAGTAGAATTAAAAAGGAAAATTGCAGCATTAAATCCCTGGCCTGGGACGTGGTTTGATCACAAAGATATTCCCATCAAAGTTTTAGAAGCCTCTGTTATTTCGCAAAAAGGCAAACCTGGAGAGTTTTTACAAACCCTTGATCACTCTTGGGTTGTGTGTTGCAGTGAAGGCGCATTGTCTTTGGAAAAAGTTCAAAAACCTGGAAGCAAACCTCTTTCAACGCTTGAGTTTCTGAGAGGATATCCGGTTTTTTAGATGTAGTTTCCGTCAGTAATCAAATCAGTCTTTTGAGCTTACTGGCTCTCACCTGTATTTTGTTCACCTAACAATCGTGTTGATTTTATAGGCGCTTTACGAAGTAGAAGAGTGTCTTTTCCATAAAGCCTAATACTCCAATTCTGAACAAATTCTGATGTGTTTTTCTCTACACGACTATTGAGTTTATTAATTTCTGCTTCTAATAATTTGAGTATAGGTTGATCACCTTCATTAACCTTTGCACACACGGACCGACCAATTAACAGATCATCCCCTATATAGTCAGTATCAAGAGGTAATTGTCTAATTTCCTGAACAATACCTAAAAAATTATATTTTGGTTCACAAGTCTTGACTACATCATCTATTTCAACTGCGTAGCAGAAGCTCGCGGCAAGCAAAGAAAGAAAAAATACAAAACTAAATATAACCTTCATAACCACCCTCATCCCTTGCCAATGATCTTAAAGGTTATATAGGGTAATGTTCGAGAATTTACAACATTTATTTATTGATGCTAAGTATTTTATAAATAAACGATAGCTTAGAGAATTAATTGCGGATTCTTATCTTCTTTTTGACCGGCGAATGCAAACAATATCATGCTCAGGGTAATACCGCGCAACCCAGTTATAGACTAGATCTGAACTGTCTTTCTCTATAATTCCATCAATGTTGAGGATTTTCTTTTTAAACTTTTCAATAACCTTTGCGTTATTTTTTTTAATTTCTACAAATAATGACTCAGCTATTAGCAAATCATTTTTTAAATAGGAATCATCATTTGAATTTTCAATTTCCTCAATAATTTGCTCAGCTTGGTATTTAGACTTGGCATAGCATGCATGACTCCATAATACTAAGAAAAACAGAAATACGACCCATCGTCCCATTTTTAAACTCCGTCATATATTTAAAGGGTTGCAATTACACTTTTGTATAGCAAATGACTTCCCTCTTTAAATAAACCGCCTCCTTGTATAACACCAATATGTCTGCACTTAATAGTAGCATGACCTGCATGAGTATCGACTTTACACATAAGAACAGGCCCTCCACTCATTCCATTAGCAAAAGGAATAGGAATCGTTTGAAATGTTTCTGGTACATTCTCTGGCTCTCCTGCAATATGGTGCAGACTCGTGGTTGGATTCCGTGCAAAAATTTGATCTGGGTTACTTACCTCTCGAAAAGGAGGCATTATCTGAGTCACTACACCGTTATCATGATGATCCTTTAAATATTGTACAATATTTCCGTTAAAAACATCAGATACTAAACAAAAACCGTCAGAAGAGGCCTTTTGCAATATGGGACTTTTTGGCTTACCAAAAGCAAAAATACGATCAAAATGCACATGTTCAGCTTCAATTTCTCCTTGAAGATTAGCAACATGGTTGTCACCAGCGTGAAAAAGATGATTTCTCTGTAAGATATCCTGGATTCTGTTTTCCCCACTTACTGCATTATTGCTGACACGGATAATTGCATAATCGTTATCCTTAAACTCCTCAATTTCTTCTTTATTTTTATATTTAATATATAACTGAGTAATTCTTGCCGCATCTAAAGGATGAGGTTCCATCCCAACTTGAACATCTTGAATCTTAAAAAAATTCTCAGCAACGGGAGCTTCGCCGTTCGGTAGAAAATAAAGCTCATTGATAGGTCCAGCCTCCATCAAACCATGAAAACAGCTTATAACATTTGCTGTGTCTGAAGATATTTCCTGACCAGGCTGAATGATTCCAGAAAACATTTCTTCAGCATCGTCCACATCTTTTCCATCTTCCCAATACCAAAACGTTCCTGATAATTTTTGAACCTTCAATAAATCATTACTGCTTATATCACCATATTGAGCTTCTGTTAGAAGAAGGTTCGTATAGGGCTGTTGACGAATAATATCAACCCCATCAAAAAGCCATCCTGCAGCAAATCTGCGATCTCTAAAAGGACCACTACCAATGTATCCTGATTCTAAAACGCCTACAGCATCTATATCTTTCCATATAAAATGAAAATTCAGATAATTTTCTAATGGATCTCCTATTGCAGCTCCTATATTTGGATGCGACGCATGAGCTAGATCCGCAACCAAAGCCCCCGTTCCCCTTCCCCGCCCATTTACAAATCTTTCTAATACTTTTCTTCTTTGTATCGCGGTTAACTCATCAGCTTTGTGCGCGGCGTCACATTCCATTTTTAATACTGCTTCTAACCAATTTTCTTGCCAATTTATACGCACAAGCTCTGCATGCGTTGCTTCCCAAGTAGTCGCCGAATAAGAAGTGATTGTAAAAAAAATGAATAAAAAAATAACTTTAAAAAAATTCATACAAACTAATCTTTAGCCTAGTTTTCTTGATACAATCGTAAAAACAAACGATTAATAACTAATTAATTGAAACAGGAAGGATATATAATAATTTTCTATCGATTAATCAGCCTTCATGCTCTATAAATAGGGATAATAAAACTATGGAGGCCTTTAATCATGTCCACGTCTATAAAAGTCGGCGATAAAATCCCAAATGTTGTTGTAAAACAAGCAACATCCAATGGTCCTATTGATCTCAACACCTCTGATTTTTTTAAAGATAAAACAACCATTCTTTTTGCAATTCCTGGCGCCTTTACACCAGTTTGTTCCTCAAAGCATTTGCCTAGCTTTGTCACACATAAGCAACAGCTGGTAGACAAAGGCGTTGATCAAATTGCCTGTGTTTCAGTGAATGACCCATTTGTTATGCAAGCCTGGGCTGAAAGCCAACACACAAGAAATGAAATCGCTATGATTGCTGATGGAAATGGCGATTTGACGCGTGCTCTTGGATTAGGCATGGACCTAACTGCTCTTGGCCTTGGCTATCGTTCACAGCGCTATGCCATGATTGTAAAAGATGGAAAAGTTTCAAGACTTGAAGTTGAACCTGCTTCCACGTGCAGCTTAACAAGTGCAGAACATTTTTTAAACATTCTTTAAGTATCATGGGGCTTTAAGCCCCATTTTTCAATGACACCTTTTAAAATCATCGGAATTCCTTTTGGTCAGTGCTTTTTAAAAAGCCTTTCTGAGCTTTTATTAAAGCAATACCCCAATCCTTTCGATCTTGCAAAGGCACTTGTCATCCTTCCAACCAAACGTGCCCTTTTAAATTTGACTGAGATTTTTCAAAGCGAGATTCAAACAGATCAGCCCTTAATGTTACCTAGGATGATTGCACTTTCTGATATTGAATCAGAAAATCCTCTTTTGCTTTTAGAAATTGACGAACTTCCTGAATCCATTAATCCTTTAAAACGTTTGGGGCTTTTCACCCAATTGGTTTTAAAATTGCCCAATTACACCCCAAGCAGAGCCTTAAAAGCAGCTCAAGGCTTAATTCATTTGATTGATGAAGCCGAAACAACGGGTATTGATTTAAATAATTTAAAAAGCTTAGTTGGGAGTGATTACGCGGAACATTGGCAAGAGACCCTTAATTTTCTGAAAATTGTCACTGACTATTGGCCATCGATTTTAACAGATTTGGGTGTTATTGAACCACAAGCCCGAACCCGAAAAAGCTTAAAGGCTTTAGCCCAAAATTGGAGGAAAAATCCACCAAACCACCCCATCATTATTGCAGGAACAACGGGCACTGTACCCGCCACAGCTGAGCTTATTAAAACCGTTTTGTCATTACCAAATGGACAGGTCATTTTGCCTGGCCTTGATACAGTCAATATCAATGATGATTTGCCCCTAACACATCCTCAACATACGCTCTCTAACCTTTTAAAGTTTTTAGAAACTGACGAAGATGATACCGTAATTTTAAAGGATCTATCCCCCTTAGAAACCAGCCGCCATCAATTGCTTATTGCAGCAATGAATAATCAGGCACTCGATTTACCGTCGTCATTTTCGCCTGAACACTGGCCCCAGATGGTTGAATGTGATTTGGTTTCTGAGGAAGCAAAAATCATTGCCCTTATGATGCGTCATTACTTTGAAATCAGTGAAGGCACCATTTCGCTTGTCAGTCCTAACCAACATTTATGTCAATTGGTTGAAACTGAACTTGAACGATGGAATTTGATCGCCAATACTTCAAGCGGAAGCGCCCTAGCAAATTCAGTTGTTGGCGGGTTTGTGTTATTGGTTTCTGATCTTTTTTCAACCCCTACCATCAGTCAATTATTAGTCGTTTTAAAACATCCATTATGTTTCAAATCAAATCGCCAACAACACCTAGAAAACGTTAGAATTCTAGAGAAAAATATCTTACGAAAATTTAAACTTGAGATTCATGATTTAGAAACTGTTATTTCAGAAAAACTTTCCTTTTTATCCTCTTGGTTTCAAGAAATTTTAAACATTATCAATCCCCTTTTTTCATCCTCAAACAGCCATTTATTTAAAGACCTTTTGTCACTCCACAGGCAAACATGTCTATCCCTAACCGGCGACAATTCTGAGACATCTCCTTTGTGGGGGCAAACAGATGGAAAAATCGTACAAACTTTTTTTGAGAATTTGCTTATCGAAAGTGACCATTTTCCGCCTTTAAACCCAAGCCATTACCCTTCTTTTTTAAAATCCTTAATGCAACAAAATGATAAACTGAGAGATCATGAAGGAATTGGTTCAAGAATCAAGATCTGGGGAGCCCTAGAAGCACGCCTCAGTCATTCTGATGTGATGATATTAGGTGGCCTTAATGAGAACAGCTGGCCGCCCTCAATTGATCCCGATCCTTGGCTGAGCCGAAGCATGCGGCAACAATTAGGCCTGCCTCCCCTTGAACGGCGCCTTGGGTTATCAGCGCACGATTTTAGCAGCTGCTTTTATGCACCCCATCTTCTTTTAACGCGTTCCAGAATTGATCAAGGCACCCCAACGATTCCAAGCCGCTGGTGGAGACGTTTAGAAGTTGTGCAGAAAAAAAACGCTGACGTTATAAAAAATACATCTCAGCTACCGTGGAAAGAATGGGCGCAAAGCCTCTCTCCAAAGCTTGATTCTATTGCCTATGCCCCACCTACGCCGCGCCCACCTGTTCAAAGCAGGCCAACCTGTTTTTCAGTTACAGAAATTGAAGCCCTCATGCGGGACCCTTATGGCATTTATGCAAAACAGTGTCTCAAACTGCCCCCTCTTTCTCCGTTAGGAGCAGAACTTGGAAATGCAGACAAGGGCCAAATTATCCATAAAATTATGGAATCATATTTGAAATCTTATAGCTTTGAAAACAACACAATTGATGAATTGTTGAAATTAGCAAAACCCCATTTTGATAAAAATCCTGTCACTCGCATTTTTTGGTGGTATCGGTTCGAGCAAATTGCAACATGGTTCTTAAATGAACTTCAGCGTAACCCTGCAAAAACCTATTTGACAGAGCAAAAAGGACAACTCACCCTTTCTTGTCAAAATTTTACCTTCGAACTGAAAGCCATCGCTGATAGGCTAGACATTTTGGATGATGATCGTTTACGGATTATTGATTATAAGATAGGGACCCCTCCCAATTTAAAAGATATAAAAAATGGTTATTCTCCTCAGCTTTCTTTAGAAGCTTTAATGGCTGACCAAGGTGGTTTCGATATCAAAGCTGTTCCTGAGGAAATGGCCATTTGGCACTTAAAAGGCGGAGAGCCTGCTGGGAAAATTTCAAAACTTGAAATCACTTCCGAGTTTTTAAAAGAAACACAAACGGGATTATTAAACCTACTGTTAACTTTTATGAAGCCAGAAACCCCTTACCTCGCTTGCCCCATTCCTGAAAAAGCCCCTCCTTTTAATCCTTATAAGCATCTTGAAAGGCTTTCAGAATGGCGGCCATAAATAACCCTCAAGCCTTAGCTGCCAATCCGAATGCAAGCTGTTGGGTCAGTGCATCGGCTGGAACAGGGAAAACAAAAGTTCTGATTGATAGGCTTTTAAATCTGCTTTTAATGGGTACAGCGCCTGAATCTATTTTATGTATTACCTTTACAAAAGCGGCTGCTATTGAAATGCAAAACCGCCTGACAGCAAAACTGCAAGAATGGGCAATCTTTGATGAAGATAGTTTACAAAAAGATCTTCAAAAACTAACCAATCAACCCATCTCAAAAGAGGCTCTCGAACGAGCTCATCAATTGCTTTTCCATGTGATTGATACCCCTGGCGGCATTCGCATTCAAACCATCCACAGCTTTTGCCAAAGCCTGCTTCAACGTTTTCCCCTTGAGGCTGCCATTGATCCTAGCTTTACTCTTTTAGAAGGGGATGAGGTCTATGACCTTTTAAAAAAGGCATACTATCAGGTTTTAAAAACTCAGGATCCTGAGCTTCAAGGCTTTTTGGAACACATTGCCACTTCTATGTCGGATTATCATTTTGAAGGGCTTTTAAAAAGCATTCAAAGCCAACGCGGACAATTTGGAAAACTGCTCGCAACCTATCAAAATTTACAGGACTATAAGGCTGCCTTAGAAAGTTTTCTCAAAACAACTGAAAATATTCCCTCAAAAGATGTAAAGGCCCTACAACAGGCTGCCAAAATCCTTTTTGAACAGGGTAAGCCAGAATTAGAAGAGGCCCTTAGCAGCGATGATTATTCTCATTTTTTCTTAACTCAAGATGGACAAATTCGAAAGAAACTTGTAAGCAAAGATATTCAAACCGATTTTCCAGATACCTACAAAACCCTTGAAGAAGAAGCATCCAGGCTTTTTAGAGAAAAAGAACAGCAAAAAAATCAAGCCATCATCCATTCAACGCTAGCGTTTATGCATCTAACAGAGGCTATTTTCCAAAACTACCAAACGGAGAAAAAACAAGAAGGGTTATTGGACTTTGAGGATTTGATCGCCAGCACAAATGCGCTCCTTGGGCGTCCAGGAATTTCTGAGTGGGTTTTTTATAAACTTGATAATGCGCTAGATCATATTTTAATTGACGAGGCACAAGACACAAGCCCCGATCAATGGATGATTATATCAAAACTGATTGAATCCTTTTTAACCCCTGAAAAACCTTATCGCACCCTTTTTGTTGTGGGTGATATCAAGCAATCTATTTATAGCTTTCAAGGGGCTGAACCTCTTTTGTTTGCAACTTTGCGTCATACCTTTGAAGAAAAAACAAAGGCTTTAAAACAAGATTGGATGAATATTGAACTGCACACATCTTTTCGTACCACTCCTGCTATTTTAGAAATTGTTGATAAAACCTTTAACACATGTACCAGCGGCATTAAATTCTTAAGCGAAACAATCCTTCATACCCCTTATCGTGAAGATCATCCGGGCGTTATTGAACTATTACCCCTGGTTAAAGGAGAAGAAATTGATTCAAAAGAAAACTCGTGGCCACTTCCGCTTTTTCAACAAGATTCCACCTCCCAGCATGCTGAACTTGCAAAGCAAATTACGGTCAAAATTAAAAATCTTTTAGAAAGCCCTGAGATCCTCCCTAGCACCAATGCTAGAACAAAACCTGGAGATATTCTGATATTGGTGCGCAAACGTTCAGAATTAGTTCCAGCCCTTATTCAAAACTTAAAACATCATCATATCCCTGTGGCAGGCGCTGACCGATTGCAGATCAGCGAACACATAGCTGTTATGGACCTGCTCGCTCTTGGGAAGTTTTTATGCCTTCCGCAAGATGACTATAGCCTTGCTTGTGTTTTGAAAAGTCCGCTTATTAACAATGGATATGGAATCAGCGAAGAAGAATTATTCACGCTTTGTCACATGAGACCAGGCAGTTTGTGGCAATCTTTAGGTGAGCATGCCCCTAAAACGCAAATCTTTGAAAAGGCATACGAATTTTTAAAAAATCTTTTGAGCCAGATTGATCTTAAGTCCCCGCACAGTCTTTTTCACAATGTCCTAAGACACACAGAAAATCAGTTTATTGCCCGATTGGGCAGTGAATGCCAAGAAGTCTTGGAAGAATTTTTGAACCTAGCCTTTTTATTTGGAGAAAAAAATCCCCCCACCCTTCAAGGGTTTATGAACCATATAGAAACCACCCAGTCAGAAATTAAACGAAGCCCATCTGGAAGTAAGCAAAATCAAGTCCGCATTATGACCATTCATGGGGCGAAGGGTCTACAATCTCCCATCGTGATTTTGGCAGACAGCACAGATCAACCTTCTTTGCAAAACGAAAATTTTTTGTGGCATGAGGATTTATTTTTGTTAAAGCCTGCTCAAAAAAAGGAATCAACAACGATAGCTGATTTGAAAGCTTCAGCTTTAAAAAAGCTTGAAGAAGAGAACAACCGTTTATTTTATGTGGCCCTTACTCGCCCAGAAGATCGGCTTTATATAGCCGGCATTCAAAAAAACAAAGAGGAAAATTGGTACAACACCCTTAAAACTATTTTGTCACCCCTAGCGCTTACAACAGCAGAGGAAGGTTTGGTTTATCAGCCAATTCCAAGCTTGATTGGAAATGAAGTTCTTTTAGAATCTGAAACTTCTATCCAAACCCCAAAATGGCTTTTTGAAAAACCCCTATTACTTCCGATCTCTCTTAAGGAAAAGCAAGTCAAAACAGAAGCCATGCGAAGAGGTGATTTGATTCACAAGCTTTTTGAAATTTTACCAACTTTGTCTGGAGATTTAAAAAAGTCAGCCGAAAGATGGATAGAAAAGCAAAAGCATAAAAATGTTTTAAAACCAGATGACCTTGAAAAAACGTTATCTATTTTAAATCATCCTGAATACGCTCATTTTTTTAAAGATGACTCTCTTGCTGAAGTTGCCATAACCCATCAAAATGCTCAAAAAAGAATCGATCGATTATTGGTAACAAAAGATACAGTTATCATTCTGGATTATAAAACGACAGTGAACCCACCTCTTTCCCCAGAGGATGTCTCTAAGGATTACCAGGTCCAATTATATGAATACGCTGACATCATGCAAAAAATTTACAAAAATCATCAAATTCGCACATTTTTACTATGGACAGAAGGCCCTCATTTGATGGAAATTCCATATAAGGGTTTTTAAAAATAACATTTTACACTGAATCATAAGGACAGATTATGGCACTTAATCAAACGACAGATGCAACTTTTAAAACAGACGTTCTCGACTCAACAGTTCCGGTTCTTGTTGACTTTTGGGCTGAATGGTGTGGCCCTTGTCGCATGCTTCTTCCTGTTTTAGAGGAAATTGCACCAACAATGGCAAGCAAAGTTAAAATTGTAAAAATGAACATCGACGAAAATCCAGAAATCCCATCAAAGCATGGCGTGCGCAGCGTTCCAACAATGATTTTGTTTAAAAACGGTGAAGCTGTTGCTGCAAAAGTTGGTTTAAATCCGAAAAACACCCTTATTGCATGGATTGAATCAAACATTTAATTTTTTAGGAAACACCTTTAATTGACTAATCTTCACCCATTAGCTGCGGCAATTCGTGCATTAAGCATGGACGCTGTTGAGAAAGCAAAATCTGGTCATCCTGGTATGCCTATGGGAATGGCCGATGTTGCAACCGTTTTGTTTCATGACTTTTTAAAGTTCAACCCTTCCGACCCTCATTGGGCAAATCGTGACCGATTTATTTTATCCGCTGGTCATGGGTCTATGCTTCTTTATAGCCTTCTTTATCTAACAGGATATAAAGAAGCTTCTCTTGAAAAGCTCAAAAATTTCAGACAACTGCACAGCAAAACAGCAGGACATCCGGAATATGGTCATTTAGAGGGCGTTGAAACAACCACAGGTCCTCTGGGTCAAGGGCTAGCAACCTCTGTTGGAATGGCCCTTGGTGAAAAGATGATGGCTGCAAGATTAGGCAGAGATGTCATTGATCATTATACCTATGTCATTGCCGGAGACGGTGATTTGATGGAAGGAATCAGTCATGAAGCTATTTCGCTTGCAGGACATTTAAAGCTTAATAAACTGATTGTTCTTTTTGATGATAATAATATCACAATTGATGGAAAAGCTGACTTAAGTGTTTCTGACAACCAATTAAAACGCTTTGAAGCCTCTGGATGGAATACAGCTAGCATTGATGGCCATGATTATGGCGCCATTCACAAAGCTATAAAAGCGGCACAAAGTTCAGATAAACCGTTTCTTATTGCGTGCAAAACAACAATTGCGAAAGGTGCCCCTAAAAAAGCAGGCACTTCAAGTGCCCATGGCAGTCCTTTAGGAACAGATGAAATTGCAGCTACCAGAGAAGCGATTGGGTGGCCCTATCCTCCCTTTGAAATTCCGGACGATATTTTAAAAAGCTGGAGAGACGTTCATAAAAGAAACACAGAAAGCTATCAAAACTGGAATAAGGAGTATCAATCTTTATCGCAAGACCAAAAGGACACTTTAAAAGGTAAACTTCCAACCAATTGGCAAAAGCATATTGAAGAGATAAAAAACCATTTCTTCAATGAAAAACCAACTCAGGCCACACGTCAACTTTCACAAACTGTTTTGGATGCACTAGCGCCTCATATACCCATGCTTATTGGCGGCTCAGCTGACCTTACAGGTTCCAACAATACAAAAGCCAAAGTTCAAAAACCGATAACGCCCGAAGATTTCTCAGGTAGTTATATTCATTACGGTGTTCGTGAGCATGGTATGGCAGCTGCTATGAATGGCCTCAACCTTTATGGCGGGTTTATCCCCTATGGCGGGACATTTTTAGTTTTCTGTGATTATCTAAAACCCGCTTTGAGGCTTTCCGCGCTGATGCAACAGGGTGTTATTTATGTTTTAACCCATGATTCGATTGGCCTTGGTGAAGATGGCCCAACGCACCAGCCTATCGAACACCTTGCAAGCCTCAGGGCCATTCCAAATCTTCATGTTTTGCGCCCCGCAGATGGCATAGAGGTTGCTGAAAGTTGGCAGCTTGCAATTGAGAATCGAAACACCCCTTCTGTCCTTGTGTTAACAAGGCAGAATGTTCCTCCTTTACGCTTACCTCAAAATCATGAGAATCTAACAGCCAAGGGAGGATACCTTTTAAGAGATTGTCCTGGCAAAAGACAAGCAACCTTAATTGCCACAGGATCTGAAGTTGGACTTGCCGTTGAGGCTCATGAAAACCTAAAGAAAATGGGAATTGAAACAGCAGTTGTTTCCATGCCTTGTTGGTCATTATTTGATAAACAACCAAAAGCTTATCAAGAAAGTGTTTTAGGTGAAGGCCTTAAAATTGGAATAGAAGCTGCATCAGAATTTGGATGGGCAAAGTATTTAGGTGAAAAAGGTGTGTTTATAGGAATGAAAAGCTTTGGTGCCTCTGCCCCAGCTTCAGAGTTATATAATCACTTTGGGATCACCACAGAAGCAATTGTAAAATCAGTTAAAGAAAGGATATCTCTATGACATTTCGCGTTGCAATTAATGGCTTTGGGCGTATTGGTCGTATGGTCTTAAGGGCTCTTGCCGAAAACAATCGCCGCGACATTCAAATTGTTGCCATTAATGATCTTGGCTCTCTTGCCAGTAACGCTCATTTATTCAAGTATGATTCGGTTCATGGTCGTTTTAAGGGAAATGTCAAAACAACAGAAAGCAGCCTTGATGTCGGATTGGGGCCCATCCAAGCTATTGCTGAACCGAACCCAGACAAATTACCTTGGGGTGCTTTGGATATTGATTTGGTCATGGAATGTTCAGGTCGTTTTACCAAAAGAGACGACGCTGCAAAACACTTAAATGCAGGCGCAAAGCGCGTTCTTGTTTCTGCGCCCGCAGATGGCGCCGATTTAACTGTTGTTTATGGCGTTAACCATACCGAAATCAAAGCAGACCATACCGTTCTCTCGAATGCATCTTGTACAACCAACTGTCTTGCGCCTGTTGCCTATGTTTTGCATCAGGCGATTGGTATTGAGCACGGCTATATGACAACAATTCATGCCTACACTGGCGATCAACGCCTTGTTGATACGCTGCATAGTGATATGCACAGAGCGCGCGCTGCATGTATGTCTATGATTCCAAGTTCAACGGGCGCTGCAAAAGCTGTTGGTCTTGTGCTTCCTGAACTGAAAGGAAAATTAGACGGTACTGCGATTAGAGTCCCAACAGCTAATGTTTCTGTTGTTGATTTCAAATTTGTTCCAAAGAAAAACACCACCAAAGAAGAAATTAACCAAGCCATTACGGCAGCAGCTTCTGGTCCTTTGAAGGGTATTTTAGGTCTTGTTAATGAGCCACTCGTTTCAATCGACTTTAATCACGACCCCCACAGCTCTAACTTTGATTTAACTCAGACCCAAGTTATTGATGGTCGTTTCTGTCGTATTTTGTCTTGGTATGATAATGAATGGGGCTTTGCAAATCGCATGTGCGATGTTGCAGGGTACCTTTCTAAACAATAAAAATAAGAAAGTTTTAGCATGTCAGTTGCACTCGTATTCCCAGGCCAAGGATCACAGGCCGTTGGGATGGGAAAAGATTTTATTGAACAGTTTGCATCCGCTCGTCTTGTCATGGAAGAAGCCGATGAGGTTTTAAAACAAAAGCTAACCAAGCTTATTCTAGAAGGACCACAGGACACGTTAACCCTAACGGAAAACACCCAGCCTGCCCTTTTAGCAATCAGCATCGCAATTTTACGCACTCTTGAACAAGAAACAGGAAAGCCTGCTCATCAATTTGCAAAATATGTCGCAGGTCATTCTTTGGGTGAGTATTCAGCCCATTGCGCTGCTGGAACATTTAGTTTAGCTGATGCTTTGCGCCTTGTGCGCCTTCGAGGGGAAGCCATGCAAAAAGCAGTTCCGGTTGGAAAAGGAAGTATGGCAGCAATTCTTGGCCTTGAAATCGATCAAGTTGAATCTCTTTTAACAGACCTTAATAGTGAAACTAACCTTTGTGTTGTTGCCAATGACAACTCCCCTGGGCAAGTTGTCATCAGTGGTCATACAGCAGCTGTAGAAGAAGCCAACGCAAAGGCAACAGAGGCTGGCGCTAAAAGAGCTCTTTTGTTACCTGTTAGTGCGCCTTTTCACAGTCCCTTAATGGAACCCGCTGCAAATGTTATGAAAGAAGCTCTTAGCGAAACCTCTATTCAACATCCAAAAATAGAAGTCATTGCCAACATCACGTCCATGCCCATTCAAGGCAAAGAATTTATAAATGAAATGTTGGTAAAACAAATAACAGGACGTGTACGCTGGCGCGAGAGCGTCCAGCATCTAGCGCAATTAAAAGCTGAACACGTTATTGAAATCGGTGCTGGAAAGGTCTTAACCGGCCTTAATAAACGTATTGACAATACCCTCAATGCATTCTCTATTAATAATCCATCAGATATGGATGAATTCTT
>JAIEPD010000026.1 GCA_019749935.1 Alphaproteobacteria bacterium
CCTCCTCCCCCCCCCCCCCCCCTGCCCCCCCCCCCCCCCCCCCCCCCCCCCCCCCCCCCCCCCCCCCCCCCCCCCCCCCCCCCCACTGGGATTGGGAACATAAAGGCCTGAGTTAACACCACCAACATTCAACTTCAGAATATACTCAAGTTGACTATATTCAACGCACTTAAAAATACAATGACGAAGAAAACTACATCATTGACTTTGGTCTAAAACTAGCACTCTCATTTTCGGTGTACCAATTTATGCAAAAAATTGCCAATAAAATCATCAATTTTTTTATACTTATCAAGCGCGCTACCACTATGGCCCCGAGGGTTGTAGGCAGCCATATAATGCTTATCACCCTTGTTTACTAAGATATCATAAGATTTCTTGATTGCTTCTTGCTCAGGTAAAGGTACTGTACCATGAGGCTCTAATAATAATTTTATAACTTCAAAATTCTCACCTTCGCTTGCCTCTTCAAGTAATTGATTCATAAGACCTTGATTCAGTATTGCCACAAATTCTGGGCGCGTGAACATCCATTCTAGGGTATATTTTTCACCCCACCTTGCAGCCCTATGTGTAGAGTTTATTAGACTCTCTTGACTGGGTAACGGAACGGCAGGAGATACTCTCTTCAATATTTGTTCCATAAGATATGTGTCTTGAACCCCATTTTCAAATATATAGTTAACAGTCTCTTGATCAGGGAAAGAGATACTCCCAGCCTTTGACATTTTGAAAAGATATTCAGACATTTCTCGGTTATTTTTGCAAACAGTGTAGCGATATCCTCGGTTAATACCTTCTTGGTCCGGCCTAATATCATACGAATTCGTTATTAGCCAGTTTATAGCATTCTTTCTTCCATGCACTGCAGCAATAGCAAATGATTCATTAGCTGTTTCTTGGCTTATAAAGGTTTTTCCACACATTGTGTAGCTAAATCTTTTCATCAAATCAGTCTTATCGCAAACAGTTGCTGCTTTGAAAGAAATATTTAAATGTTCATCTGGTGATCTCAACTCGTGATCTGCCTCGTCATTCTCTAATAATTTAATCATTTTTTGACAATAACTACTTTTATGGCCACCATCTACTGTGTAAGTAGAATACAGTTTTTCCAATTGTGAAAAATAAGTCGCATATATCTGGGTATGAAGCATAACAAGTATATAGAAGCTACCTATGAACAGTTTAACCATGATAATGATCCGTAATTTAATCGATAATTCTTTTGAATATGCAGAAAATATAAACAAAAGTCAATAAAAAAACATACACAACAAATAAAGTTTACTTTAAATAATTCTAAAATTAGATGCTCGGTCAATAAAAATTATCAAGAGATTAGGCCCCCCAACAATTTGACAAACGCTGATTCAATCAAGCATATTGTCTATATACCCTTCGTCTTTCAAGAGACCTGTTCAAAAAACATCGAAACCTGCGGTGCGAGTGTATTTCATATACACTTGCGCTCCTCGGTTCTCGTTTTTCTGCAGATCTCTTAAAATTCATTGGGTATAATCACTTATAAATAACCCGCTTTAAGGAAAAACTGGATTTTGGGATTTTATCTACTTTCTATTTTGTTCACTCCCTTTGTAAAGGTGTTGGCTTCTCATCGCCTTAAAAAGGGCCTTGAGGAAAAAGATAGAATTGAGGAACGGTATGGTATTGCCTCTGCTAAACGTCCAGAAGGTCCTTTGATTTGGATTCATGCTGCCAGTGTGGGGGAGACAATTTCGCTGATCTCGCTGATTAAATCTTATAAAGAAAATTACCCCAATCACAGTATTCTTCTGACAACAACGACAGTCACCGCCGCATCTATTGTAAAGCAACGTTTATCAGACATTTGCATTCATCAATATGCGCCCTTTGATATAGGCCCATGGGTAAAACGATTTTTAATACATTGGAAACCTCATCTTACTGTATTGGTTGAATCCGAGCTTTGGCCAAATATGATTATGCAAATTCATAAAATGAAGATTCCTTTAATTCTTCTCAATGCGCGCCTTTCTGATCGCAGCTATCATCGTTGGTTAAAGTTTAAGTATTTGGCAAAACAGTTATTATCCCGTTTTTCCTTATTTTTAGCTCAATCACCTTCGACAGCTGAAAGACTTATTCACCTTGGTGCTTCTAACGTTGAGGTGATGGCTAATCTGAAATTTGCAGCGGACCCCCTGCCTGTTTCCACCGATAAATTACAAAAACTTTCTCGATTATTGAAAGATCGTCCCGTTTGGGTTGCAACCAGCACCCATGAAAGCGAAGAAGAACTTGTCATTCAAACGCATCATGACCTTAAAAAGCAATTTCATAATCTTTTAACTATTCTCATTCCAAGACACCCTCATCGCTGTGAAAAAGTTAAAAGACTGTGTGAAGATTCTGGCTTGTCGGTTCAAGAACACAGCTTTCTTCAAGCACAATCTCCCTCAAATTTTGATGTTTATCTTGTCGATACTATTGGCGAGCTTGGACTCTTTTTCTCACTTTCATCAATTGTTTTTATAGGCGGCAGTTTTGTTTCTGTTGAAGGGCATAATCCAATTGAACCAGCTTTATTTAAGTGTGCTGTTCTTTGGGGTCCACGCATGGGCAATTTTAAAGATGTTTGCGCCCATTTGGCAGATGACTGCCTTACAGTCCGAACACAAAAAGAATTAGCCGAAAATGTTCAAAATCTGCTTTTGAATCCTAAAGAGTCAGAGGTTTTGGGGGCAAAAGCCTTTAAAACCGTTAAAGAGCAAGCCGAAAGTGTCCAAAAGATTGTACATCGTTTAAGATCTTTTTATGATGGATAAAAACGCTAAACATATCAGCATTGCCATGCGCATAGGTGTTGAGTTTATAGCAGGGATTTTAGTTGGAACCCTCATTGGTAGAGCCATCGATATTTACTTTGAAACTTATCCATGGGGACTAGTTATTTTCATTGTCCTTGGTATAATGGCAGGGAGTCTCAATGTTTATCGACTTCTGGCAGAAAGTTGGGATGAAACAGGAGAAAAATAACTGTGAGTATGGATCCCCTTCAACAATTTAAAATCAAACCTTTAGTGCCAGTACATATCGGTGGTTATGACTTTTCTTTCACCAATGCCTCCCTTTTTATGGTTTTGACTACTTTTGCTATTTGCCTCTTTATTCATTTTTCCACCAAAAAGAAACGTTTAATCCCAAACCGTCTTCAAGTATGCGTGGAATCCCTTTTTCATTTCATTGCCGACATGGTTACAACTTATGTTGGCAAAGAAGGATTAAAATTCTTCCCCTACATTCTCTCGTTGTTCCTCTTCATTCTTTTTGGTAATTTGATTGGCCTTGTTCCTTATGCTTTTACGTTTACAAGCCACATCATTGTAACCTTTGCCCTAGCATCTTTTGTTTTTCTGGGCATTACAATTGTGGGTTTTGTGAAACATGGAACTCATTTCTTTCGGATATTCTACCCCTCAGGCATTCCCATATTTGTTGCCCCTTTGTTAATTCCAGTTGAGATTATCTCTTACCTGTCACGGCCTATTAGCTTATCTGTACGTTTATTTGCCAATATGGTAGCTGGGCATGTAATGCTCAAAATTTTTGCTTGCTTTGCAGTTTTGCTAGCAGGAACTTCCCTTGTTCCAGCCGCAATTTTACCCACTCTCTTAAATGTTGCCATTACAAGCTTTGAATTGCTCGTTGCAATTCTCCAAGCCTATGTTTTTACGATATTAACGTGTATATATTTAAATGATGCGCTAAACTTACATTGATTTAAAAAGGAAGGAATTATATATGGAAATAGGTGCAGCAAAAATGATTGGAGCCGGCATGGCAACGTTTGCATTGCTTGGAGTTGGTTTGGCGCTTGGAAATATTTTCTCAACATTAATTTCCTCAATCGCTCGCAATCCTTCGGCTAAAAGTGATTTGTTTCCAATTGGCTTATTAGGGTTTGCCTTAACAGAGTCGATTGCTTTGTTGGCCTTTATCGTGGCCATGCTTATTCTTTTCTCACATTAAGGTTTTGGGATGCCTCAATTTGATCCATCGACTTTTCTGTCACAGTTTTTTTGGTTACTCGTTTGTTTCAGCATTCTCGTTTGTGCCTTTGTTTTTGTTTTTGTTCCGCGTATGAATGAACTTTTGGACAACCGATCCAAAAAAATACATCATGACCTTGAACGAGCAAAAGCGCTGAATATGCAAATTGAAGAGCTCTTAAAAGCCAGAAATGAGAGAATTAAGTTTGCAGAGGAAAAAGCAGACGCCATCATCAGAGCTACTCTTTTGGAAATGGAAGACAAGAAAAACAGGCAATTTAAAAAAGTTGAGACTGAGTTGAGCACTGCTCTTCAAAACATGAAAGATTCCATAGAACAGCAAAGAAAAGATTTTAATACCTCCTTAAAGCCTCTTGTCACAGAATGCGTTAAACAGCTTCTTCCAAAATTGCTGGGCAAGCCAGAAGACTCTGTTTCGAAATCAAAAAAGAAGACTACAAATGCTTAAAGACCCAAATTTTTATATTGTTTTAAGTTTTGTTGGGTTTTTAGCCCTTCTTTTTAAATTTGGCAAAAGACAACTTTTAAATTTTCTAGATGATAGAATTAAAATTATTAGTGCCGAGCTTCAAGATGCAAATGCATCTAAAGAATTTGCTTTAGTCCAACTGAATGAGGAAACCAAAGCACTCATCGCCGTCGAAGAGGAAGAAGAGAAAATTATAAATAATGCTCGTGCTCAAGCTGAGATTCTTATTCGCAATATCAAGCAAGAAATAAATGATGAGATCAAAAACAAGCAAAGGCAATATAATTTTCAAATCAAAGAAATGGAAAGTTTCTTTGAAGCGGAACTACGTGAATTAGTCATTGACCATGTTAATCAGACCCTCGTTGTTTGGATGCGTGACCATAATTCAGCCGAAATCCATCATCAAATCAACAGCAAAGCCATCCAACTCCTAAGTCAAATTAAGGCTGCTTAAATTTATGAACTCTGTTCAAGAAGAATTAGAAGACCGCATCCAAAAACACCTCTTGCCTTCTTTTTTAGATATAAAAAATGAATCAGAGATGCACAGGGGACATATGAATGGCCCAAAAGATAAAAATGCTGAAAGCCATTTTCGCGTAAAAATCATCTCGAAAGCCTTTACAGGACTCTCAAAGTTAGAGCGTCATCGATTGGTCCATGGTATTTTAGATGACCTTTTGAAAAATCACATTCATGCCTTGTCTTTGACTCTTTTAGACGATGACCAAGAATAAATTTTTAATTGTTTGGCTGATCACAACTGCTGTTTTAATTTGGTTGATGATTATCCTTGGCGGCGCCACTAGGCTCACCCATTCAGGCCTTTCGATTGTTGAATGGAAACCCATTACGGGTATCATCCCGCCCCTAACAGAGCTTGACTGGCAAAAAGCCTTTACGGATTACAAAAATTACCCTGAATTTAAGCTTGTTAATTACGACATGGCCTTAAAAGATTTCAAATTCATATACCTAATGGAATACACGCATCGCCTCCTTGGAAGGTTAATAGGCCTCGTGTTTTTAATCCCGCTGATCATTTTTTGGAATCACCAAAAACTAAGTCCATCCCTAAAACGAAGAAGTCTTATGATTTTGGCTTTAGGCATTGCGCAAGGCTTTATGGGCTGGTACATGGTGAAAAGTGGCCTTGTAAAAGACCCCAATGTGAGTCATTACCGCCTTACCTTACACCTTGCCTTAGCCTTTTGGCTCTTGGGTTTGGTTTTGTGGAGCCTTTTAGAGATTATTTATCCTCCTGCATCACGAAATCACTTTCAAAACAGGCTTGTCTGGGTTGCTTTTTGCTTTCAACTTCTCACCATGACGTACGGCGGCTTTGTTGCAGGACTTAAGGCTGGACTTATTTACAACACATTCCCTCTCATGGAAGGCAGATGGATCCCCAGTGAATGGTCATTTTATAAACCCCTTTGGATTAATTTTTTTGAAAATGCAGCTCTCGTACAATGGTGCCACAGAATTCTTGCGCTCATATCTGTTGGGATTATAGGGAGCTGTTATTTTAACAGCACACCTTTAAAAAGGCCTCTCATTGGATTTTGGGTATTGGCTATTACAGTGCAAGCTGTTTTGGGTATTTTCACACTTTTATACCAAGTCCCTTTAAGTTTAGGAGTTCTTCATCAAGGATTTGCAGTTATTGTGTTTGGAATTGGAATTTTATGCTGCTTTCAAGAGTCATATTTTATGAATTTTGAAACAAAATTCAAATGATTTTATCCGTATTTTCTACTGTCAGTTGAAAAAATAATCGTTTTCTTCAAAAATTTTAATAAGATTCGATATTTTCATAAAAAACTATTGCCTAAAAGTTTATATTAATTATAATTATCGAATATCAGGTTGGTGATTATCGGATTTTTCCGTTATCCATCAGTCACCGTAGAGAAAGAGAGGAATAATGGCAGTTATTCAAAATTTAGGCCTTCTCACCCTTGTTATTTTTATCCTAATTAGTGTTTACCCTGTACATTTTTCTTCTGCAACCCAGCATTTTACCCAACATACAAAAACGCAGCATCTTTTGGAAAGAGCTCCTGTCCGTCTTAAAACCGAGGGAAGACCCCTTGGAACAGTCGGAGTCATATTCTACACGTTTGTCAAGGGTCAGGATGCCCCTCTTTTTTTGCTAGCAAGAGAAGCCAAAGGCAGCGATAAAGGAACCTACTCTGAGTTTGGTGGGAGCCTAGAGACAAATAGTGATGGGTCTCCTGAAACCTTTTTAGAAGGCTTAATCCGCGAATGCAAAGAAGAAAGCGCCCATCTTTATTCCCCAGAGCCTGAAGTTCTTTTTAATAGTAAGATTTTCTATGAAATGACAGACAAAGGCCGTGAGGTTGTTCTGTGCTTTATCAAAACATCAAATGTTTTTAAAACAGAAAATCTTTTGGATGCCCAAGAAGATTTTGAAGATCCTCACTACAAAGAAAAAGATGCTTTAGAGCTGGTAAGCGCTAAAGATCTGTTAGCGTTTGCTAAGGGCCATAAATCTTCACTTTTAAGTGTTTCTAATAAACAAATCGCATTGCGTCCCCTTTTTGTGTCAATCTTGCAAAAAGAGAATTGCCAAAAAGTTTTAGAGCAAATTGTTAGTGAAGCTTAGGGCTTCAGCCAGGCGGTCAGTCTCAATTGGGAACTTTCTTAAAAGATAGCCAGAAACAAGTATCTTCATTCCCGCTTAGTAAACAAACTTCTTCGGAAACTATGCTTTAAAAAGAATAATGTCATTCCAGAATTTAGTCGATTATGGGCTTTAGCGCATAAGGAGACTTAACATCCGGAATCTTAGGACAATTGTTAACTGACAACCGAAGATTCCGGGTATTAAGATTCACAAAACGTCAAAAGACGTTTGTTACTCTAAATCCCTGAATGAAATCTTTGAATGGAATAATCACGATCGCATCAACGCTGGTCTAGTTTAAATTCGATTCTTCTGTTCTTTGCCAGATCTTGCTCTAACTCTCCAGATGCAAGCGGTTGGTATTCACCAAAGCCTGCGGCGACCAGGTGTTTCGAATCGATGCCTTTTTCAATCAAATATTTAACAACTGAGATGGCTCTAGCTGAAGATAGTTCCCAGTTAGAGGGGAACTGTTGGTTGTTGATTGGCAAATGGTCGGTGTGTCCATCCACACGAAGAACCCAACTTAAATCTGCAGGAATTTTATTCGAAATTTCCTTTAAGGCGCCCGCTAATTGATCTAATTTCTTTTTACCTTCTTCTCCTAGGTCTGCGGAGGCTGTTGCAAAAAGGACTTCAGATTGGAATACAAATCTATCACCAACAATACGCATATCGGAACGGTTGCCAATTGCCTGTTTTAATTTCAAAAAGAATTCAGATCTAAACTGCCCAAGTCTGGTGAATTGCTTATTTTTGTCCTGTTCAGTCAACAAATCAGCATTAGCAGCCTTTAAAGCATGAAGCTCTTCATTCAATTTTTTAAGTTCTGCAATCTTTTCTGACAAGGTTGCATCTAACTTTTCCTTTAGGCTTTTTAGGCTTGCATCTTTTTCTTTGTGCTGCTCTTCACTTGCAGCTAAAGAATCATTCAATTTTTTCAGCTGAACTGTTAATTCTGCAATCTGAGACAACAAAGATTGGTTCTTTTCAATAACTTTATCTTTTTCGGTTTGAGAAAAATTTAAATCGTTCTGCAGTGTGGCAAGTTGTTGCTTAAGTACTTCGAGTAAGTTATTAAGATTAAAGTTTTTTTCTTTTTGTTCTTGGTTTTGTTTTTTCTCTTCGCCTAGCGCTATGGTTAGCATGTCTAACTTTTTAGAAAGATTCGATAAGGCTTCATCCTTATTGCTAAGTGCATCGGTTAAATACAATTGAGACACAACAAAAGTCATCAGCACAAAAATGATAACCATCAACAAAGTGGCTAAAGCATCCACAAACCCTGGCCAAATGTCCAGCGGTGAATGACGGTGACGACGAGAACTAGCAAACATCAACAACTACTCTTTCATTAGACTTTGCCTTGTTAGTCTATAGGAAGTATAGATGACAAACAAGCAGATAGCATTTTTTTCTCCCTATACACCATCTTCTGCGATTAGCAAGAATAGAGATTTATAAAAGCAGATGCTTAATTAAGCTACCTACAAACACGACCAGGAAAATAACAGCTAAAATTTTACTGATAAGTGCAAAAATTCCCGCAAGACGTCCAAAACCTAAATATGCAGAAATAATCCCTAAAATAAAAGAGGATAATATATAAGGTAACATGGTCATTTCCTTTCATTTTTAAGTTTGTTCTAGCCTGCAATAATTCGATTTAAGCGATATCCGTGTTATTATTAAAGAGCCATGCATACTTAGGAAAAGACTCTAATACTACTCATCGTTAATAAGATAATTTAGATTACAACATTCAAATCTTACAGTTTATATTATAACAGATAAATAAAAAGATTATTATAGAAAACCTAATGGAATTATAATTTCAAAGTTTCTCGAACCCACATAATTTCAGCGCCTGTTCCATATGAATTGGTGGCGAAGCTTCTACAAAAACGGGATCTTTTTTAGGATAAAGAGGAATATGAATCGCTCTTGCGTGTAGATGAAGCGCATCGAAATCTGTTGCATCACCCCCGTATATCATATCTCCCACAATAGGCCACCCCATAGCCTGACAATGAACGCGAAGTTGGTGCGTGCGGCCCGTTAAGGGTTTCAGCTCAAGCCAAGTTAGATCCTCAGTTTCGCCTAGAACACGGTAGTCGGTAATAGCTTGCTGTCCATTGGGATCAGCCTTCATCCACCAACGATGAGAGTGAGCTGATTGCTTAGAGAGCGAAATATCAATACGCCCTGCCTTTTCCGTTGGCCCTCCCTTTACCACAGCCCAATATGTCTTTTCAATTTTGCCGTTTGCAAACATATCCCCAAGCCTATTCAGTGCCTGACGATGGCGCCCTAAAACAAGACAACCACTGGTGGCAGCATCAAGGCGATGCGCCAAAGCTGGTGGATTTGGAAGCCCAAATTGAAGGTCATTAAAAAAGCTTTGAAGATTTTGTTTTTTGCCAAAACCAGGGTGCACCGCAATCCCTGCGGGTTTATTTAGCACAAGCATCATTGCGTCCCTGTAAAGGATACGTTCTAAAAGTTCATCAAGAATCATAAGTAAACCTAACTAATTGTTAAGCCCACTGTAATCCTATTACTCAGAAAAACAAGATTATTCTATAATTTTGAAAAGACTTTAAAAGACTGGAAACAGCTTATAAAAAGTTATCTGCAGGAATGTTCAAAATAAAATAGACACCCTATTGACATTTAAAAAATAAAACCTATTTCAATGGTATAGGTCGGGAAGTGCTGTCCATAAACGTTTATTTCTGATAAAGGGTTTGACAGGTTTTTTAAGTGGGAAAAAGCCTGGACGGGAGAGGTATGCCATTTTACCATTATTGGTGAGAGGGCATTCCCCCCGCCCTTTTTGGTGGGCGAGAAATTTGGGTGGGGATTGTGCATTAAAATTAAATTTAATAAAATTTTTTCTTTATATGCGCAATAAATTTCAAATGACCTAAAGAAAAATAAGAACCGAGGAGCGTCAGTTTATATAAAGTTACACTCACACTGCAGGTTTCAATGTTTTTGAGCAGGCAACTTGAAAGGTAAAGAGTATAGTCTACTCTTTTAGCAAAAAAACATATCTCATATAAACAGAGCTAACTTAAAATGATTATGCACTTCTCAGCACGGAGAACTGCATAATCGCGACCACAAGTGAAATATAGAGAGTTGCGAAAAAACGAGCAACTTCATTTGCAATAAGTATAGCCGTAAGCTTTAAATACTTTGTTGACAAAATTCACGAATCCCTATAGACAAGAACACATAAACACAAGGGGTGCCTCTTTAAAAAGGGGCTGAGAGAGCAGATGCTCAACTCTTAGAACCTGATTCGGTTAATACCGGCGGAGGGATTGTGGAAAGAATGGATTATTATCAGTTTCAAATTGAAGATTTCTTTTACGAATCTTCTCATGTTTTAAAAAAGCAAACTCTTCTTTTAAAAAAGCAGGACTGGACCTGCCTAATAGGCCAAAGCGGCGTTGGTAAAACGACCCTGCTTAAGTCTTTGTTGGGCCTTAAGAAACAAAACGCATCCCATTCAACGGCATCTTTTAGCTACATGGCACAGACTGATCTTCTTTTGCCCTGGGCCAAGGTGATTGAAAATGTAACCTTAGGGGAAAGATTGCGCGGGCAAACCAGAAATTATGCCAAAGCTCTTGAAATTTTAACCAAAGTAGGACTTGAAAAATTCGCTAATTTTTATCCAGACCAACTCTCTATGGGCATGAGGCAACGCGTGGCCTTAGCCAGAACCTTAATGGAGGACCGCGAAATTGTCCTCATGGATGAGCCCTTTGCAGCCCTTGATGCGAAAACACGATGCGAATTGCAGAACTATGCAATCACAGCTCTTAAAGGAAAGACGGTTCTGCTTGTCACCCACGATATTAGCGAAGTCATTCGTCTTTCAAATCAGATCTATATCTTAAAGGGTTTTCCGGCAACAGCAACCCTCGTCACCGAGCCTCACATTCAAACAATCCTTAAAGAGGTTTCCATCCCAAGGGCCATGCATGATTTGCATCTTTGGCAAGAAGCATCTGTCTTCTTAAGTTCTCTTTACTCTTAAAAAAATTCAGCCATGCATAAGAAAATAATTGCAATTCTCTTTTTACTCACTTTATGGCAACTGGGTGTAAACCTCTCAGGTATTCCTGCCTATATTCTGCCATCACCTATCCTTATTACCTGCAGCCTTATAGAAAATCATGCTCTTTTGTTAAAACACACCTTTATAAGCATGGCAGAAATCATTGTTGGCCTTAGCATTGCCGTTCTTCTTGGAACCTTAAGCGCCATTTTATTAGATTATTTTGATCGCTTAAAACCACTTATAAAACCTATTCTCTTAACATTACAATCCACCCCGCCCTTTGTACTAATGCCGGTTCTTTTGATTTGGTGCGGATTTGGGTTCACGCCAAAGCTGATTGTGATTTGTTTATCATGCTATTTTCCCATTACGGTTTGCCTTCTGGATGGCTTAAAACGCACTCCCGCCAATTGGCTCGATATGGCTTCGATTATGGGGGCTAGTAAAAAATCAACCTTACGATACATACGCCTGCCGGCGGCCCTTCCCTCTTTAATGTCAGGCATCAGGCTTGCAGCGATTCATGCCCCTTTAACTGTTCTTGCTGCTGATTGGATCGGCGCAAGCTCAGGTCTTGGCTATTTAATTATGCTAAGTCATGGCCGCCTTGAAATTGAGCTAATGTTTGCTTGCATTGTCTGTATTACCCTCATGACTTTTGCCCTCAATAAAGGCGTGACTCTTTTAGAAAAAAAATTAGTCTTTTGGCCCTCAACCCCTTCTTAAAAGCGAACCTGAATGATGAATCTCTTAAAAATCCTTATCATGACTTTTGTATTATCCGTGCCTGCTGCAGCCCTTACCCCTATTAAAATCTCACTTGATTGGCTTTTAAATCCCCACCATGCCCCTTTGGTCATTGGCATAGAAATGGGATTTTTTAAAGCCGAAGGACTCGATGTCAGCCTCATCGGTTCTATCGGATCTTTAGAGGGCTGCAAACAAGTCTCGGCTCATAACGTTGATTTTGCCATAACGAACGAACCACAGCTTCTCATCCAAACAGCAAAAGGATTGGATTTAAATGGGGTTTGCACAATCGTTCCAAAACCTCTAGAGGTCTTTATAAGTCGTGTTCCCTTATCAGAATTAAAAGGAAAGCGCATTGGCCACTGCAGCAGCGGAGTTGGCTTTTCAGCAGCTGTGTTAAAGGAGATTTTGGAAAAACAGAATATCAAACTTGACGAGGTTGATCTTATTTATACGCGGCAAGGCCTGATGACAACATTCATCTCAGGTCAAGTCGATGCTGTAACAAACCTCTATCAACCTTATGAAGTTGCTGATCTCAAAAACCACATCTCAGATTTTCACATCTATCCTTTTGAAGAGATTGGCATTCCGACCTTTTCTGCTATGATTTTGGTCAGTCATTCAAAAGTTTCAACAGACATTCAGGATAAAATTTTAAGGGCCCTTCAAAAAGCTTGTGAATTCTTAAAGGCTTATCCTGATAAGGCATGGCAGATTTTCATCCAGCATAAAGCAGAATTAAATACCCCCATTAATCTTCAGGAATGGAAAAATATTATTAATTTGTTTGAGGTTCAAAAATTAGATGCTGGCAATTCGCGCCTTGACCCCTTAAAGGCCTTTTTAAAAAAGCACGAATTAATCGCTTAAAACTTCTTTTTTCTCAGGCCTAAAGCCCGTTGCAACCAAATACATTTCAGCAGAATCAGCCCTGCTGGATGGAGGTTTAAAATGGACGACTTTGGTGAAACACTTTTTTAACTGTTGAAGGAGTTTTGTCTCTGTACCTCCCCTTAAAACTTTAGCAACCATAGATCCTTTTGGTTTTAAGGCTAGGAAACAAAAATCAAACACCATCTCAACCAGCGCCATAATGCGAATGTGATCCACATCCGTCATACCAGAGGCTGGCGCTGCCATATCGCTTAGAACCACATCTACCTTAGAAGGAAGGGAAGATAAAAGCTTCCCGACAACCTCTTCGTCCATAAAATCTCCTTGCAGAATCAATGCACCCGTAATAGGCTCTATCTCCTGAAGGTCAATTGCAACAACTTGGCCTTTATCACCCACTTTTTTCAAAGCAACTTGTGCCCAACCACCGGGCGCAGCACCAAGGTCAACGATAATGCCTCCTGACTTGAAAAGTTTAAATTTTTGATCAATATCCAATATTTTAAAGGCTGCACGGGAACGATACCCCAAAGACTGGGCTTTTTGGACATACGGGTCATTAAGCTGACGAATAAGCCAACGGCGCGAAGAATCTGTTCTTTGTTTGCGGTTTTTTAAAGTAATTTTACCGTTTTTGTTGCGAAAGGAATTTTCAGACATCTAAGTTTAAGCAACACTGTTTCGAAGGCAATCATGGATATGAAGAAGCCCTAAAACTTTCTTGTTTTCATCCAATATAAATAAACTGGTAATGGATTTCTTTTCAAAAATGGCCATAGCATCTGCCATTAAAGAATCTCTCTCAATGGTAACTGGATTTTTTGTCATAACGGCGCTTGCTGTTTGCTCTAACATCCTGGAGCTCATATGTCGACGCAAATCTCCATCTGTTATAATGCCAACAAGCTTCTCATCTTTATTCAACACACCAACGCATCCAAATCCATGATACGTCATCTTAACAAGACATTCACCCATCGGAGTATTTTCTGTTACAAGCGGAACTTTTTCACCTTTGTGCATAAAGTCAGAAACTTGCTTTAATTGCTGACCTAAATTTCCACCAGGATGAAATACTTTAAAATCATGTTTAGAAAAACCACGACTGTCCAAAAGAGCAACAGCTAATGCATCCCCTAAGGCCATTGTTAAGGTTGTCGAATTGGTTGGCGCTAATCCCATAGGACAAGCTTCTCCCACATCCGGCAACACCAAAGAAAGGTTAGTTAATCTTGCTAAGGTAGAATCTTGTTTTCCGCAAATAGAAATAATTGGTATCGAAAAGCGATGCGCGTAATCAATGATTGCGTGCAGCTCTTTGGCTTCCCCAGAGTAAGAAATCAACAAAAGGATATCCTCTTTAGTGACCATTCCAAGATCTCCATGACCAGCCTCAGCTGCGTGGACAAAAAAGGAAGGTTGTCCGGTTGATGCAAAAGTGGCCGCTATTTTCTTACCCACATGGCCACTTTTTCCAACGCCGCTTACTATCAAGTGGCCCTTAGCAGCCCGAATCATTTCAATAGCTTCGTCGAAAGTCTCATTCAATGTCTCAGCCAACTGCCGTAATGCAGCTGCTTCTGCCAGAACAACTTCCCTGCCTTTTTCTTGATAAAGGGTTTTACTTTCTTTCACTGCAACCGCCGTCATCTATTTTTCCTACTCCGCAATACGATGAGGGAACACATCAAATGATTCGCCTCCCAATAAATCCATTTGAGCACGATATGGCAGAAAGTCAAAACAAGCTTTAGCCAATTCTGCTCTACTTTCTCTTTTCAACATATCGTCCAACTTATCCTTCAACTCATGCAAATACAAAACATCCGTTGCTGCATAGCGAAGCTGATCTTTTGTAAGGTCAGAGGCTCCCCAGTCAGAGGTTCCCTCTTGTTTAGAGATTTCAACACCCATCAGCTCTTTACATAAATCCTTTAAACTATGTTTATCTGTAAAGGTACGAGCCAAACGTGAAGCAATCTTTGTGCAATAAATATTTTCAACTTTAATGCCAAAGCTGTGCATCATAATAGCCACGTCAAAACGTGCGAAATGAAAAATCTTTGTAATGTTTTTGTTTTGCAAAAGCTTTTTTAAATTGACTGCTCTTTCAAAATTGGGCCTTTCAAACTGAACCAAATGACACTCACCATCACCACTTGAAATCTGCACAAGACACAAACGATCCCGGTGATTTTTAAGCCCCATAGCCTCTGTATCAATAGCCACAGATTCTGAAAAAACCAAATTGTCAGGGAGATCATATTTATAGAGCTGAATTTTCATTAAAGGCCTCTTCCTATACGCCGTATTATGGTGCCCAGAAGAAGACTCGAACTTCCAAGGGCATGCACCCACTAGTACCTGAAACTAGCGCGTCTACCAATTCCGCCATCTGGGCCTTAGGTCAATTGGTAAAATATTAAAGATTGCTTGTCAACGGATTATTAACTTTTGCGCGCGACACTAAAGATAAAGATAGATCACATTGAAAGTTAAAGAACCAGTTCGATGAGAAAAGATAAACAACCTGAAATCCCTACTGATAATGGAATTCCTTATAAGGAAATAGCCTTACAGATAGCCAAAATAAGGCGTCATAAAAAGAGTCTTTTGAATATTGCCATCTGTTCTTTTGGTCTGTTTCTTTTCTGGTTTCTAATAGGGCAAGCTTGCTGTATTTCGTTTTTTCATGAAACTGTTCTTTTTTCTACAGAAAAAGGCTTTTTAATGTCACCTTCTTTGCCGATTGTCACTTATTTTGCACTCATAACGACATCACTTACGCTGATAGCTTTGTTTGCTCTTAACAAAATTCACAAACATTATTCCGACTTTCCTCTGATCAAATTATTTGCAAAATCTTCTTTAAAAAAGTCCAAATCAAAATCATCCAAGAGCATGAGGAGAAAGTCATGAAAAGCTTTATAGAATTCCAAAAACCAACGCATGCTCTTTTATCTCAACAAATTAAGGGTGACGAACAGATCACTCTACCAAAGGCATCTACTTTAGGAAAATTTAGACCTCAAGAAAGAAAAATCTTTAAAAAAGTAAAAGATGCAAATAATGATGAAATACTTATAGGCGAGATTAAAGCAACTTTGGCCCCTGCTCGTTTACCTAAAAAAAGTCAATTTGCCCAAACCTTAAATATTTGGCTACAGTTTTGGGGTCGAAGCGCTTTATACTTTTGTGTAATTTCTTTTATTGTTGGGGTTAGTCTTAGTGCTGCCTATTTTTACAGAATAGAATTAAACCTTGATAAGCTTTTAACCATTTATATTGCTTGCAGTTTTGTTTTATGGTTTTTCCTAACACCCCTTGCACTCCACCGAAGCTTAAAGAAGGCAAGGATTTTTATTCATTAGGATTAAGGAAAGCTCAGCCTTTTATTTCTTCTTTCCAGCTTCAATGGCTTCATCATGGATCACAACTTCATCAGCCCTGCCAAAGTTTAAAAGCAGCCTTACTCTTTCTTCCAGCATGTCTTTATCTAAACTATCGGGACGTAAAAGATATACCTTATGTTCTAGAGTTTCGCGCTGAGATTGCAAAGAAAGCAATACCTTCTCATCATCCAGGATTTTTTGCTGCAAACGAAGCCAGGAAAGCAAACCTCTTTCCCCCTGAAAAATATGATAGAGAAAATAGAGCATAAAACATAAAGCCAAGAGAGGACCAATAAGCTCTCTTGGACGCTTTTCCCCTAAAAGATGGGGAAATGAGAATCCCTTAGCCTCTCTTCGAACTTCTCTGGTTGCGGTCATTTTCATCTAGCAAACCCTTGCATAGTACCCATTTCACCTAATTCTTCAGAGATCCGAATCAAACGATTGTACTTTGCTACGCGATCTGATCTACACAAAGACCCTGTTTTGATTTGACCTGCATTCATAGCAACCGCCAAATCAGCTATTGTTGTGTCTTCTGTCTCTCCTGATCTGTGAGAAATAATTGTCTTAAATCCAGAGGACTGAGCCAACTGAATGGTATCTATAGTTTCGGTCAACGTTCCAATTTGATTCAATTTAATCAAGATTGCGTTCGCAGACATTTCTTGAATTCCTTTTGCTAATCGTTCTGGATTCGTTACAAACAAATCATCACCAACCAGTTGAACTTTATCGCCTATTTTCTGAGTTAACTGTTTCCAGCCTTGCCAATCTTCTTCAAACAGACCATCTTCAATAGAAATCAGTGGGTAATCCTTAGCAAGCGCAGCGTAATAATCAATCATTTCAAGGGATGTATGTTTTTTACCCTCAAGCGTATAAGATCCGTCTTTATAAAGCTCATTCGCTGCCACATCTAACGCAAGATGAAAGTCTCTACCTGGTTTATATCCAGCTTTTTCAATAGCCTCTAGAATAAAATCCAAAGCTTCACGAGAACTTTTCAAAGAAGGCGCAAGGCCACCTTCATCACCGACATTCGTATTTAAGTCTGCTTTTTTAAGAAGAGCTTTTAAGCTATGAAAGACCTCTGCGCCCATTTGAACAGCTGTACTTATATCTTTTGCTGAGCTTGGGACAATCATAAATTCTTGAATATCGATTGGGTTATCTGCATGCGCACCGCCATTTAGAATATTCATCAATGGCATAGGAAGTTTGTGCGCGTTAACGCCGCCAATATATTTATAAAGAGGAAGACCAATCGCCCCTGCTGCAGCTTTAGCCACAGCCAAACTAACTCCTAGAGTTGCGTTAGCTCCTAAGCGTGATTTATTGGGAGTTCCATCTAATTCAATCAAAACCTGATCAATAGAACGTTGATCTTCGGCATCCATACCAACCAAAGTCTCAAAAATTTCTGTTTCGATTGTTTTAACAACTTCAAGAACACCCTTGCCGTTATAACGTTTTTTATCACCGTCACGTCTTTCAACGGCCTCAAATGTGCCTGTAGAAGCGCCTGATGGAACGGCTGCCCTTCCTATGTTTCCTGATTCTAAAATAACATCCACTTCTATAGTGGGATTTCCTCTGGAGTCTAATATTTCGCGAGCAAGGATATTAAGGATTTCTGACAAGGGACTCTCCTAGTAAAGTCATTAAATACGGGAACGTATTCCTAACATAATGGAAATATACTGCTTTGTTAAGAAGTTCCTTGGTTAAAGTTTTATTAAAACTTTTGTTCTATACTAAAGATCAAAACAAATAACATAGATATTTACATGTTAAAAATCCTTATTTTTCTTATCCTTTTTCTTTTATCTCTATTTTTTCTTTTTGCTGTAGAAATAAAGGCTGAAATACCGCAGCCGATAATTCAAAAACCGATAGACGCAATAACACCTGAAAAACTTGATTTTAGACTTTATATGGATACAGATGCTAATCATCAGGCTTTCGAAAATATGGTCCCTTCTTTTTCTGTCAGCTTAATTGAACGTGCCAAACGTGAAAACGTTATTGCCCTTCTCAGCCCCTTAATGCGACTTAATGTCGAACACCTAAGAACACTCTCTAGTGGGAAAATTAGCCATGTTGAGGGTGTTTTTACGATGGGCGACTTAGAGGTAAGTGAAGGCAAAGCACTGACTGCTTTTCTTAAGAGCGATCAGCCACTTTTATTAGAATCCGGTCATTGGAACCATACGATGCATTGTTTTGAATTTATTTATAGACGGCCAGGTGTATCTCAATCCGCAGAAACTATTACGTTACGTCTTAGCAACATTAATGTAAAAAGCCCAACAGCACCTATCGGTCAATATCTAGGAAGCATTGTGAGAGCACCGGAAGGCACGCAAATCTTTCAACCTGCCCATAATCAGAAGAAAAATAAAAAACATCGAGGTGATTCGCAAACTCTTCCTAATCCGACACAACCTCCAAACCCCAATGCCCCTCCGCCAGGACCCACCTTTATAAATCCAAATAATTATTCGGATCCGCCGCCGCCCAGACGGCACCGGCGGTTTTGGTAAATCCCATAATTAAGAAAATCAGAAATTCTTAAGCAACCCACCTAGGATGTTCTTTGGTGACTTTGTCAAAAGCTAAAAGCTCTGCAACGACTTTTGGCATATCCTTTAAAGAAATCATATTGGGGCCATCACTTGGAGCAACATCTGGATTTTCGTGGGTTTCTAAGAAAACGCCAGCAACGCCAACCGCCACAGCCGCGCGCGCTAGAATTGGTGCAAATTCACGCTGACCAGAACTTGATGTTCCAGCACCTCCTGGCTGTTGTACGGAATGGGTTGCATCAAATATTACTGGATAACCTGTGCTTGCCATAATGGAAAGGGATCTCATATCAGAAACAAGGGTGTTATAACCAAAACTAGCCCCTCGTTCACAAAGCATCACATTTTCATTACCGAAGCTTTCCATCTTGGAAACAACATTCTTCATATCCCAAGGTGCTAAAAATTGGCCTTTTTTAATGTTAATGGCTTTACCAGTTGCTGCTGCTGCCTGCAAAAGATCTGTTTGACGACTTAAAAATGCTGGGATCTGCAAAACATCAACGGCCTTTGCAACAACAGCACACTGCTCTGCATTATGCACGTCCGTTACAACTGGACACCCAAATTTCTCGCGAATCTCAGAAAAAATTGAGAGGCTCGTCTCAAGTCCGATCCCCCTCACGCCTTTTAAGCTTGTTCGGTTCGCTTTATCAAAGGAGGTTTTATAAATCAGACCAAAACCCAGCTTCTTTGATAACTCACTAAGTTCACCTGCCATCATCAAAGCATGCTCACGGCTTTCCATAACGCAAGGACCAGCAATGATTGTTAAGGGAAGATCATTCCCAACTGTCAAATTTCCAATCTTTAAATGGCGCATTTCATTATCCTTGACTTTTTTTATGGTCTGTTGATGCTTTTATGAATGCAGAAAAAATAGGGTGAGCTTCAAACAGTCTCGATTTTAGTTCAGGGTGAAATTGAACCCCCACAAACCAAGGATGATCTTTTCTCTCGATAATTTCAGGCAACGTCCCATCAGGTGAAAATCCTGAGAAATGCAATCCAACGTCTTTTAATCTTTGAGCGTACTTGGTGTTGACCTCGTAACGATGACGGTGACGTTCACTAATTGCGTCCTTGCCATAAATTTTGTGAACAAGGGAACCTTTTTCCAAAACACACGGGTATGCCCCAAGGCGCATTGTCCCGCCTAAATCACCATTTTCTTCGCGCAACTGAATTCCAGCTTCGCTAGCCCATTCGGTCAATAATCCAACAACAGGCTCTGATGTTGGCCCAAACTCCGTACTTGATGCCTCTTTTAAACCTAATTGATTTCTACATGCTTCAATAACAGCTAATTGCATGCCAAAACAAATGCCCAAAAATGGAACTTTATTTTCTCGTGCATACTGAGCGGCTGCTATCTTTCCATTGATTCCTCTTTCACCAAAACCACCTGGAACTAGAATTCCGTCAACAGTCGCAAGCTGATCAGACACATTTTCTTCTCTTTCAGAATCAATCCATACTAACTCAGGAATGACTTGATGTTGGATCCCACCGTGTGCCAATGCTTGGATTAATGATTTATAAGCATCAAGCAGTTGGACATATTTCCCAACAACGCCAATTCTCACCTTTTCTTTGGAATTTTTTATTGATTCGATAAGCTTATGCCAAGATTCTAAGCCTGTTGCTGGCTTTTCAATTCCAAAATAACGGCATACTTGCTGATCAAATTTTTCTTCATGATATTGCAAAGGAACCTGGTAAATATTATCTGCATCCAGCGCTGCTATCACATTTTCGCTGTGAACGTTACAGAATTGTGCAAGTTTACGTTTCGCATCAAGCGGGATAGGACGATCGCTTCTACATAATAAAAGATCTGCTTGGATTCCTTCACTTAAAAGCGCTTTTATAGAATGCTGCGTTGGTTTGGTTTTTAGCTCTCCAGCTGTTGAGATATAGGGCAGAAAAGTCAAATGTATAAACATTGTTCGCTCACGGCCCAAATCATTTCTTAGCTGACGAATAGCTTCTAGATAAGGAAGTCCCTCTATATCACCAACCGTTCCACCAATCTCGCATAAAACGAAATCTGCATCTTCGGTATCATTCGTTATGAACCTTTTAATCTCATCCGTTATATGAGGAATAACCTGAACAGTTGCTCCTAAATAATCCCCTCGCCTTTCCCTTGCCAATACAGACGAGTAAATCTTACCGGTTGTCACGTAATCACTTGATCTTGATGCAACACCTGTAAATCTTTCATAATGCCCTAAGTCAAGGTCAGCTTCTGTGCCATCATCTGTCACATAAACTTCACCATGCTGATAAGGGCTCATTGTGCCAGGATCGATATTGAGATAAGGATCCAATTTTCTCAATAAAACTTTGAAATTACGAGCCTGAAGCAAAGCTCCAAGTGCAGCAGAGGCAAGCCCCTTCCCTAAAGAAGAAGTAACCCCTCCTGTAATAAAGATGTAACGCGGCTCAGCCATTACTTTTTATCGGGCGCGTTTGAAGCTGGTGTATTTTGAACGGGAGCAGGTTGGACACTAGAATTAACCGGAGTGTCCAAAAAGCTAGTCGATTTTCTAATCTGAGCGCTCGTCATAATTGTCATCAAAATGCAATTTCCAATAAACAACGCAGCTAAAACTGCAGTTATTCTGGTCAAAAGATTCGCTGCACCTCTGGCAGTAAACATACCACCACCAGAACTGCTACTGCTTCCCCCAACCAATCCACCACTGTTTTCAGTTTTTTGGAGCAAAATTACACCGATCAAAGCAATCGTTATAAAAACATGAATGACTAATAATAAATTCATAAACCTCTATCCCTTATTCTATTTAGGAGCCATTATCATAACAATTTGCCGACCTTCAAATCTCGGCAATGTTTCAAATTTAGCAAGCTCTTCAAAATCTTGTTTCACTTTCAATAATATCCCCATACCAATTTCTTGGTGACTCATCTCACGACCACGAAAACGCATACTTATCTTAACCTTATCACCATCTTCTAAGAATCGTTTTATGGCTCTGCATTTGATCTCCAAATCGTTGTCATCAATCATAGGACGCATTTGGATTTCTTTAACTTCAATGATCTTTTGTTTTTTCTTAGCTTCGGCTTTTTTCTTTTGCTGTTCATATTTAAACTTGCCGTAATCTAAGATTTTACAGACCGGTGGTTCTGCATTTGGTGAAACCTCCACCAAATCAAGACCCGCCTGAACAGCTAAAGCCAGAGCCTCTGCTCTGCCAACAACACCGAGCATTTCACCTTCTGCATCAATTAATCTTACCTTTGGAGAGGTTATTTCTTGATTAACTCTTGGCCCATCATTACGAGAGACTTCTCTGGTTTGGGGCGAATCAGCATTAACTCGTGCTATGTGACATTCTCCGTCTAAAAAAATTATACCCGATTAATGTATCAACAATGCTCTTTAAAGTCTAGGCAGGAAAAGTTACTTAGACTTTTTTTCTTTTAGCTTTTCTCGAGGTTGGAATATAGCCATTTTTTTGTTTTTCTTCTTTACAAGCCTCAAAAAAATCAGCTTGTTGTTTACTTAATACATCTTTTTCAATTAATTTTTTCACATGCTCAACAAATGTCTCTGTTGCAATCGCACGTATATTATATTTTGCCCATACAAAATCATTAAATTCGTCAGCTAACTTTTTTCGAGTTTGAGTTGCTGCATGCTTGGATCGCTCTTCAAAAAATTCAACTATTCTTCCTTTTGTCTCTCCCCTGCGGCCAACGACAGTGCCTTTAAGTTTCAAATAATCTACATCTTTTGAGGTTAATTTTGGGGTTAAATCGGTTCTATTATAAAGATCTTGAAACAATGCCGTAAGGTATTTTCGACTAAGATAATTGTCTGTCCTCTCTCTAGGGTTGGAAGCCCCACTTGCATAACAATAATCTAAAATTTCTTGTTCTGACTTTTTTTCTTTAATTAATGCAACCACTTCATGACGAAATGTTCTCTGATCAACCAAATTGACACTTTTTAATTCTTCTGATGTCAATAAACCTGCACGTCTAAGCTGAGATAAACATCCATCCACAGTTGTTAACACCAATCCAAAACTATCGGCTATTTGTTGTCGGCAGTGATATTGTCCACTTCTAACAGCGTTTATGACAGTATTGCGTGTCTCCTCACAATATTTAAATACGATTGGCTGACCATTAGAAGCGTTGCTTTCCTCTCCTTCACTTTCTTCATCACCTTCTTCGGAACCATTTTCTTGAGTACCGTTTGGACCATTTGCAACAAAAGAAACATCTTCTTCGTTTTCTTCTTCACCACCGTCTTCTGAATCACTTAGTATATGATTAACCTTCCTTTTTCTTTTGTGAATGACAAGTTCTTCTTCACCATCTGATCCATAAACATTTGTGGCTATTGGCATAACCAAAATAGCGGAAATAAAAACAATTAATAACATCGACAACTTGTTCATCATTTTTTCCTATATTTTTAAAAGATACGATATATATAAATACTATATTTTTCTTTTCAAGCGACATTATTATTATATTTGTGAATCTCTAACAGCGTTAAATAGCATTCAAACATATGATTTAAAAATTTTAGAAAATTAAGTTGAGATTATCTACATTGCCTCTTCCCTAGCACAAAAAAAGCATTATAATACCAAAAATCTAGATCAAGAATTGTGTTGGAAAAAGTTGACTATGCTTTTTGCTGTTCTTAAAGAGAATGTGCCTCATGAAAAAAGGGTTTCCTTAACCCCAGACGTAGCGAAAAAATTAATAGAATTAGGACATCAAGTTTGTATTGAATCTGATGCCGGTAAAGAAGCCGGCTACCCAAACAGCCTTTATGAAAAAGCTGGCAGCGCCGTTGAAAAAAATCGTGAAGATCTTTTAAAAAAAGCTAATGCCGTTTTGTCAGTGGCGCCTTTTCCAGAAGAAGAGGTGACAAAACTTGAAAAGAAAAGCCTTTTGATTGGAATGCTAAAGCCTTACCAAAATGCTTCCCTTTTGAAAAAGCTATCTTCCCACAAAGTAACAAGCTTTAGCCTTGAATTGGCTCCTCGTATCACGCGCGCCCAAAGCATGGACGTTCTTTCTTCTCAAAGCAACCTAGCTGGATACAAAGCTGTGATTGATGCAGCTTCAGAATTTGGCAGAGCGCTCCCTTTGATGATGACAGCGGCTGGAACAATTCCAGCAGCACGCGTTTTAATCTTAGGGGCCGGCGTTGCAGGCCTTCAGGCAATTGCAACAGCCCGCCGTTTGGGGGCGATTGTTTCAGCCTATGATGTAAGAGCAGCTTCTAAAGAACAAGTGGAAAGTCTTGGTGCAACCTTTGTTTCTGTAGAAGCCAATGAGACTGGCGAAGGCACTGGTGGATATGCAAAAGAAATGAGCGATGCTTATAAAAAGGCTCAAGAAGAAAAGCTCAAAGAAGTTTTAAAAACCCAAGATATAATCATTACAACAGCGCAAATCCCTGGAAAACCGGCTCCTGTTCTAGTTACAGAAGCAATGGTCAAAACAATGAAACCAGGATCAGTAATTGTTGATTTAGCTGCCGAATCCGGCGGAAACTGCGCCCTTTCTGAATCAGGAAAAACCGTTATTAAACATGGCGTTAAGATTGTAGGCTCTGCGAACATGCCAAGCAGAATCGCAACAGACGCAAGCCAACTTTATGCGAAAAACCTTTTGAACTTTTTAAAGAATTTAATGAATAAAGAAGGAAATTCCCTAGAGATCAATTGGCAAGATGAAATCGTAACAGCCACTGGCTTAACCCATGATGGCTCCATTATTCACCCAACCTTTAAAAAGGATTAAAGAGGTATTTTATGGATATTCACACTATAACAGAGCAAACAACAAAGATCTTAAATGCTTCTAGAGAATTAACGGATGAAGCAAAGCAACTCGAAGCAATGACTCGTCAATTAGTAGATCAATCTGGTGCAACTCATCTAGATCCGTTTGTTATTGGCCTAACCGTTTTTGCCTTAGCTTGCTTTGTTGGATACTATGTTGTTTGGAAAGTAACCCCCGCACTTCACTCTCCTTTGATGTCTGTAACCAATGCAGTTTCGAGCGTTATTATTGTAGGCGCTTTAATTGCAGCTGGCCCCGCTATTAGCAATATCTCAACCACTTTTGGTTTTATTGCTGTTGTCTTAGCCTCAATTAACATTTTTGGTGGATTCATTGTAACGCAGCGCATGTTGCAAATGTTTGCAAAAAGCAAATAAAAGGAGCTTAAAAACGTGTCCGTTAATCTTTCTGCATTCTTATATTTAGTTTCGGCTGTCTGTTTTATCTTAGCCTTACGCGGTCTTTCTTCAGCAGCAACATCCAGATCCGGTAATATGTATGGTATTTTTGGAATGGTGATTGCTGTCTTAACAACTTTCTTGGGGCCTTCGATTTCAAGGTATAGTTGGATTGTTGTGGCCATTGCGCTAGGAGGTGGTATTGGGACTGTCATTGCAAAACGCATTAAAATGACGGCTCTGCCTCAATTGGTTGCTGCTTTTCACAGCCTAGTTGGTTTGGCTGCCGTATTTGTTGCAGCGGCTGCACTTTATTCACCAGAGACATTTCATCTGGGCTCTCATGGACATATGAAATGTACCAGTCTTTTTGAAATGGGACTTGGAACAATTGTTGGCGCGATCACTTTTACAGGATCCATCATTGCTTTTGGAAAATTGCAAGGCCTTGTTAGTGGAAAACCACTTACATTTCCGCGTCAACATCAATTGAACGCTCTGCTTGCAATTGGTCTTGTTGTGCTTTTATTTATATTTATGGGAACTGAGTCAACTCCTGTCTTTTGGCTATTAACAACAATCTCTTTCGCTCTTGGCCTTTTGCTGATTATGCCAATCGGCGGTGCTGATATGCCTGTAGTTATTTCCATGCTGAACTCCTATTCAGGGTGGGCAGCAGCTGGCATTGGTTTCACCATGTCAAATAATCTTTTGATTATCACAGGCGCTCTTGTTGGCGCATCAGGCGCAATCCTTAGTTATATTATGTGTAAGGGTATGAACCGTTCCATCTTCAATGTCATCTTGGGTGGATTTGGAACTGACCCAGCTTCAGCCGCAAGTGCTAGTGCAAGCGCTAGCGACAAACCTGTAAAGGTTAGCAGCGGCGAAGATGCAGCTTTCATTATGAGTAATGCACGTAATGTTATTATTGTTCCAGGGTATGGTATGGCCGTTGCACAAGCACAACATGCTTTAAGAGAAATGGTGGATACCTTAAAAGGAAAAGGCGTCAATGTTCGCTATGCCATTCACCCCGTCGCTGGCCGTATGCCTGGTCACATGAACGTTCTCTTAGCAGAAGCTAATGTTCCCTATGATGAAGTTTTAGAACTTGAAGATATCAACCATGACTTTGCATCAACCGACGTTGCTTTTGTTATTGGTGCC
This sequence comes from Alphaproteobacteria bacterium, assembly GCA_019749935.1. GTDB lineage: Bacteria > Pseudomonadota > Alphaproteobacteria > Paracaedibacterales > CAIULA01 > CAIULA01. The sequence goes on from JAIEPD010000026.1 coordinate 26,292, forward strand.
AATGACATTACAAACCCTGCTGCTAAAACAGATGCATCATCCCCTATCTATGGAATGCCAATATTAGATGTAGAAAAATCCAAAACTGTTTTATTCGTTAAACGTTCATTAGCGTCAGGTTATGCAGGCGTAGACAATGAACTGTTTTACAGAGACAATACGTTAATGGTTTTAGGCGATGCTAAAAAAGTCTGTGAAGAAATTCTAAAAGGATTGAAGGAACATTAAGTAAAAATCGTCATCGCGAGCGTTAGCGTAGCGATCCAGGAAGGCATTAAATTTCAAGATTTTCTGGATTGCCACGTCGCCTATAGCTCCTCGCGATGACGTAAAGAGAAGTTCTCAGCTTCTCTCATCCAGCCACGCCATTTGAATAGCTTCTAAGATCTTTTCATTGCTTTTATTTGGTTCATCTGCAAAACCTTCAAGGTTTTGGATCCACTGCCACAGATCTGTAAATCGAATGGACAAAATATCAATATTAGGATGCGCTTCTTCTAGAGCGATTGCAATATCATAGGTATCTGTCCACTTAAGCTTTTGGCCCATTTTAGACCATCATATTTCGCGTTCCTGAAGGAAGGCACACTTTCAAGCCATCAAGTTCATCTGTCATAATAATCTGACAGCCAAGGCGGGATGTATGCGTTAGGCCAAACGCTAAATCCAGCATATCTTCTTCGTCTTCGGTAGCTGCTGGCAGTAAATCATACCATTCACTATCCACAACCACATGGCATGTAGAACAAGCAAGCGACCCTTCACAAGCTCCTTCAAGGTCTATATTATTCCGGTGAGCAATTTCTAAGATAGATAAACCAATGGGTGCTTCAACTTCAATTGTCTGACCATCCGTTTGGATAAATTTTATTTTAGGCATTTTTATACTCTCTCTTTTTTAGTTCTTAGATAACAGGTTGCCCCATTAATCTCTTTTGTATAGCACGACTGATACGTCTTTCAGCAAAGGACTGGCTCATTACCGATAAACTTTTTATATGTTCTCTGATGGCTTCTCTGTCATTTTGCCTCAGGACATTTTTCAAACAGTTTGCTTTTTCTTCAAGTGCGCTCATTTCTTCTCTACTTAAGAGATCAGCGTCACTTTCAATTGCAACATTTAAAGAATGTAACAGTTGTTTTGCTTCTACTTCAACTTCAATTAACAATCTCTTTTCTATATCCTCAGCACCTTTTTCAAACCCTTCATATATCATGCGCTCTAAATCTTGATGACTTAACCCATAACTTGGTTTGACTGTAATTTTCTGAGAAGTGTCCGTTGTTTTCTCCAAGGCAGATACGGTCAATACACCATCAGCATCGACTTCAAATGTGACTTGTATCCTAGCAGCTCCTGCTACCATAGGTGGAATATCCGTTAAAACAAACTCAGCGAGCGATCTACATCCCGATACAAGCTCTCTCTCTCCTTGCACAACATGGATTTTCATAGCTGTCTGTCCATCTTGGTATGTTGTAAACTCTTGTGCAATTGCCGTTGGAATTGGAGTGTTTCTAGGTATAATTTTCTCAACCAACCCTCCCATTGTCTCAAGTCCCAATGAGAGGGAAGTAACATCAAGAAGCAAAGTCTCTGAACCACGGACAAGGGCATTCGCTTGTAAAGCTGCCCCTAAGGCCACAACTTGATCCGGGTCTAAATTTACTAACGGTTCTTTTTTAAAAAAAGCACGAACAGCATCTCTTACAGCTTGAAGCCTTGTGGATCCACCAACAAGAACAACACCTTGAATTTCATCAATATCGATATTGGCATCTATGAAAACACCCTTACAAATTGAAAGAGTCCTTTGTATAAATGGCTTCACCACTTCATTGAGCTTTTCATGATTTAATTCAAGAAGATGATCTAAAAACGTTTCCTCCCAGCTTTCTTCATCAGCTAAAGATTCTTTCGCTTGCCTTGCCAATCTAATCAATGTTTTATCCAAAGGTACACCTTTAGTCTGGTGCCAATAATTAGCGATAGCCCCATCGATGTCATCGCCGCCTAATTGAATGTCACCACTCGTTGCTAGAACTTGAAAAACACCCATCGACATTTTTAAAAGAGAAACATCAAATGTCCCTCCGCCAAAATCGTAAATAACGTACAACCCTTCAGAAGATTGATCTAGCCCATAAGAAAGAGCTGCAGCTGTCGGTTCATTAATAAGCCTTAAAACAGTCAAACCTGCTAAAGTCGCAGCGTCTTTTGTTGCCTGACGCGCAGTGTCGTCAAAATAAGCGGGCACTGTAATAACAGCCTTTTTAATCTCTTGTCCAAGCGCTGCTTCTACATGCTGTTTTATATACAATAATACTTCTTTTGAGAGCTCAACAGGTGTTTTTCCGTGTATCAGTTTTGTAGAAGGCTGGTTCATATGACGTTTAAAAGAAGAAACGTATTCGTCTGAACTGCATTCTTCCAAAGCATCCAGGCCGACTTTAAGGATATTGTTTTTCCACCCAACAACAGAAGGAATTAAAAACTCACCGTCAATTCGTAAAGCAGTGGGCCTCTCGCCCTGAACAATTCCGACAACGGAATGTGTTGTCCCAAGGTCTATCCCCACAACAATTTGATCTTCCTCTGAATGAGGAAGTGGAGTTTCACCTGGTTCTGATAATTGTAATAACACTTTATGCACTTTACACTAAATGACTAATAATTTCGTTTATGTTCTTTGGCTTCTTCAATGATCTTGGAGACATAGATCATTTTCAAATAGAATTTTTGCATTGCTGCAATATCCTTGTTTTTCCAGCTTATGGAAAAATGTTCTCCCGTACTTTCAAGCATTTCTTTAAATTTCTTATGAAAATCTTCTAAGAGTTGAAGTGAATGAATCTCAGCTAATTCTTCTCTCCATTCCATAACCTCATTTAAAAGAATAGGATCTTGTACGGATGCATCATTTTCACCGCCAACTTTCACACCTGTAATTCTTAATAATGATTCTGCCCTTAAGATTGGATCTTTTAATTTACTATAAGCGTTATTAACCCATGCAGACATCATTCGAGCACTATTTGCCTCATGAGCTGTTTTATTCGCAAATCGGTCAGGATGAAGCTCTCTTTGCAAGCAAAAGTAATGATACTCCATTTTCTTTTGATCAATGTCAAAAGTCGGTTCTAGCCCCAAAAGAGCAAACGGGGTCGCTTGAGGACGAATCGTCTCAATATCAATAACTCCAGTTTCTAATATGGGATTTAGCATAACATTTCACTTAATCTCAATTAAACATGGAATGATTTTCCACAACCACAGCGACCTTTTTCATTTGGGTTGCGAAACACAAAACCAGATTGCATTTTTTCTTCTACAAAATCCATTTCCGTTCCCAAAATAAACAAAGTTGCTTTTGGATCAATCAAAATGGTAACACCCTCTTTTTCGACGATTTCATCCATAGGATGGCGCTCATCTGCATATTCCAATGTATACGACAAACCTGAACAGCCTTTAGTACGAAGCCCAATACGAATTCCAAACGAGGGCTTCCCTCTCTTTTCTAAAAGGTATTTAACGCGCTCTAAGGCTGCTTCAGTTACTTCAATAGGTGCTTTCATTGGAATGCCTTACGCTGCCTCTTGGATCTTGCTTTTCTGTTTTTCTTTGTAATCTTCAAGGGCTGCTTTAATCGCGTCTTCTGCTAAAATAGAACAATGTATTTTAACAGGGGGCAGCGCTAGATGATGTGCGATTTCTGTATTACGAATTTGACTCGCCTCTTCAACGCTTTTTCCTTTTACCCACTCTGTCACAAGCGAGGAGGACGCAATTGCTGAACCACATCCAAAGGTTTTAAACTTAGCATCTTCAATGATTCCATCAGCACTTACCTTGATTTGAAGCTTCATCACGTCCCCGCACGCAGGGGCGCCAACTAAACCTGTCCCGACGGTATTATCATTTTTATCAAAAGTCCCCACATTACGAGGATTTTCATAATGATCGATCACTTGATGACTATAAGCCATTTTTTCTCTCCTTTATTAACTCTAATGTGCTGCCCATTGTATGGACTTTATATCAATGCCCTCTTGCGCCATTTCCCACAAAGGACTCATGAAGCGAAGACGCTCGACTTCATGCACAACTTTCTCAATTGCAGTCTCAATTTCTTGCTCAGTTGTAAAACGTCCAATACCAAATCTTATAGAAGTGTGCGCTAATTCTTCCTCAACGCCTAAAGCTCTTAATACATAAGAAGGCTCAAGTGATGATGATGTGCATGCAGATCCTGAAGAAACAGATAGTTCTTTTATTCCCATCATCAACCCCTCACCCTCTACGAAAGCAAAGCTTATATTCAAATTTCCAGGAATACGTTTTTCTAAATCGCCATTTAAATAAACTTGAGGTAACCTTTGGTGAATTCCATCATACAAACGGCGGCTTAATTTACCAATGCGTGCAGATTCGTCTTTCATCTCGCGATCGGCAATCGCGCACGCTTCCCCAAGGCCAATACAAAGCGGTGTTGGCAGCGTTCCTGAGCGCATTCCACGTTCCTGACCTCCCCCACTCATAAGTGCTTGCATACGCACTCTTGGCTTGCGTCTTACAAAAAGGGCCCCTATCCCTTTTGGTCCATAAATTTTGTGCCCAGATATGCTTAAGAGATCAATATTCATTTCATTAATATCAATCTCAATTTTTCCAATTGCTTGCGCAGCATCGGTATGAAAGAAAACTCCTTTTTCTCTACAAAGAGCGCCAATTTCTTTAAGGGGCTGAATGACACCGATTTCATTATTAACAGCCATAATTGAGACAAGAAGTGTATCTTCCCTCATGGCATTCCTGAGCTGATTTAAATCAATCAAACCATTCGGTCTGACAGGTAAATAAGTAACTTCAAAACCTTCTTGCTCTAAGGAACGGCAACTCTCTAGAACACATTTATGCTCCGTTACACAAGTAATAATATGCTTTTTCTTATCCCCATAAAAATACGCAACACCTTTGATAGCCATATTGTTTGATTCAGTCGCGCCGCTTGTGAAAATAATTTCTCTCTCGTCTGCTTTTATTATGTCGGCCACTTGTTGTCTTGCTGTTTCAATAGCTTCTTCAGCTAGCCAACCATGCAGATGATTTCTTGAATGTGCATTCCCAAATATTCCAGAGAAATAAGGCAACATTTTCTCTAAAACTCTTGGATCACAAGGAGTTGTTGCCTGATAATCCAGATAAATCTGTTCAGTAGGCACCATTGATGACGGATGTAAATTAGGCACCGTACGCGAATTCATGGTTATCTCCTCGATTCTTATTAAGGTATTTATTTTTTGTGTTTGAGCATTTTTCGTAAATTGATTGCCACACCTTCACGAATTCATTAATTTCTTCAAAATTTGAACTTACCCCCATACTAACTCTTATCGTCTGCCCGCTTTTCTCTGTATTAAATCCCATAGCTTCTAACACTCTAGATGTTTTAACTTTACCGGATGAACAAGCTGAACCTGCACTTACTGCAAAACCTTTTAAATCAAAACTCATGATTTGAGTTTCACTTTTCACCCCAGCCATATATAAAACTACCGTATTACTAAGGCGATTTGTCTCTTTTTTAATAATCAAAGCGTTTGGGTCTATTTCACTAATTAGGCCTTCCAAAATGTTCCTTAGTTTTTCCGTCTGAGTCCAGTCATCTTTTAAACTTTCCTCAACAGCATCTGCCATGCCAACAATTCCGATAAGATTTTCAGTCCCAGCCCGATAAGAACGCTCTTGCCCCCCTCCTTTGGTGTGAGGAATAAGAGGCAAACTCGGGTTAATAACAAGACAACCAATTCCCGCGGGTCCGCCCAGTTTATGGCCAGATATTGAAATCATATCCAATGTATGCCAAGGAAAATTCATCTTTCCAATAGCCTGCACTGCATCACTATGAACATACGCACCATATTTCTTAGCAAGCTGAATAACCTCAGCGAGAGGTTGAATCACGCCTGTTTCATTGTTCGCGGCCATTACTGACACAAGTGTTTGCTTATTGGCATCTTCACTCAACAGCCTCTCTAAGCATTCAAGGTCAATAATTCCATCTGCTGATACAGGAACTGCAATGATATCGTCTCGCACTTTAAGAACTGAATCATGTTCAATTAGCGACGCAATCACACGTCCTCTAAAATTTTTCAAAGCCAAATTATTCGACTCAGTAGCCCCGCTTGTAAAAATAACTCTTTTTGCCTCTAAATCCAAAGCCATAGCAATCCTTTGTCGAGAGGATTCTATCTTTTTTCGCACTTCTCTTCCAAAAGAATGAACGGACGAAGCATTACCCACTAAATCCATAGCGCCCGTCATGGACCTACGCACAGAATCCCTTAAAGGGACTGTTGCATTATAGTCAAAGTAAGCTTTCAATTTATATCCCCTGACAACCAATTATGTTGTTCTTTTTTGGGAAATATCATTGCTTTTTTGCGACAAACATCTTCTAAACTAACTGTTTTTAAATACGACTGAACCACATTTTCCAGCCCCTCCCATAAATTATGTGTAAGGCAACGCGTTTTATTCATCTGGCATCCCAAAGGAGAGTGATCCTTGCACCGCGTCGCTTTCATGGGCGTATCAACAGCTACTATTATATCATAAATGTTGGTTTCAGCAGGGCTTTTCATCAACATATATCCGCCATTAGATCCTCTGGCACTTTTTACAAGCTCAGCCCTTCGAAGCTTTAGAAAAAGTTGCTCCAAATAAGGCAAAGGCAAATTTTGGCGTTCAGAAATCACTGTCAGAGAAGAAGATACACTCCCTCCTTCTCTTGCAAGATCCACCATTGCCATTACAGCATATCTAGCCTTTGTACTTAATTTCAATTGCTTCCCCTAAGGATCTTTATTTAATTTCGTAGCACTTTATTTTAAGGCGTGCTAGTCTTGATAGGTATTTTGTTTTCTTAAAAATTTACCTGATTGAAAAATTAGCTAAACTTAATACAAGAATTATGATATTCCGACTAAATAAGTCAAGTATTTACTATTAACTCTTTAAATTTTCATGGAAATAACAGGAAATTTTTAAGAGAGTGTTTCCAAGAAGGAAGGAACGAGTATGCCAGAGGTTATTTTTAATGGATCTGCGGGAAGAATAGAAGGTCGCTATCAGCCTAGCAATGACAAAGATGCACCCATCGCTCTTATCCTACATCCACATCCAAAACACGGCGGTACAATGAATAATAAGGTTGTTTACGCCCTTTATAGAAGTTTTGTTGAACAGGGATTTAGCACCCTTAGGTTTAACTTCAGAGGAGTAGGACGATCTGAAGGTAGCTATGACAATGGAGAAGGAGAATTAAGCGACGCTGCTTCTGCTCTTGATTGGTTACAATCTACTAATCCGAACGTAAATCGTTTTTGGGTAGCTGGGTTTTCTTTTGGAGCCTGGATTGCGATGCAATTACTTATGAGAAGACCAGAATTAGAAGGTTTTATTTCGGTAAGTCCGCCAGCAAATATGTATGATTTTAATTTCCTTGCCCCTTGCCCGGTTTCAGGACAAATTATTCATGGAAATGAAGATTCTATCGTGCCAACGGCATCCATTCAAACGCTTGTTGAAAAACTGCGCAATCAAAAAGGCATTAAAATCGATTATCAGTTAGTAAATCAGTCAGATCATTTCTTTACAGATAAAATTCCCTCTTTATGCCATCATGTAGAAAGCTACCTTGATTCAAGATTAAATAATTTCAAGCAATCGATTGCTGTCTAAGTAGAGAGAAAGCTGATAAGGAAATATAAGAGTGCTTATTCTAGACGGAATTAACAATCTTAATAAAAACACATCCCTTATTAAAGATGTTGGTGTGGACAATTTTGCCTTAGAGGTTATAGAAGCCTCCAATGAAAAAATAGTCCTTGTCGATTTCTGGGCGCCATGGTGTGGGCCTTGCAAACAGCTTGCCCCAATCCTTGAAAAAGCTGCCATCAAGCATCAAGGTAAGCTTATTATTACAAAGATTAATATTGACGAAAATGCAGAGTTAGCAGCTCAACTCAGAATTCAGACAATTCCGACCGTATATGCCTTCTTCAGAGGGCAGCCCATAGATGCTTTTATGGGAAATGTTTCAGAGCAGAAGTTAGATCAATTTTTGAGCAAACTTTTTGACCTTACAAAAATTCCAAGCTCTCTCAACTTAGAAGAAGCTTTAAAACAAGCGATGGAATTTTTTGATAAAAGCTTGTATGAGGATGCTGCCAAACTTTATGTCGATATTTTAACCGAACTTCCTGAAGAAGAAAAAGCTGCCGCAGGATTGGCGCATTGTTACTTGTTTTTAAATCACGAAGAAAAAGCAAAAGAGATCTTAAAACAAATTCCAACAGACAAACAGCAAACACGTCAAGCTATCGCACTTTTATCTCACTTAGAACTCATTCAAGAAATAGACCAAATGCAATTGTCTTCCTCAAGTAATGCTAGCGAGCAATCTTATCAAAATGCTTTAAAAAGTTTTAGGAACAGAGAAATCAAAAAAGCGATTCAAGAATTACTTGAAATAAATCGTATTGATAAAGATTGGAATAATGGAGTAGCAAAGGATATGTTACTGAGGATTTTTTCCGCGCTTGGCCATAGTCATCATTTAACGGCAGAAGGGCGACGCAAGCTGTCAGCCATTCTCTTTTCATAAAATGAATAATATGAACAATAATTATACCTCAAAAGACTTACCCACATTAGTTCCTTTGCTCCCTTTGCATGGAGCCGTTCTATTGCCGCGCTCACAATTACCAATTCCCATTTTTGAAATTGATTATCTGAGCATGATCGCTGAGAGTATCAAAAGCCACCATATGATTGGAGTAGTACAACCAATCCTTAAGAATCTTAATGTGGAAGAAAACCTTCCTCTTTTTAAATCAGGATGTATTGGCAAGATCACAGACATTAACGAAGCTGAGGAAAATCGCCTTATTATCACTCTTAGTGGCATCTCAAGGTTTGATATTGTCGAAGAATTAGCTTCAGAGCATGGCTATAGACGAGCTCTTGTATCATATGACCGATACACGCAAGATATGGTTGAAGAAGTTGATTTTTCTTTTGACAGGATGCGTCTGTTAAAAGCTTTAAAGAGCTACTTTAAAATTATGGACATAACGCCTGATTGGCAAGAAATAAACAAAACATCAAATGAAAAACTGATAACAGCACTCGCTATGGTTTGCCCCTTTGAGGCAAGAGAAAAACAAGCCATTTTAGAAAGCCCTACTTTAAAAGAACAATCTCAAATTATCACAACGATGATTGAAATGGCTGCTTTAGAAAGCCCAGAAAAATCGACGATTTGTCATTAAAGGAGCTTTAAAATGTCCAAGACTGACCCTCGCTTATTAAAGCTTCTTGTCTGCCCTTTAACAAAATCAAGATTAATATACGATGAGAAAAATCAAGAACTTATCAGCGAAGTCGCTGGCTTAGCTTATCCTATCCGCAAAGGCATTCCTATCATGCTGATTGATGAAGCCAGACCTTTGGGGCAAAAAAAGAAACCAGATGAAAAGAGTTCATCTGGTTATGAATGATCGCCTCACCTTTAAAATTTGGCCGAAAGAAATCCAGCTCAAAAAAAATGAGAAAAAATTATTCATAGAGTTTGATGATGGGGCTTGCTTTGAGTACCCTGCAGAATATTTACGGATCGAAAGCCCATCAGCAGAAGTAAAAGGCCACGGGAGTAGCCAAAGGAAAATCATTTCTGGCTGTAAAAATATAGGAATAGGCTCCATTGAATCTGTTGGGAATTATGCAATTCGTATCCTCTTTACCGACCTTCATGATACAGGTATATATTCGTGGGACTATCTTTATACTTTAGGCAAAAGCTATGAAGAAAAATGGCATCGATATCTTAGAATTCTAGAGGCTTTAGGTCTCAGCCGCGACTAAAAGCTACCCAAAGTAAAGTCTATAACCTTGAGTAGCCTTTCATATTACGAATCACCCCTATTATATTGCGCAAAAAAAGATCCTAAGTCACTTGTCAGTGATTGCTCATCCTCTTCAACAAATAAACGCACAGGTTTTGAGGGTTTACTCAAAGAATCTTTTAAACGAAGAGTCGCTTGTTTTAGAAGTTCATCACGATTCAATCTAGGTTTTTTAGGAATGTCTGTTCCCGGGGCATAAAGTATAGGCGAAGTTATTTCAGACACTACAGAAACCAGAGGTTTCTTGCCTTTATTTTCATTTTCAAGATCAGAGGCCTGCAAATTATCTGCCCATAAACCATTTGAACTTAAAAATAGACACATTCCCATGAGAGTCATCATATTTTTACTTAACATACCAAATCTCCCCATAAAAGAATACTTGCAATATATTAAATAATTTCCATCTGTTAATAATTCGTTAATTTTATTTAATTACTATTAACTATTGTTAATTTGTTATTAATTTGTTATTAACTCGAAATTAAAAAGCAAAATTAATAATAAATTAACAATAAGGGGATAATCTTCAATAATAGGGATTCATTAAAGGATCAAATACATGATCTCTTGGATTGTTATTCTTATTACGTCATTGTCTACAATATCAACAGTATATACTTCTGAATATTCTGAAGATAATTATTTCAAAAGAGAATATCTCTTCTACGATCGTGCCCATAATCAAATCTTTCGAAGAGGAGTCCCCGTTCAATTAGACCCTACCTTGGAAACTGAATTCAGACATTATAGAAGCGAAAAATTAAAAACATATATTGGGACTCAGCCACGCTCCATTCACGAGAACATTTTGAATGAATTTATAAATCAAACAGCTCTTGATTGGCTTGACGAAAACTTAAAAGGCTTGAGAGAAGAACCAGAAGACGAGCTGAATTATATGAGAACAAGAGAATTTGATTCAGTTCAATTTGAATACTCATGTACTCCTATTTTCTTAATTTTCTCAAATAAAACCTACAAAATAAAAAATATTGAACAGCTTACATTAAAACAAAGGGACGGATCTTTTCTTGTCTCCATTCCAAGAACAGAACACCCTCGACACCAACTTGCTTATTGCGAAGACGGAAAACTAACCACATATTCAGATATAAAAATACCAAGCACTGCTGGTCCTATTCGATTAATTGTTCCAAATACCCCTCCAAGGTTATCCAAACGTGCTCAATGCTCAATACCCTTTAAAGGAGACATAATTTTTCTGGGAGATTGGATTATTACCAATGAAGAATTTTGCCCTAGATATACTCCTGAAGATACACCAGCTCCTGATCCATCATTAACAGCCCACATCCCAGAATCTTTAAAGAAAAGGCTATTGAAGGATCTATTCGATAACTTTAAAAAAGCCATGGATCCTGTAGTTAAAACAAGAAAAACCGTAAAATCTTTATGGCGAGAAGACAATCCGTCTACCTCTATGCCGAAAACACTTGAGGCTATTCAGGTTGCTGATACAGAAAACAGACTCCTTCGAAGAGTTTTTTCTCACCCAACTTTGTCAAATGATATCGGTTTTAAAGGAACAAGCAAAAGGTTAGCGGACCTAACTTGGCAATACGTACTAGCTAGATGTGGGAATATAGAGCACCTAAAGACGTCCCTTATGATAAGCGATACTAACGAAGTCACTAGCTGGCAAGACATCTTTGACCTTGGAACCTCTTTAGGCTTTCCAGAAGCACCAATCATAATCATTAAAAGCTTGTTAGGGGAAGCAGCGTCAGCTTCTTAAGGGAGCGGGCAAATAACTCATAATCATCATTGTGAGGAGCGTTTAGCTCCGTAATAATCCAGAAAAAACAGCCTCTAGATCACTACGCTCCCAAGGGGACTCATGATGACGAAAAAAACTGCGACATCAACTATGTTTTAAAATGAGGCATAACTAATCTCATGCGGGGATGCGCAATCGAGACTGAGCGCCTGATGGACCCTTGTGCTTGACACAAGGATCCATGAGAATAAAGCTGAGATATTTGGTTCCAAGAAAATCCATATAAAATGACAGCACATTATCATCACAACTGTGAGCCTAGGGTGACGGGTGGTGATCCAGAAAACCAAACAACCTCTGAACAAATTAGATATAGACTTGAAAATATAAATATCGTATATCTGTTTATATTTTTACAAATAGAGGAAACGTAATGTTTCTCTTAGGCAAATTTCTACATTTTCTAGACAAAAGAACCACCGAATTTGGGGCACAGTATAAGAGCTTTGGAATCTTTGGCATCATTAATTATCCGCTCTGCTATTTCATCCTTTACTATGCAGGCTCACAAACTAACGAAGATCTAACTATACGCTTGATTGCAACAGCTTTGTGCGTTCCTCTCATATTTGTGTCTTCTTGGCCTGACAAAGCCAAAAAATATCTTAATCTGTATTGGTTTATAACCATTCTCTACTGCCTGCCATTTTTAGGAACTTATATGCTTCTTAAAAATAATATATCAAACGAATGGTTGATGAACGAAGTCTTAGGGTTGTTTTTGCTTATCTTTTTAGCGGATTGGCTGATTTTTTCCCTACTTCTCTCCCTTGGAATAGCCTTCGGATATCTTATATTTATGGCAACGCAACAAGCACTTGTCATTCCAACAAACGAAACATTCTCTTTTACATTTGCATTGTATACTTACGTTTATGCAATTGGATTAGGGTTAATTTTTGCCCGTAATAAAGAGATCATTTATCAAGAAAGGCAAAAAACAGCAGAGATGATTGAGAGAATAAAATCTATGGAGATGTTAGCAGGCGCTATGGCACATGAGCTGCGCACGCCCCTTGGCTCGATCTCTTTGATTGCTCAGGTTTTAAAAATGCATATACCCACTTTGATTAAGGGTTATAAATGGGCAAAAGAAAAAAATCCAGAAATTGAAGGTATTGACGAAGATTACATAGAAAAAGCCCCAACGGAAATTGAAACCACAACGCGTGGAGCTTTTAGCATTATCGATATTTTGTTGATGAATGTAAAAGGGGTCACAAACGAAGCCTCAAAAGAACCCTGCGACATTAAGGTTTGCATTCAAAATGCCTTGGCTGCTTATCCCTTAACTTCAACTGAAAAGCAAATCATCTACATCGATACAGCCGAAAATTTCACCTTTCAGGGGAATGAATTATTCATGCGGCACGTGTTGTTTAACCTTTTGAAAAACGCATTGTACTATGTAAAATCCGCCAATAAAGGCGGTGTTTATATGCGCACCGAAAGAAGTGCAGATGCTAACATTTTATATTTCAAAGACACTGGCAAAGGTATGCCGGCATCGATGGTACCCCATGTGTTTGAGCGATTTTATTCAAAAACTCAACACGGGACAGGTATTGGTTTAGCCTTTTGTAAATCTGTCATGGAGAATTTTGGCGGAAACATTTCCTGCGAATCAATTGAGGGTGAACATACAACGTTTATTTTAAGGTTTCCGAAATAGGCCAGTAAGATGTTCAAGCTATATCTTCTCTACTTCTCAACACCAATGTTGCCCAGTCTTCGATTGGATAGGTCTTAACAAGCGTAAAGCCAATTGCCTCATACGCCTCTAAAACTTCTGGTTTTTGACGATCCAAAAGGCCTGATAAAATTACCCAGCCTCCTGACACCAAGGAGGCTTTTATGTCAGGCGCCATCAAGCATAGTGGCTTTGCTAAAATATTGGCTGTCACAACATCAAAAGGACCGGCAGCACTTACATTTAAGTCTGCAAAACCTTCACTTACAAGCGCCTCCAGATTACCTTCACAAAGATTTAAAATCGCGTTTCGCCCAGTTACACGAACTGATTCTGGGTCATTATCCACCCCCAAAACCCTACCCATGGGCCATGTTTTTGCCATAGCGATTGCTAAAATCCCTGAGCCACACCCCATATCCAGCATTTTGGAAAATTGATAATCGTTTGCAAGTCCATCCAACGCTAACAAACATCCACTGGTTGTTGGATGCTCGCCGCTTCCAAAAGCAGTTGCTGCATCGATTTTGAGTGGAATCAAATTAGGATCCGTTGGATCGGGATTATGACTGCCATAAACATAATAGCGGCCCAATTGTCGCGGCTCTAACTGTTGATAACAAACCGAAAGCCAGTCCGTATTATCAACCTCTTCGATTGTAAAAACAGGGACAGGAATTTCTAAAAGAGCCGCTAAGGTTTCAAGCTTTGTTTGAACGTCCTCATTTATTGGCCTAAGTTTATTATATCCTTGCAGAAAAAACTCACTGGCAATAGGAAACCCCTGATCATCAATGTCTAAAGATGGCAACGCATCGTCGCATTCGCACCAACTGATGGCCTGCATACCCATATTCTCTAACAACTGAACCGCAGCATCGATACCGCGGTAATCAATACGAATGCCAATGGACCAAAGAAGACTCATAATTTATGCCTTTGAAACAAAATCGGCGATGATTTTTTTAGAACCCGCTTCATCGAATTCAATGTCTAGCCTATCACCTTCTAATTCCATAACCTCTCCGTAGCCAAATTTTTGATGAAAAACCCGATCACCAATTTGAAAGTTATGCAAAGTAATTGTCTTGTCTAAAAAGGAAGGCTTTGCATTTTTAAAATAAACAGGATTTTTACGATTTAAAGAAGCCGGCGCTGCAACCTCGCCGCCATTGGCATTAATATGAACCGAATGCGCTAAAGGAATCTCTTTTACAAACCGAGAAGGAATTGCTGTTTGCCAACCTTGATGCATGCGGCGCTGAAAACAATAGGTGATAATGGCTTTTTTGCGAGCACGACTGATGCCAACGTAGCCTAGGCGTCTTTCCTCCTCAAGGCCAGATTCACCGCTGTCTTGCAAAGTACGGGGGTGAGGAAACAATCCCTCTTCCCAGCCAGCAAGAAACGCAACGTTAAACTCCAATCCCTTTGCGGAATGAAGTGTCATCAAGTTGACAGCTTCGCGTTCTGCTTGTTGGTTGTTATCCATCACCAAACTCACGTGTTCTAAAAAGCCTTGGATGTATTCAAATTCTTCTAAGGCCCTAACAAATTCCTTTAAGTTTTCAAGCCGTCCTGGGGCATCCGCTGATTTATCCTCGCGCCACATGGTTGTATAGCCTGATTCATCCAAAATAATCTTGGTAAGCTCTACGTGCGGTTCTTTATCCAACAAAGATCGCCAACGATCCATATCTTCAAAAAATCGACGAAGCGCAATTCTCGCTGCACCTTTTTCAGACGCTTCAGAGTAATACTTTGCAGCTCTGGAAAGTGAAATCCCCTGCTCACGCGCCAAAATATGAATGGTTTGAACGGTTGTGTTGCCGATGCCGCGTTTGGGAACATTAATGATTCGCTCAAATGCAAGACCATCATCCGGCTGCACCAAAAGCCTTAAATAAGCCAAAGCATCCCTGATTTCCATACGTTCATAAAATCGAGGGCCGCCCACAACGCGGTAGGGAATACCCAGCTTTAAAAAGCGTTCTTCAAATTCACGGGTTTGAAAGCCGGCCCTAACCAAAACAGCCATCTGTCCCAAAGATTCGCCTTGACGCTGCAGCGTTTCAATTTCATCGCCAATAAACCTAGCCTCATCCATGGAATCCCAAGTACCGCGGATTAAAACAGGCTCGCCCTCGCTTTTGTCATTCGTCCAAAGGGTTTTTCCAAGACGTCCCTGGTTATGGGCAATAAGGCCACTTGCAGCCCCTAAGATATGAGAGGTCGATCGGTAATTTTGCTCTAAGCGAATCACCGTAGCGCCTGGGAAATCTTTTTCGAATTTTAAAATATTGCCAACCTCAGCACCGCGCCACCCATAGATTGATTGATCATCATCACCAACGCAGCAAAGGTTATTACTTCCTTGTGCCAACAGGCGAAGCCATAAATACTGGGCAACGTTTGTGTCTTGGTACTCATCCACCAATAAATAACGGAACTTTTCTTGGTAAGAGCTTAAAACATCTGGTTTTTCTTTAAAAAGGGTCAAGGTGAGCAGCAAAAGATCACCAAAATCAACCGCATTTAAAACCTGAAGACGGCCTTGATATTGCTCATAGATTCTGCCAGCCAAATCATGCTCACTCCGCTTGATTTGCTCAAAGGTTAATCCTCTATCCTTCCAGCGGCTAATAATGGATAAAATAAGCCGTGGCGGGTGCTGACGATCGTCAATATTTTCAGCCTTTAAGATTTGTTTGATTAACCTTAATTGATCATCCGTATCAAGGATTGTGAAATTAGTCTCTAGACCAACCGATTCTGCGTGACTTCGTAAAATACGCACACACAAGGAGTGAAAAGTCCCAAGCCACATTCCATCAATAGAGCGCCCCAGTAAATGACCGATACGTTCTTTCATTTCTTGGGCTGCTTTATTTGTAAAAGTCACAGCCAAGATTTGACTTGGATAGGCCAGATTTTGGTTTAGAATATGCACAAGGCGCGTGGTTAAGACACGCGTTTTTCCCGTCCCTGCTCCGGCCAGGACCAGAACTGGACCTTCTGTTGCCTCTATTGCGGCGCGCTGCGCTTCGTTAAGATTAGAAAGATAATCGGGGTCTGGATCTGACATAATATGCCCTGATGGGAATGCCACGTGCCGACCCCTTTTTTAGAAATTTACTTAGAAGACGCACCAAAGTTTTGGTAACGCTTTGTGAATTTGCTGATTTGCCCAGCCATATCAAGAAGCTTATGACCAGCACCCGTCCACGCTGGATGAGACTTTGGGTCAATATCAAGCTGCAATGTATCGCCTTCTTTACCCCAGGTACTACGTGTTTCAAAGGTTGTACCATCTGTCATAACGACTTTAATTTTGTGGTAATCAGGATGAATATCTTTTTTCATTTTCTACTCAGAACTTTCGGATTATTTACTGTTATTTGTAGCTCAAACCTTATGTCTAAGGCAATCTTTTTTTATATACCCTTCTTGTTTCAAATTCCGGGTTCGTTGTTTTTCGGGATCTGCGGTGCTCATGTGTTTATATATACACTGCGCTCCTTGACCCTCAAACGCCTGCCCGGCTCTTTGAAACATTTTGGGTATAAAAAGGCCAAGAATATCTAGGAAGTTTTATCATTCGTTGGAAAACTGAGGATAAAAGTTGTATGCTCGCCCTCCTCGGCTTTGCAAGTGATGCGCCCCTTAAACCGCTGCATAGCTGATTTGCAAAATGCCAAACCAATCCCGGTTCCATGTTGGGTTTTTGAATAAAATCGATCGAAAACATAAGGCACCATGGATGCTGGCATCCCAAGGCCTGTATCCTTAAAGATTAACCGATTTTCATTTGTGCCAGATTCTAGGGTGATATAAATCCCGCCCTTGCCAGCTGCCAAAACATAGTAAAGAGCATTTTTCAAAAGATTAAAAATCACATGCTTGAAAAGTGTTTTATCCCCCATAAATTCAAAATTATTAGCTGAGTCAAAATGAACAAGCTCTTGTTCGTGCTCTGCCAAAGGATAGTTTTGAATAGCATCATTCACACAATCTGCGATTGATAGGATGTCTCTGGCCTTTAGATCTGAGACATCTTTTAGGTTCATTAAAATCATATCGATGATGGTAAATGCGCTTTTGGTTGTAGCATGGATGGACTCAGGGACACTTAACAAATAAGGATCCGGGTTGATCGGTTCGTTATTTTTGGATGATTCAAATAAATCATCAACCGAGTTTTTTAAAGTGGCCCCTATCATTGAAATAGCGGACAAAGGCGTTCGCATTTCATGAGCAATCGCCCCGCCTAACATTTTCATAGAAGCCAATTTTTCTTCTTGGATGTGTTCGTTTTTGTTGAAGAAAGGGGCTATATAAACGAGTGGACTGATATACACAATGACTAATTGCCAAAAATTAGAAGGTAATGTTGGATTTTGCACTGTAAAGGCAAAAACTAACCACGCTAAAAAACATCCGAGAGTGGATAGAAAAAGGCTTTCTTTCCACTTAACAAATAAAGATAAAACCACTAATCCAACCAGAACATTAATTTGCCATATGCTGGAGTCAGGATTGTTAAAGAGCATAAAAAAGAAGAAAAATGGAAAAGATAAAACCAAAGTCACATAAAGAACGAATGGCAACAATGGCTGTAAAATCGTTGGCCATTTATGTCGTATAACAAGGGACAATCCTAAAAAACCTATAGCTAATCTCAAAGGAAGGTTTTCATAACCCTGAGGTGAAACAAAAAGCGAGTTTATGAGATAAAAAGTTGGAAAAGCAATAATCAAAAAATAGCCGAGATGCGTTAAATGAACCTCAAGATCTGCTGCAGTCTTTTGTATTTTAGCAAGAGTTTTTGAGGATATTTCTTTTAAAAAAGCAAACATATCTTAACTATGCCTTTCATATATTTTATTTGAAGCATCATATTATATGATTTTTAAAATATCTATATTTTTTTTATTGAGATAGGATCTTATCCATTCAATCTTCTTAAAAATCAGGTTGGTGTGATTTTTTAGAGAGCCGAATGTGACTTACTTCCAACCTGTTTAACTCTGAATTGAGACATAAATTCAGAAAAACTCAATAACAACCAGCTGAAGCTGGTAGGTTGATGTCTAGACTGGAAGTCGCGGTTACTCTAAAGAGAGATTTG